>JBHIDP010000022.1:0-22554 GCA_046760185.1 Anaerolineae bacterium
TCCTTCGGTCTTGATGGCCTGACTCATGATCTGGCTTGCCACATCATCTAGTTGTCGGGGCAAGACACGGGGGAGCATCTCCACCACCGTCACCGTCAGCCCTCGTTTGTGTAGGGCAAAGGCGGCACGCAAGCCGATCATCCCGCCGCCGATGACCACCACCCTCTCCACCCCCTCGCTGGCGGCCATGATCCGCCTGGCGCCCTCGATGGTGCGCAGCCCAAAGACGCCCTCTCGGGCTTCGTCGAGCCCCTCGGCCTGAGCGTCTCGACTGAGCTCGACGAAGTCTCGGGACGAAGGCTCAGCCGAGACGTCAATTCCCTCGATCTCGGGGATGATGGGAGAGCCGCCGGTGGCGAGCAGAAGCTTATCGTAGGCGATTTCCTGGCCATCGGCCAGGGTGACGCAGTTCTCCTCCGGCCCTATACTCACTACCCTCCTCAGAAGGGCCTCGATCCCCTGAGCCTCATAGAAGTCCTCCGGGCGGAGGAGCAACTCCTCCTCGGACATCTCGCCGGAGATGAGGTCGGGTATAAGACAGCGCGAGTAAACGGGAAGGGCTTCGTCGGAGATGATGGTAATGTTGCCCGCTGGGTCCAGGCTACGGATCGTTTCGGCGGCGGTGACGCCGGCCGCGCCGTTGCCGATGATACAATAGCGCATCGCTCACCCCCCCTCCACGCTCTTGGAGACAGTGGCCGCCGCCTCCTGGCGGACGAGCTTGGCAAACTCCTCAGCCTCGGCGTAGACCAGCGCCTTCGTCGGGCAGGAAGTGACGCAGACTGGCGTCTCCTGGTCTGGACAGAGGTCGCACTTGACGGCGATCCGCTCCTCTCTCCTGCGCCCGACGACGCCGTAGGGGCAGACCATGATGCACATCCAGCAGCCCACGCACCTCTCATCCCTTGCGTCGACCACACCCCTCGTCACGTCTCGATAGATGGCTCCGCTCATGCAGGCATCGAGGCAGGGCGCCGGGTCGCAGTGACGACAGAGGATGGGTACCTTGCGCTCCTCGGCTTGCTCGACGTAGAGGCGATAACGCGGCCTCGGCGTCTCGGCGATGGCGGCGAAGAGGTTCTTTGAGGTCGAGTGCTCCACGGCGCAGGCCAACTCGCAGGTCTTACAGGCGAGGCATCTATCCAATCGTATGAATATCTCTTTCATCAGGAACCTCCTTTTACCCCAACCCCAATCCCTTGCGCCGCTCCTCGATGGCCTCGACCAGCTTCTCGGCTGCAGCGACGGGATCCGTCTCCACGATGAAGTAGCCACCGAAGAGGTCCTTGACTGTCTTGGTCAGTACCTCGGCCACCAAGGAGCTGCCCAGCACCGGCGGCACCACGCCGACGTGTGTTGGTAGGCCAGCGGCCACGGCCCAAGTGCCGATGGAGATGGCCTTCTCCGTGGTCGCCTCTGGGGCGCTGGCCACGACGGGCAGCTTGTCCACGTCAACGCCCAGCTTGTTGGCCACGGCCACGGCTACATCGACGGGCCGGGAGTTGTCCACGCAACTTCCCATGTGCAAGACGAGAGGCAAGGGGCCTTCCAGTCCTGCCGCCTCCCCCACGGCGGTGAGCACAGCCTTGAGCCCGTCGCCGGCGTACTCCCCCGTCGCCTCCGGAGTGAGGAGCCCGTGGCGGGCAAAGCCCCCCGCCCCGCAGCCGGTGGCCAGGAGCAGGACGTTCTTCTTCGCCAATTCCTTGGCCATGGTGATGAAGCTGTGATCCTGGGGCACCTTGACATTGTTGCAGCCGGCGAAGAGGCAGATGCCAAAGATGTTGCCGTTCACAATAAAAATCGCCCCTTTGACAAATGGGACGCTTCCAAAAGCCTTGTCGCCGAAAAGCATCACCTCCTTTGCTATCATGACTTTTGAACGACGCCCAAAACAGCATAACTGAACGTGTGGAGGCGGCAACTTGCACCGTCCCGGTGCCGGGACGGCACTGGGGTTGCCGAAAAGCGCCGAGAACAAGACTTCGGCGAGCCCTTCGGCTCCGCTCAGGACAGGCTCAGTCGAGCCGTTCTCGCGTCCATGATCACCAGCGTCTCGGCAATTCAGCTATGCGATTTTGGAGCGGCGATCAAGTCTCATGCTATGTTCTTTGCTTTGCTCTTCTCGGGCATGGTTCATTACTTATTGTAGCAGCAAGATTCGAAATTGCAACCTCTAGTCCCCCTTGTGCTTTGTCCACAAGGAGAAGGCTCCAGGACCGCCTGGGCGAGCTGTGACACCGCCCGCGGGCTTACGTAGCGGGTTTCCTGTCTGTTGAAACTTTCAGTTGACTTTCACCTGCCCGTTGCCTATAATCGGACGGCTCAATTTGCGAAAGGAGAAACCCTTTGGAAAACAGAAGGGATATCTACAAGGCTCTACTTCTTACCAACTTCTTACTGTTCTTCGGCTTCAACCTGTGGCGAGCCATCTTCAATAACTTCGCCGTTGAGGAATTGGGGGTCCAGGCCAACCAGATTGGGTTGATTCAATCCCTGCGGGAAATTCCGGGGCTCATTGGCTTTTCGGTAGGGTTCCTGGCCCTCTTCCTGGCCGAGATAAATATCCTCGGTCTCAGTGTAATGCTCCTGGGCGCTGGCCTGGCAGCCACAGGATGGGCCTATGATTTCGCCAGCCTGATCCTGGGCACTCTGGTCATGAGTGTGGGCTTCCACTTTTTCTTTTCCAGTAGCTCTTCGGTGGTACTCATGCTGGCGACCAAGGACGAATCGCCCAAAGTGCTTGGCCGCCTACGAAGCATCGGCTCTTTCGCCGCAGTCGTGGCCACCATCATGGTCTTCTTGATCGTGGAACCGCTGGGCTACCGGGGCCTGCTCTACCTGGCGGGGGGCGTCACCTTCCTCGGCGGCTTGGTTACCTTCCTGCGCTCACCCAAGAGCCTGGGGGTGAGTTTCGAGCAGCGCATCATCTTCCGCAGACGGTACATGCTGTACTACGTGCTGACTTTCCTCATGGGTAGCCGTCGCCACATCTTCACCACTTTTGCCATCTTCCTGCTGGTCTCTGTACACGGCATCAGCGCCCAACAGACCGCCATATTATTCCTGGTCAACAGCCTGCTGACAACCTATGCCTACCAACAGTTGGGGCGTCTGGTGTCCCGTTTTGGGGAACGACGCATACTCACCGTCAATTTCATCCTCCTGGCTCTGGTGTTCCTGGGATACGCCTACATATCATACTTGCCCATCCTCTACCTGCTGTTCGTCATTGACAACATCCTCTTTGGCCTATCCATCACCCTTAGCACCTATTTCCAGAAGATCGCCACGCCAGAAGAGATCACCAGCAATATTTCCATGGCTCAGACTATCAACCACGTCGCGGCCCTATTCGTACCGGCGGCAGGGGGAGTGATCTGGACACTGTACGGTCCGCAGGCTACTTTCCTGGCTGGAGTGGCTATCGTGCTCATCTCGCTGGTCCTGACCCAGCGGATGCCGCTGAAGGAGGAGCCGCAGCCGGCCTTCTCCCCCGCCGCGCACTAACATCACAACCACTCACAGGAGAAACGGTCAATGACAGGAAACGATGTGATCGAGACAACTCTAAGGGTGCGCTATTCGGAGACCGACGCTATGGGAGTGGTCTACCACACCAACTTCATCATCTGGTTCGAGGTCGGTCGAGGGGAGTATATGCGGCAGAAGGGGGGAAGTTACCACGAAAGTTTCGAAGCCAAGGGATTCTTCCTCCCCGTTACCGAGGTTAAGGCCCGCTTCCTGGCTCCGGCCCGGTATGGCGACCTGGTCACGGTCAGAACCTCTGTGGCGGAACTGCGCAGCCGTAGCATGACCTTTGCCTACGAGGTGCTCATGAAGGAAACGGGACAGGTTCTGGCCACGGGCCACACCAAGCACATCTGTGTGGACGGTGAGGGGCAGATTACCAGAATCCCTCAGGAGGTGAGGGAGCTCCTCAGCCGCTGACAGGGGGAATATTTGGTTTTTTGGCCCATTGACATGGGGTACCAACTGCGATATACTGAACGTAGTGTCCTTCGATACACCCTCCACACACCCCGGATTTGGCGGGTATGGGAGCCCGCTCTCATCTCAAATGATGCAAGGAGGTACAGATGGAAAGAGTTTGGTTCAAGCACTATGAGGAAGGTGTGCCCCGGACCCTGGCGTACCCCGATGTACCCCTCTACCATCTCCTGGAGGAGACAGTACGGAAGTACCCTTCCAACACGGCCACCATTTTCCTGAACAACAGGATGTCCTATAAGGAACTGAATGATCATGTCAACCAACTGGCCAACGCCTTCATCGGTCTGGGGATACGAAAAGGGGACAGGGTAGCCATCTACCTCCCCAACTGCCCTCAATATGTCATTACCTATTACGCCATCCTCAAGGCCGGAGCTGTTGTCGTGCCCTTCAACCCTTTATACGCGGCCAGGGAGGTGGAGCATCAGCTCAAGGATTCAGGTGCCGAGACGATCGTCGTTCTTAGCAGGTTTTACCCCACCGTGCAGGGCGTGAGGGCCAATACCGGGCTCAAGAATGTCATCGTCACCAACATCAAAGAGTACTTCCCACCCCTTATCAAATTCCTCTTCACCCTTCTGAAAGAGAAGAAGGAGGGACACCGCGTAAAGCTGCAAGCTGGCGACCACTGGTTCCAAGACCTGCTGGCCAGGTATCCGGCCACAAAGCCAGATGTTGAGGTCACAGCCTCGGACACCGCCTGCCTGCTGTACACCGGTGGCACCACCGGGGTCCCCAAAGGGGCCGAACTGTCTCACCGCAACCTTGTGGCCAACACCATGCAGACCAAGGCCTGGTTCGCCAAGGCTCAAGAGGGTGCCGAGGTGATTTTGACCAGCCTCCCCCTTTTCCACAGTTATGGCATGACCACCTGCATGAACAACGCCATCTATCTCAGCTCGGCCATGATCCTTATCCCCAACCCCAGGGATCTGAAGGATGTGCTCAAGAACATTGACAAACACCAGCCGACCATATTCCCCGGCGTACCGACCATGTACGTGGCCATCAACAACTTTCCAGACATAGGGAAGTACGACCTCTCCTCCATCAAGGCCTGCATCAGCGGTGCGGCTGGCCTGCCCGTGGAGGTGCAGACCAAATTCCAGGCGCTGAGCGGGGGCAAGTTGGTGGAGGGGTACGGACTGTCCGAAGCCTCCCCGGTAACCCACGCCAACCCCCTCTTTGGCCTAAACAAGATAGGGACCATCGGCTTACCCTTCCCCGATACAGATGTCAAGATCGTGGATGTGGAGACGGGCCAAAAGGAACTGCCAGTCGGCGAGACTGGCGAGTTGGTGATCAAGGGCCCTCAGGTGATGAAGGGTTATTGGAACAGGCCCGAGGAGACAAAGAACACCCTTCGCGCTGGATGGTTATATACTGGGGACATCGCCAAGATGGATGAGGACGGCTACTTCGCCATTGTGGACCGTAAGAAGGATATGATCATCGCCGGCGGGTTCAACATCTATCCCAGGGAGATTGAGGAGGTGCTCTACGAGCATCCCAAGGTGGAGGAGGTCTGCGTGGCTGGCATCCCTGACCCCTATCGAGGGGAGACAGTTAAAGCCTACATCGTCCTCAAGGAGGGACAGACGGCCACGGTGGAGGAAATCAGGGACTTCTGCCGGGAGAACATGGCCCGCTACAAGGTTCCTACCGACATCGAGTTCCGGTCCGAGCTACCCAAGACCATGGTGGGCAAGATTCTCAGGAGGGTGTTGGTAGAGGAGGAGATGAAGAAGAATTAGAACTGGGTCTTGCCGGTGAAGCGGAAAGTGCTGATCTTCAGGGCCGGGGCGTAGCTACCCGCCCCAGACCAGCCCTTCCTGGCCAGCTTGCCCTCTTTCCCCACCATCTCTACGTTGGAGAGAGCCTCCAGGATGCTCTGAGTAAATCGCATGTTCTTGATCGGCTTGACCAGTTCCCCCTTCTCGATGAAGAAGGTACCGTCCCGCGTCATACCGGTGATGATGGTCTTCAGAGGATGGACGATGTTGGTGTAGTGAAAGCGAGTCACCCATATCCCCCGCTCGGTCGAGGCTAACATCTCCTCCTTAGTGGCCGTTCCCCTGGCCATGAACAGATTGAAAGGGAAAGGCCCAAAGGTGTTGGGGGCAGGCAGGGCATGACCGGTTGATTTCTTGCCCTCCTCTTTGCCTGCGGTGTAGCTGTCGTACACCACCCCCTCGGCCACCCCGTTCTTGATGAGATCCACCCGCCGTTTGGGTACCCCCTCGAAGTCGAAGGGCATAACCAGGCCGACCTGGTCCAGGCCATCGTCCCAGATGGAGATGTTCCGGTCCACTATCTCTTCCCCGAACTTCCCACACATGAAGCTTCGACCTTCTTGTACCTGCCGGGCCCCGAAACCCATGTAGCCCAGGAAGAAGACCATATCGTTGACCGCCTCCTCCTCTAAGATGACGGTGTACTCCCCCGGCTCGATCTCCACAGGATTACGGCTGCGCAGGGCCTTGTCTACCGCCACTGTCCCCACCGCTTCAGCGTCAATCTCCCTCACATCCACGGCCACCCGGCTGGCGAAGCCGGAACCGGTGTCAGACATGATGACTGTGTTCAGGTGAGCCACCGTAGCCGGATGGTAGGCGAACAGGCCCAGGGAGTTGGCCACGGCAATCTCGTAGCAGCCTGTCTTGAAGGCCCCCGCCGCGTTTAGACCTTTGTCCCTGGCCTGTCTGCATATCGCTCCCACCCTGTGAGCGCGCTGCTCGGGGGTGGCACTGGCTGTAGCCTCCACGTAGGCCTTCCCCTCCGCTATGGCAGCCGGCCCCGGCAACGATTTGAAATCGGGGTTATCCGGTTGTAGAGCAGCTACAGTGGTGGCCGTCTCCACCACCCGCTCCAGGGCCTCAGCACCAAGCTCGTTGGTGGAGGCCACCCCAATCTTCTTACCCAACACAACCCGCACCCGCACCTCCGTATTCGCCTCGGCCACGTTCTGGTGGATGGCGGAATTAGCGAAGCGGGTCAACTGACTCTCCTCACCCCAAAAGAGAACCTCCGTCTGGTCGGCGGTGGAAATCGCCAGGACTTGTTCGGTGATCTTACGAATTTCAGTTTCTCCGAGCATAGCATCTCCTTGTAGGTAGGGATTAGGGATGTGGCATGTCGCGATAGTTCACCGCCATGCCACACCCCCAATCCCTAATCCCCGATCCCTACCCCCTAACGCATCACCCCTACCTGCACATTCCGGAACCGCGCCGGAGCTGTGCCGTGGCCCACGTGGGCTTCCTGGCCCGGCTCACCCTTGCCACAGTTGGGCGTGCCCCACACCTTCCAGTATTTCTCATTGCAGATGGCATCGCAGGAGCCCCAGAATTGCGGCGTGATGCCGGTATAGGTGGCGTTTTTGAGCAAATCACCCAGCTTGCCCTTCTTGATCTCGCAGGCCACCTCGGTGCCAAACTGGAAGTTGAGCCGTTTGTCGTCAATGCTCCAGCTCCTGTTCATCTCCATGTAGATCCCTTCGTCGGTGTCGGCGATGAGGTCGTCAAAGTCCCACTCTCCCGGCTCCAGGTTGATGTTGGTCATGCGGATGAGGGGCAGGCGGTTCCAACCATCAGCGCGCATGGCTCCGTTGCTCGTCTGTCCAAGCTGGGCCGCTGTCTCACGGGAGGTGAGGTAGCCCACGAAAATGCCGTCCTTGACTATGGGTGTGCGTTGGGCCGGCACACCCTCATCGTCGTAGCCAAAGGTGCCCAAACCGCCAGGAATGGTGGCATCGGCCGTGATGTTCACCAGGTCCGAGCCGTAGCGGAGCTGGCCCAGCTTCTCCAGCGTCAGGAAGCTGGTGCCGGCGTAGGAGGCCTCGGTACCCAGCACCCGGTCCAACTCAATAGGGTGGCCACACGATTCGTGCACCTGCAAGGCCAACTGAGTCGCATCCAGGATGAGGGTTGTCACCTTGCTGGGGCACTGCTTGGCCGAGAGAAGGGCGACCGCCTCCTCCGCCACCCGTTGAGCGTTCCCCACCAGGTCAGCGTCCTTCACCAACTCGTATCCGGCCGTCCCCTGATGGCGACCGAAGGCATTGGGGTAGGAACGGTTCTGGACCTCGTCCTCTCCCACCGCTGTGGCCTCCAAACCGCACCCCGACTCGATGATCTCCTGCTCAATGAAACTCCCCTCTGTACTGGCAAAGGTCTTCCTCTCGCGGATGAAGGCCAGATTCCCCTCGGTAACCGTTATCCCCTTCGCCCGCCGCATCTCCTTGTCGGCGGCCAGGAGGAGATCAACCTTCTCACTCAAGGGAACCTGAAAGGGGTCAATCTCAACCAGAGTACGGTAGGTATCCCTGTGCACTGCCGAGGGACCAAGGTCCACATCCCTGGTCTTCACCAAAGCGCTGGCCTTGGCGATCTGGATGGCCAGGGCTGTCACCTCATCAACCTCTTCCCCCGTCAGACGGGAACTGGAGGCGAAGCCCCAGGCCCCATCCACCACCACCCGCACACCGAAACCCTGATCCTCGTCATGGGACAGCGCTTCCACCACCCCGTTCTTGACCACAACATGCTGCCTCTCCCGCTGCACGACGCGCATATCAGCATAGCTGGCGCCCCTGGTTTGAGCCAGATTCAGGGCGCGGTCCGTTAGCTCCTTCAAGGTCTACCTCCCCTTCTTGACCAATCAAGCAGTGTGGATTAAAATATAGAGGCTGTTCAAATAAATCTGGAGACGTAAAATGCCCCTTTATGAATATTACTGTCCCGACTGTGAGACAAAGTTCGATGCTTTGCGCAGCTTCAGCCAGGCCGACGATCCCATTGACTGCACCCATTGTCAGGGAACAGGGGCTAAACGGGTGATCTCCCTCTTCGCCGCCGTCAGCAAAGGAAGTGACGGTGAAAGGCAACGGATAAGCGGTGGAGGGGCTTGCAGCACCTGCGCCGTTCCCACAAGTTGCAGCACCTGCAGCGTGCGTTAAATAATTAGAGCGTGGCCAAAACTTGTGGGAGTCGAGGCTTTCCCTGGCACCTGTGCGCCAGGACAGGTGAGCCGGTTTTATCCGCCTGAAGGCTCCACTCCTCCACAGATTTTAGCCAGACTCAAATAATTACAGCCGGATGAGATGCGAGAACATCGGCCGAGGTGAAGAGACGCTTCGTGAACCACCCCTTTGACAGGGGTGGTTTTCTTTCGAGAAGCAACCTCCCAGGCTGCCAACTCAAAACGCAGATATGATAAATTAGAGGTTATCATTTGTCAAACTTCTTCTTCGAAGTCATCAAATCGTGTCCAGAGACAGGAGCGCGTGCGGGCTTACTCCACACCCCCCACGGCCCTGTGCCAACCCCCGTCTTCATGCCGGTGGGCACCCAGGGCACGGTCAAGGGTGTGGCCCCCCGAGAACTGAAAGAGGTGGGGGCCACCCTGATCCTGGCCAACACTTACCACCTCTATCTGCGGCCCGGCGCGGAGATCGTGGCTAAGCTGGGAGGGCTGCACGGCTTCATGGGGTGGGACGGCCCCATCCTGACCGATAGCGGTGGTTTTCAGATTTTCAGCTTGGAGGACCTACGCCAGGTTAATGCCGAGGGGGTCCTCTTTCGCTCCCATCTGGATGGCTCAGAGCACCTCTTTACCCCGGAGAAGGCCATCGAGACCCAGGAACTGCTGGGGGCCGACATCATCATGGCTCTCGACGAATGTCCCCTCCCTTTCGACAGAGCTTACAACGAGACCGCCCTGGCCCGCACCCACCGCTGGGCCGAGCGCTGTCTGGCCGCCCAACAACGCAGTGACCAAGCCCTGTTCGGCATCGTTCAAGGGGGGATATTCCCCGACCTGCGCTGCCAGAGCGCCCAGCACCTGGCCAGCCTGGATTTCCCAGGGTATGGCATCGGAGGGCTGAGCGTAGGGGAACCCAAGCATCTCACCCACCAGATGTTGGGGATCACGGTGCCCCTCCTGCCCGCGGACAAGCCACGCTATCTGATGGGGGTTGGCACTCCGAAAGACCTCCTGGCGGGGGTGGCCGAAGGGGTTGATATGTTCGACTGCGTCCTCCCCACCCGCCTGGGGCGCAACGGGGCTGTCTTCACCAAAGAGGGACGTCTCAACCTGCGCAACGCCCGCTTCGCCGACGATCCCCTGCCTATCGAAGAGGACTGTGGTTGCTATGCCTGCCAACACTTCTCACGGGCCTATTTACGCCACCTGATCAAGGCCAAGGAGATCCTGGGCATTCACCTGGCCACTCTGCACAACCTGCATTTTCTATTTGACCTCATGAGGCAGACAAGAGAGGCGATTCTGCTCGGGAAATTCGTCCAGTTCAAGGAGGGATTCCTGGTGGAGTCAACCTTCATTTGACCTTGTCCTGCGGTTGTGATAGGATGGTTGTTGTAGCGACTCAGTTAAGGTGCCTTTGACATGCGAGGAGGCGCGGATAATGACCACGGTAAGAGCCCCTGAAGTGCCCAAGTTCACCTACCAAGACTATCTGCTGCTTCCCGACGACGGCAAGCGGTATCAGATCATCGAAGGGGAGGTTTACATAGTCCCTGCTCCAGGCCCAAATCATCAAAGGGTAGTGGGAATTCTCCACTCTCTGCTGAGAGCTTTCGTGACGGTCCATGCCTTGGGGGAGGTCTTCCTTGCCCCTTGCGACGTGGTCCTCTCCCAGGAGGACGTAGTTCAGCCCGACCTTTTCTTCATCTCCAAGGGCCGTCGCCACCTCATCACTGAAAAGAACATCTCCGGGGCCCCGGACCTGGTCATCGAGATCCTCTCCCCTCACACCGAGAAATTGGACCGAACCCTCAAGCGGAAACTGTATGCCAAGTACGGGGTGCCAGAGTACTGGTTGGTGGACCCAGTGGCGAAGACGGTGGAGATTCTGGCCCTGAGAGGTGAGGTTTACACCCGGACTGGCCTCTTCGGGGTAGAGGACGAGCTTCGTTCGCCGCTCTTGGGGGGACCTTTGGGCCCTGTCAGCGAAGTCTTTTCGGAGATCGAAACTGCATGAGCGGTTCGTCCCGCGTCTCGACTGAGCCTGTCCTGAGCGGAGCCGAAGGGCTCGACGAAGTCTCACCGCGGGGCTGTATGGGTAGCTTTTTCTAATGACCATGCTTCAAGCACTGGTTCTGGGCCTCGTGCAGGGGGCCACTGAATTCCTGCCCATCTCCAGCTCCGCCCACCTGGTGCTGGTGCCCTGGCTTCTTCACTGGCCGGACTTCGGATTGGCCTTCGACACTACCCTGCACCTGGGCACTCTGGTGGCTGTGGTGACCTACTTTCGACGGGACCTGGCAGAGTTGGTCGTGGCCTGGTGGGCCAGCCTCAGGGAGCGCACCCTCAACCCCGATCCCCAGCGAAAGTTGGCCTGGTTGATCCTGGTGGGGACGATCCCAGCGGCACTCCTGGGGCTCCTGTTCGAGGACTTTTTCGAAGCCCTCTTCAGCGCTCCGCTCTGGGTGGCTGGCCTGCTCCTGGTCACCGGTGCCCTGTTGTTGACCAGCGAACGGTTGAGCAGTCGCCACCGCTCCATGCAGCAGATAGGCTGGTTGGACGCGGTGCTCATCGGCCTGGCCCAGGCAGTAGCTATCGCCCCCGGTATCTCACGCTCGGGGGCGACCATCGCTATGGGGCTTTTCAGGGGCCTGAACCGTGAGGTGGCGGCCCGCTACAGCTTCCTGCTGGCCACCCCCATCATCCTAGCCGCCGGCTTGCTGAAACTGAAAGATCTAGCCGCCCCTTCAACCCCTCACACTCAGATCCCACCTTTGATCGTCGGTTTCGTGGCAGCGGCCATCAGTGGCTACTTGGGCATCAAGCTCCTGTTAAGTTACCTTCAACAGGGGAAGCTGTACATCTTTGCTGCCTACTGTTGGGCGGTTGGAGCCATAGCCCTTCTGCTCATACTCCTTTGAGGTTCTGTCAATGCTGATTCCCTTTCTCCGCTGTCCCTCCTCTGCCGGTGCAACCCTTTCCAGGCGCCAACTCCTGCTCCGCCTGCTGTTTCCGCTCCTGGCGATCATCGCCTGCGGCGGAGTCGAGCCTCACCCACCGGTCCATCTCACCCTGGCCGGCTCCACCTCCATGCTGCCGCTGGTTCAGGAGTTGGCCCGGGCCTACGAGGAGGCCCACCACTATGCTACCATTGACACTAAGGGGGGAGGGTCGCGCTTTGGCCTCGAAGCCGTGCGGAAGGACCAGGTGGAAATTGGCATGATCTCCTGGGACCTGACCGGGGGGGAGGCAAGCGGTCTGAGAGCCAGGACCATCGCCTATGATGGCCTAACCATCATTGTCAACGAGGACAACAGGGTGAGAAGGCTTGCTCTGGCAGAGATAAGGAACATCTTCACCGGGCAGATACTGGACTGGAGTGAGTTGGGTGGGGAAGCAGGGGAGATTCAGGTCGTTAGCCGAGAGGATGGTTCGGGGACACGGGAGGTCTTTGAGGTCCAGGTCATGCAAGGCAAAAGGGTGATCCCAATGGCAGTCATCATGCCTGGCAGCCAGGCCGTGGTCGAGTTCGTGGCCACCCACCCCACGGCTATAGGTTACGTATCCATGGGATGGCTCGGTGAAGGGGTTAGAGCAGTGGCTGTGGAGGGGATTGAGCCAAACCGGGAGACGGTGGCCCAGGAGCGGTATCCCTTAACCCGCCCCCTCCTGTTGGTCACTCCCAATGAACCTGATCCTGAAGCGCAGAGCTTCATAAACTTTGTCCTCAGCCCGCGGGGACAGGCCATCGTGACCAAGAAGTACGTTGGGGTAAGAGAAAAACAGGGGTTGGCGTTATGGAACTTCGCTACGACAACACCCCACCCGGTTGAGTCCCAATGAACCGAGGCAATTCATGTTGGAATGGCAGGACGATTTCCCTGGGAAAATAGCCGCTGAATCCAAAAGTTCTTGCCTCGGTTCATTCCATCAGGGAATGAAGGGATTAACCCGTTTCTCCCGACCGATGGTGGTGGAAGGGCCGTGGCCAGGATAGGCCACCGTTTCGTCAGGTAGGGTGAGAAGTTTGCTCTTGATGCTCTTGATCAGCGTGTGATAATCGCCGCCCGGCAGGTCGGTACGCCCGATCCCCATGTTGAACAGCGCATCACCGGTGAAGACCAGGCCGTCCCCCACCAGGGAGATCCCGCCCCGGCTGTGACCTGGAGTATGCAACACCGCCAAAGAATGGTTGCCAAATTGAACCGTGTCCCCCTCCTTCAGAAGGAGGTCAGCCGGCGGGCTGTCGGTGTTGAGCCCAAACATCAGGGCAAAGCTGTCAGGCGGCGCGGTCAACAGGGGAGCATCAGCCTGATGGATGGCTAGAGGAGCACCGGTGCCTTCCTTTACCTCCTTGTTGCTGGAGATATGATCAATGTGGCCGTGAGTATTGATTATGTAAACAATGTTTAGATCAAGGCGTTCTACCTCCCCCAGAATACGGTCACCTTCAGCACCGGGATCAATGATTATCCCTTCTTTTGTCTCCTCGCAGCCGACGAGGTAGCAGTTCACCTGAAAAGGGCCGGCCACTACTCTTTCGATTATCATCTACACCTCTCGTCAGAAGAATAAAGTCAGACCCATTCATTCTAGGGATTTGGTTTGTCCTTGTCAAATCAAGGAGAAAAATATCATTTGCATTTTCCCTTAAAAGGTGATATACTAATTAAAGCTGAGCCGTTCTCTTTCACAAAGTGGGAAGCCCCCACTTTTATTTTATCCAGAAGAGTCAGTCGAGGCTACAGCGCAGTGAACCGTGATGAAGGACAGAACTGAGGAGGGCCTGAAAGGAGAATGAAGAGCGATTTTGCCACTGCCTTAAAATATGTGGCTTCGGAGCGGAATCTACCGCCGGAGGTCGTCTTGGAGGCTGTGGAGGCTGCTTTGATCTCGGCCTACAAGAGGGACTATGGTGCCGGCCAGAACATCAGTGTGAAGATAGACACCGCTGGCAAGGCCCAGGTCTTCGCCGAAAGGGAGGTCGTGGAGGAGGTCGAGGATGAGCGCCTACAGATCTCCCTGGAGGAAGCCACGGCTTTGGACCCTGAGATCGAGATTGGTCAGATAGCGCGAATTGAGGTAACACCCAAGGAATTCGGGCGCATCGCAGCTCAGACAGCCAAACAGGTCATCCTGCAGCGCATCCGTGAGGCGGAGCGAGACACCATCTATCAGGAGTACGCTGAGCGCGAAGGGGACATCATCAACGGTCAGGTGCAGAACATTCAGACCAACGCTGTTATCCTGAACCTTGGTAGGGCTGAAGCTATCCTGCCGCGGGCAGAGCAGATATCAGGTGAACGATACCACCTCAGACAGCGGGTGCGAGCCTACGTCTATGAGGTAGCGAAGACAAACAAAGGTCCGCAGATTTATGTCTCACGCACGCACCGTGACCTGTTACGGCGTCTGCTGGAACTGGAGGTGCCGGAGATCTACAACGGCACAGTGGAGATCAAAGCCATCGCCCGTGAAGCTGGTTCCCGCTCTAAAGTGGCTGTTGCTGCCCGCCAGGCGGGGATAGACCCGGTCGGTTCTTGCGTTGGCATGCGAGGCTTCAGGATCCAGAACATTGTCCACGAGTTGAACGGCGAAAAGATAGATGTGATAGAATGGGATCCAGATTTGAGAGTCTTCATCGCCAATGCCCTCAGCCCAGCAAAGGTGATCAGCGTCGAGCTGGCCGAGACCGAAGAAGAGGGCAAAACGGCCACCGTCGTTGTGCCGGACAACCAACTCTCCCTGGCCATCGGCAAGGAAGGGCAGAACGCCCGGCTGGCCGCCAAACTGACGAATTGGCGCATTGACATCATTAACGCTACCGAGGCAGCCGAACTGGCCCTGCGCAAGGCCGAAGAAGAGGCTGAGGCAGCGGAGGCCGAAGAGGCTCTCATCGAGGAAGAAGCGGCAGTGGAAGCAGCCGAAGCTGTCCTGGCAGAAGCGGAGGCCATCTTGGAGGAAGCCGTCAAAGAGGCGGCTGAGGTTGAGGCACCTGTGGCCGAGGGAGAAGAGGAAGCAGCAGAACCGGCAACCGTAGCGGAGGAGCCCCACGAAGAGGAGCCAACCGCAGCCGCTCCTGAGCCGGTCGAAGAGAAGATGGTGGAGGCTATCTTTGAAGTAGAAGAATGGACCATCCCCGAAGAACTTGCCGAGGAGGAAGAAGAGATAGAATTCTACGGCAAGAAGGACAAGAAGAAAAAGAAAGCTAAGAAGCGCAGAGGAAGGTTGGTCTACGATGAAGACCTTGGTGAAGTCGTGATCCGCCGCGAACGTAAGCCGGGACGAAGGCAGGATGATTGGCAGAGGGAGTTGGAGAAGTGGGAACAGGAGCGTGGTTACGTGAGCGACGACTATGACGAGGACGACGAGGAACTGGAGGAACTGGATGAGTGACCCTCGCCGAAGACGTGTGCCTCAACGAACTTGTGTTGGTTGCCGCCAGGTTCGCCCCAAACGCGAGATGATTCGTATCGTGCGGACGCCAGAGGGCGAGGTTCGTATTGATGAGACAGGAAAGGCAGCAGGACGGGGAGCATATCTTTGCCTGGCGCAGGTGTGTTGGGAAAGTGGTTTGGCAAAGGGGCGGTTGGAGCGTGCCCTGAAAGTCACCATGACGTCTGAGGATCGGATCGCCTTGCAGGAATTCAGCCAGGCTTTGGCTAGAGACACACACGGCCAAGCGGCTAAAGAGATTGAGAAAGGATAGGGACTGCCCAGCCACAGGGATGTATCAGATGCACAGACAGGGCCCTGGGGGGCGAAGGGGGACAATCATGGCTCGCGCGTGAGTTGACGGTGGAGAGATTCCCCTGACATCATCCCCTCTGATCCCCCCTTCCGGATATTCGACCTTCAGCCTACCCCAGAAGATTACTTGCCCCCGCGCTGACAAGATAATGGTCGTGCGGGCCTAAGACCCTGTACGGCTTCCCAATGCTTGATATCGGTCCAAGGATTTGCCTGGAGCGCTATCTTTGTGCTGCCGGGATACTATTTCTGCACGAGTGCAAAAGTGAGAATCGAATGAGATCACCGTTTCTGTTCGTAGTGAAGGTTCTTGCCCGCCTAGAAGGGGCTGATGCCCTGGGCGAACTGCGCTCACTACGAACCACTGAAGGGGGAATAGAACGATGGCCAAGAAGAGAGACAGTACTCAAACAGCCGAACAAGAACATATAACTGCCGAGGTCAACCACGACAGAACGAAGGCTGCACCGGCTGGAACTGGGGTTCAGACTATCGAGATACCAGACGTCATCACTGTCCGCGACCTGGCCCGGTTGATGGGGATCAGCCCCATTGACGTCATCAAGGAACTGATGGCCAATGGCATAATGACCAACATAAACCAACCAGTTGATTATGAAACAGCCACTATTGTCGCGGAGGATTTGGGATTCACCGTTAGGGCAGAGACGGGGGAAGTGGCCGCAGAGGAAGCTCCACCCAAACCGGTCATTAAGAAACCGGTCTACGATGAGGAGGATCTGGGCAAACTACAGCCTCGCCCACCGGTGGTGGCGATCCTGGGCCATGTTGATCATGGAAAGACATCCCTTCTCGATGTCATTCGGCAGACCGATGTTGTTTCGACCGAAGCAGGGGGAATAACCCAACATATCGGTGCCTATCAAGTGTCTAAAGACGATCGAAAAATCACTTTCATTGACACACCTGGCCATGAGGCCTTCACCGCCATGCGGGCCCGTGGTGGCCAGGCGGCCGATATTGCTGTGCTGGTGATAGCAACTGACGATGGGGTGATGCCCCAAACTACTGAGGCTTTGGACCATGCCAGAGCTGCTCAAGTTCCCATTATTGTGGCCTTGAACAAGGTTGATAAGGCCAACGCTAACCCTGACCGGGTCATGCAGCAGTTGTCCGACATTGACCTCGCTCCCGAAGATTGGGGGGGCGACACTGTCTGCGTCTTAACCTCTGCCAAGGAGAAGACCGGGATTGAAACCCTTCTGGAGATGATCCTCCTGGTGGCCGACCTGTCTGATCTAAGAGCCAATCCCGATCGGCTGGCCTCCGGTGTGGTTATCGAAGGGAAACTGGATCGAAGCCGTGGTCCAATGGCTACCCTGCTGATACAGAGGGGCACGCTTAGGGTGGGCGATAATGTGGTCGTCGGCGACATCTACGGTCGTATCAGGGCCATGCTCGACGACAAGGGGGAGAGGGTAGAGGAAGCACTCCCTTCGATGCCGGTTGCTGTGCTGGGCCTGTCCGATGTGCCTGTGGCCGGGGATACCTTCCAGGTACTGGAGGATGAAAGGGCGGCTCGAACCCTGGTCGAGGAGAGAGCGGCAGCTAAAGCGGCCATAGCCACCACGCCAATAAGGGCTTTTACCCTGGATGACCTTTACGCTCAAATTCAGGCCGGTCAGGTCAAGGAACTGAACCTGATCCTCAAAACAGACATGCAGGGAACCATGGAAGCGGTCACTCAATCTCTGGAAAAGCTCAGGAGCGACCAGGTGAAGGTCAACATCATCCACCAGGGAGTAGGTAATATCTCCGAGTCGGATGTTAACCTGGCTTCAGCTTCCCAGGGGATCGTGATCGGTTTCAACGTTCAGCCCGACGAGGCTGCGCGTTTGACGGCTGAGAGCGAAAGGGTAGACATCCGCCTGTATGATGTTATCTACGAACTGATAGAAGAGGTGGAAAAAGCATTAGAGGGTCTGCTGGAACCCACCTACGAGGAAGTACTCATCGGTCGGGCTGAGGTCAGAGCCGTTTTCAGTATCCCTCGAAAGGGCAATGTGGCTGGCGTCCACGTCAGTGAAGGAAAAGTCACCCGCAATGCCATGGCTCGCGTGCTGCGTAATGGCGACCAGATCTACGAGGGAAAGGTCGCTTCCTTAAAGCGCTTCGCTGACGATGTGCGCGAGGTGGCCGCCGGTTTCGAGTGCGGAGTCGGTCTCGATGGCTTCGGTGACTTCGCCGAGGGAGACGTCATCGAGTTGTACCAGCAAGAAATAGTTAAGTGACCAAGCAGGCTGAGGTCGAGAAATGCCCACGCGACGTCAAAGAAAGGTGAGCGAACTAATCCAAAAGGAGATCTGTCAAATCCTGCAAAAGGAGATCGGTGATCCCCGCTTGAATCTCGTAACCGTTACCAGTGTGGAGATAAGCCCTAATCTGCGCCAGGCTCACGTGTACGTCACCACCATGGGAGGTGAGGAAAAGCGAGAGGCGGCTTTAGAGGGTCTGCAGCATGCAACCGGCTTCTTCCGTCGCGAGCTTGGAGCTCGCTTGTACCTGCGCTACGTACCAGAAATCACCTTCCACCTCGATGATTCCTATGAACGGGGTCAAAGGGTGGAGCAACTGCTTGAACAGATCGAAGCCAAAAGAGAAGGGTGATGTTCAACGCCCCGATTAATCGGGACAACGCTGCCATTGAACTGATCAACGAAGCGGGCAGTATATACCTGGCCACCCACATCATTCCCGATGGGGATGCCATCGCCAGCACCTTGGGCCTGTACTGGGCTCTGCGCAAGATGGGAAAGGGAGCTGTTGTGGCCTGTGCCGATCCGGTCCCCACTGTCTTCACCTTTCTGCCCGGCGCGGACAGCTTTCTATCCCGTCCTCCGGCTGATGAGGACCTCATCATCATCCTCGACTGCAATGCTCTGGATCGGGTGGGGAGCCTGTACGATGAGGCTGCTTTCCAGGGTAAGCCAGTGGTGAACATTGATCACCACATCAGCAACCTGAGCTTCGGCACTGTTAATTGGGTGAAGACAGACGCTGCCTCCACCTCTGAGATGCTTTTCGATCTCATCGTTCGACTGATGGTTCGACAGGCTTGTCCTGAGCCCTTCGACCCTTCGGCAAAGCTCAGGACAAGCTACGCTCAGGACAGGCGTAGTCGAAGGGCTCACCACGCAGCTCACGCCGAAGGCTCGCCGAAGTCTGAGGCTCACGAAGGTCTTGACCCTCAAATAGCAACCTGCTTGCTGACCGGGATTGTGACTGATACCCTCGGTTTTCGTACTTCGTCTACCACTCCCCGGCTGATGCAAGTTGTCTCGCAATTGATGACGGCCGGTGCATCCCTGGCTGACATCACCGATCAGGTCTTCAATCAGCGCTCCCTCTCCAGCATCAAACTGTGGGGCAAGGCCATTGACCGGCTCCAGGCTGACGGTCGGGTAGTGTGGACGGAGATAACTCAAGAGATGATACGCCAGTCGCAGGGCAAGGCCGACATCGAGAGCAGGGAGGGGAGTGTGGTCAATCTGCTGGCCACTATCCGCGAAGCTGACGTAGCCATCGTCTTCAAGGAGAGAGAGGACGGGCAGGTGGAGGTTAGCATGCGTGGCCGACGCGGAGTTGACCTTTCCAAGCCTGCCCTGCGGTTGGGAGGTGGTGGTCATCGTCAAGCTGCTGGTTGTATGCTAAAATGTAGTTTGGAGGAAGCGAAAGAGAAAGTTCTGGCTGAGGTTATGCGCTCACTAGGGGAATGATTTGGTCCCCACCAATGGGGGGCACTTGACGGGAAAGGAGAAACCAATGGGTGACTATCCTCTGGAGATAAAAGTGGTAGATATCATGGGCCAGGGCACCTGTCACGAGGGCCTGAAGGTGGGGGATATCTTCTCCTCAGACAGGGAGTTGGCCCAGGCCTGTCCTTGGGCAGCGTACATCCTTCTCCCCCTGACCACCGCCCTGCGCTTTGGGGGGGATGTCCCCTGGGAGCAGGAACCGGGCCTGGCTCGAGCCTGCTGTATGGACGCGGCAAACCCGGTAGTGTTTGAGGTCAGGCGGGTGTAGAAGGAGCATAATCTGATGCCTCGGACCAGTGACTATGGCCGCTGCTGGTGCCCTGCTATGAGGGCTGAAACCGTGCCAGATCACCAGGAAGCCCCAGGCATCCTCAATGTGAACAAGCCAGCAGGCATGACCTCACACGATGTGGTGGCCGCCGTACGCCGCATGTCCGGCCAGAAAAGAGTAGGTCATGCCGGAACCCTTGATCCCCTGGCCACTGGTGTGCTGCTCATCTGCCTGGGCCAGGCGACCCGCGTCATTGAGTACCTGCAGCGCTTTCCCAAGGTATACTGCGCCCAGATCAGACTGGGGGTGGTGACCGACACTTACGATGCCGAGGGGGAGGTGATCAGCGAGGTCGCCGAACTCAATGTCTCACGGGATCAGATAGAGGAGGTACTACCATCCTTTATGGGACAGATAGAACAGGTGCCTCCCCTCTACTCCGCCCTCAAGCACAAGGGCCAACCTCTCTACAAACTGGCCCGCCAGGGGATAGAAATAGAACGGGAAGCGCGTGTAGTGGAGATTTACCGCCTCCAGATAACCGATTGGACCCCACCCCTCCTTGAACTTGAAGTGGAGTGTTCCAAAGGTACTTACATCCGTTCCCTGGCCCACGACCTGGGGCAAATGCTGGGTTGCGGGGCCCACCTGAGCAAGCTGGTTCGGCGGGCCAGCGGCCATTTCACCTTGGAGGAGTCCATATCCCTGGCAGACCTGAAAGTGGCCTTCTCCGAAGGTTACTGGACGGAGTTCATCTACTCTATGGATGCGGCCCTGCTTGAGTTTGAGGCTGTGATCGTGGATCAGGATACAGCCCTGAAGATCGCTCACGGTCAGGAGGTGGAATTGCCTAAGCCACTGGGCACAGCCCTATGCCGGGCCTACACCCCCAACGGCTTGCTGCTGGCTCTCCTGGAACACAGCGATACCGTAGGATTATGGCAACCAAAGAAGGTGTTCCTTTCCCCCCAGATGGTTTGGCCAGACCGTTAGGTTGCTTGCCCCACAGCCTCCACCCTGAGAGTTGGCAAGCTGCTTGAAACCGATGTTCTTCGAGACCATGCTGATATTCGAAGAGTTAGACCAGGTAGACCTGAGCCAGGAGATTGCCCTGACTATCGGTGGCTTTGACGGCATCCATGTGGGACATCAACATCTGATCAACTCCATGATGGGCAGGGCCAGGGAGAACCACAGGCTGGGAGGCCTGATCACCTTTGAGCCTCATCCCAAAATAGTTCTCCGACCCGATACACCCTTCTACTATCTGACTCCGCTGGAGGAGAAGCTCTCTCTGGTAAGTGAACTGGGGCTCGATTTTGTGGTGATAATGGCTTTCACGGCGGAGACCGTCCACACCCTAGCCGAGGATTTCGTACATTCTCTCCGCCAGCATCTTCGTCTACGGGAGGTTTGGGTAGGGCCCGATTTCGCACTAGGTTATGAACGCCAGGGGGATATTCCCTTTCTGCGGAAGATGGGGAAGCAGTTAGACTTCACCGTGCAGGTTGTAGAGCCAATTTTGGTAGAAGGGGAGATCGTAAGCAGCACCCGTATTCGAAGGTTGTTGGCCCGGGGACAGATAGAGAAGGCAGCCCGGCTGCTGGGCCGATGGCCGGCCCTGACCGGCGAGGTGGTGCCTGGGGTCGGAACAGAACGGGAACTGGGAGTGCTTACAGCTAATCTCCTGGTTGATAGCAAGCGGGCCATTCCGGCCAGTGGGGTTTACGCCGTGCAGGTCTATCTGGGGCCAGAAGTCCTCGATGGAATCACAGATGTCGAGGGACCTCCTCCCCGCAGGGATGGGGGGCGGATAGTCAAAACCCATATCCTGGACTTCGAGGGAGATCTTCTCGGTCAAACCCTCAAAGTGGAATTTACCAGGCAATTGCGTCCAGAGATGTGGTTCTCAGACCCGGAGGCCCGTAGGGCCCAGATGGAGCAGGACATCAGGCAGGTACGACAGCTCCTGTCAGAACGTCAGGATTTTCGGATAGACTCCCAACAGAACTGATCATGACCAGAAGATTTGAGGAGATTCCCCACACGGCCGACCTGGCCATACGGGTCTATGGACGGGACCTGAGAGAACTCTTCACCAACGCCGCCTGTGGCCTATTCAGCCTGATGGCCGAGTTGCCGGCCGAGGAATCGGTACGAAGGGAGATCACGCTGGAAGGCTCCGACTATGAGACCCTGCTCGTTGATTGGCTCAATGAACTCATCTATCTCCACGAGGTGGAAGGAGAGACTTACTCCCACTTCGCCATCGAGACCCTCTCGCCGAGGGGACTCAAGACCAGAGTAGCCGGTGGCCCCACGATCAGGAAGACGAGAGCGATCAAGGCGGCCACTTTCCACGATTTGAGCATTGAGGAGACGCCGGAGGGTTATGTAGCCACTGTCGTCTTCGATGTGTGAATCAAGCATATCTCCTGTCCAGAGGAAAGGAGGAAGCGAAATGATCAGCAAGAAAGATTTAAAGCGCATCGAGGAATACGTCTACGAAATCCCCAGGGGCTTTCGCCCCGACATGCGGGTACCAGCCCGCCTCTATGCCGATGAGGTGCTGTTGGAAGCGACTCTTGGCGACCGCTCCCTGGAGCAGTTAGCCAACACCGCCACCCTGCCCGGTGTGATCAAGTACACCCTGGCCATGCCTGACATCCACCAGGGTTACGGCCCTCCCATCGGAGGTGTCATTGCCTTGGACATCTCCACAGGGGTCATCTCGCCCGGAGCTACGGGCTACGACATAAACTG
>JBHIDP010000023.1:0-22071 GCA_046760185.1 Anaerolineae bacterium
CTATTCTCCTACTTAGAGCCTATCCGAAAAATAGCGGATTGGGACTTCGTCGAGCCCCGGCCTGAGCCGGGACGAAGGCTCAGTCGAGACGCTCCCACGCCCGGTTTCCGGCGGCATGGGAGCCGCCTCTGCTGACTTTTCGGATAGGCTCTTGCTATCTTACAACATTTGCCACCAAAAAGCAAGCCTAATACCAGATTTCATGACGAAGTCCCGGTCGGGCCATCTGGGACAGCTTCTTTGATTATGCTTATTATACTAGAACATATGTTCATTTGTCAAGCCTGCGGACCAAACTGATTTGAGTCTGGCTAAAATCTGTGGAGGAGTGGAGCCTTCAGGCGGATAAAACCGGCTCACCTGTCCTGGCGCACAGGTGCCAGGGAAAGCCTCGACTCCCACAAGTTTTGGCCACGCTCAACTGATTTTTGCTTTCTCTGTTGATTCGTGTTATACTAACCTCGTTTAAGAACAGAATATCGAGAGCAGAAGTGCCCAACGCCCGGAAGCTAGGGCTTGAAAGGGGAAGCCGGTTGGAGTCCGGCGCTGTCCCGCAGCTGTAATCCTAGCATATGGCTGATAGCTTATGGCTTATCGCCGCAAAGCTCGAAAGATGTTCACCATAAGCCATACGCTATATGCTATAGGCTAGGAGAGCCAGGATACCTGCTTCTGCTCTGGTTCCGAGAACCTTCGAGAGAAAGGGGGCAGGAACATGATGATCGAAGAAACATAGAGAGTCCCCTTGTCAAATCGGCAAGGGGATTTTAGTTTGGTTGGACAACTGATCAAAGGAGATTGATGTGAAAAAGATAATCGTACTGGGCCTGTTGGCCCTGATATTAGTTGTGGTTGTAGCCTGTGGCGTACCTTCAGTCCAGCCACCGACCCAACCGACTGCCACGCCAGTGGCTATCACCATCACCGATGACTCAGGACGAAGCGTTAGCCTTGCGGAAAAGCCCCAGCGCATAATATCTTTTGCCCCCAGCAACACGGAGATTCTTTTTACCCTGGGACTGGGGGATAAGGTCGTGGGTGTCACCGAGTTCTGCGACTACCCAGAGGAGGCGAAGGCCATTGAGAAGATTGGGGGCCTTGAGCCAAACTTGGAGAAGGTCGTTTCCCTCTCCCCCGACTTGATACTGGCCATTGGCGGTAACCCGGATCTCGTCGCCAAGGTGGAGGAGTTGAAGATCCCTATCCTCGTCCTCGACCCTAAGGACCTGGAGGGCATCTTCGCCGACATCGAACTGGTGGGCCAGGCTACGGGGGCAGAACCCCAGGCCAAAAAGCTGATTGCCGACCTGAGAGGACGGGTCGAGGCCATTGTGGCCAAGACCAAGGATGTCGCTATCAGACCCAAAGTCTTCTACGAGTTAGATGCCACCGACCCGACCAAGCCCTACACCCCTGGCCCTGGCACCTGGCATGACCAGTTAATCGAGCTGAGCGGGGGGATGAACATCGCCGCTGGGGCCAAATCCCAGTGGACCCAGTTCAGCACCGAAGAGATCATCGCCCAGGATCCGGAGATTATCGTCCTCGGCGACGCCCTGTGGGGGGTAACCGCCGAGCAGGTGAAGGAACGGCAGGGGTGGTCTGTCATCAGCGCCGTCAAGGAAGGGGCCATCTTTCCTATCAACGATAACCTCATCAGCCGGCCAGGCCCCCGCATCGTAGATGGCCTGGAGGCCCTGGCGAGGATCGTGCATCCGGAGCTGTTCAAGTAATCGGAAGAAGGCAGAAGAGGGCAGGAGAAGGCATAGAGGGTATCAGAGGCATGAGAGGGCATAGAAGAAGGGCCTGTCTGCTGCAGGCAGGCTTCAGAAGGCCCTGGGGGGCGAGAGAGGGCATACCTTGTGCGGCCCTCGGTCGGGCAGTTCAGCTCTATGTTCACTGCTGAAGTCGGAGTGGGGATTCCGATCTGACTTCTTGAGGCGACGCCTTCTGTTGCCTTCTCCGCCTTCCCTGCCTTCTTAAGCCCTCTCAAGCCTTCTTGCAGTTTGTGATCATGTACCGTCACCGTCCTGTTCTGATTCTCAGCAGCTTGATCCTGTTCGTCATCGTGGGGGTAACACTGGCCGCTGCTCTGGGGTCGGTCCCCATCCCCCTGGACCAGGTGGTCAGGATGTTCCTGGACCAGGTGCCCGGTTTCAACCTCCCCCAGACCTGGTCGGAGGGCGAGGCAACCATCATCCTGCAGATCCGTCTCCCTCGGGTGATGACCAGCTTGATCGTGGGCGCAGCCCTGGCTACGGCCGGGGTCATCTTCCAGGGGCTGTTGCGCAATCCCATGGCCGATCCCTACATCATCGGCACCTCTGGCGGAGCGGCCCTGGGAGCGACGGTCGCCCTGCTCCTCCCCATTCGGGTTTTCTGGTTTGGCTTCACCCTGGTGCCTACCTTCGCTTTCTTGGGGGCACTCGTAGCCGTGCTGGTCGTTTACAACATTGCCCGGGTAGGAGCCCGAGCTCCCATCACCACTCTTCTCCTGGCCGGCTTTGCCCTGAGTTCCATGCTAGCGGCGGTGATGTCCTTTCTGATGCTGCTCAGTGGGCATACCCTGCGTCGCGTGGTGCTATGGATCATGGGTGGGGTGAGCGCCAGCGGATGGTCACAGTTGAGTGTGGTGATACCCTTGATCCTGGTGGGGATGATCCTGGCCTACCTGATGGCCATTGACCTCAACGCCTTCCTCCTGGGGGAAGAACAAGCTGCGTCGTTAGGCATTCAGGTGGAGCGCTGCAAACTGATCCTGCTCATGTTGGGGTCGCTTCTGACGGGGGCGGCCGTCTCCGTCAGCGGCCTGGTGGGCTTTGTCGGCTTAGTTGTCCCTCACATGGCGCGATTGATCTTCGGCCCCGACCATCGGCTGCTGCTTCCCACCTCGGCTCTGATGGGAGGGCTTTTCCTCGTCCTGGCCGACATGCTGGCCCGCATCGTCCTCTCCCCCTCGGAGGTCCCGGTGGGTATCATCACCGCTCTGGGAGGGGCACCGTTCTTCATCTACCTGCTGCGGCGGAGCAAGCGGGAGTACGTGTTCTGATGGGCAGGATGATCCTCATCCTGGGTGGGGCGCGCAGCGGTAAAAGCCGCTACGCCATCCAATTGGCCGGAGAACTGGCCAGCGGTGGGGAGGTGGTCTACCTGGCTACGGCTGAAGCAGGCGACGAGGAGATGGCCCAGCGCATCGCCCGCCACCGGCGGGCTCGGCCTCCGGGCTGGCGGACAGTGGAGGTGCCGAGGGGAGTGGCTACCGCCGTGGAGAAGCTGGGAGTCGAGGCAGCAGTGATCACCCTGGACTGCATCACCCTTTGGATCAGCAACCTGCTGCTAGAGGATGACGACGGGTTCGCAAGGGAAGAAGTTATCTTGAGTGAGGTCGGCTATCTGATACAGGCGGCCAGGAGGGCTAAAGCCGACATCATCCTCGTCTCCAACGAGGTCGGGCTGGGGGTGGTGCCACCGACCCGGTTAGGGCGCATCTTCCGCGACCTCGCTGGGCAGGCAAACCAGTTCCTGGCCCAGGCCGCCGATGAGGTGTACGTAATGTGGGCCGGCTTACCTCAGAAGATCAAAGGAGCGGAGCATTGAGCGGACTGGATCGGACAATCAGCCGAATCAAGCCGCTGGATAGGGAGGCGATGGAGCTAGCCCACGCCCGGCAGGACACCCTGACCAAACCACAGGGCAGCCTGGGCCGGCTGGAGGAGCTTTCCATCCAGGTGGCAGGCATCACCGGCCAGGCGCTGCCCAGGATCGAAGACAAGGTCATCGTCACCATGGTTGGGGATCACGGGGTCACGGCCGAGGAGGTCAGTGCCTACCCCTCCGAGGTCACGGCCCAGATGGTCTACAACTTCCTGCGCGGAGGGGCAGCCATCAACGTCCTGGCTCGCCACGTGGGCGCGCGGGTGGTCGTCGTGGACATCGGCGTAGCCCAGGAACTGGAACCCCACCCCGACCTGGTCAGTCGGAAAGTCGCCTTCGGTACGAGGAACATGGCCCACGGCCCGGCCATAACCCGCGAGGAGGCGATACGGGCGGTCGAAGTAGGGATCGAAGTGGTGGAGAGGGAGCTGGCCAAAGGGATGGACATCGTGGGCACGGGCGACATGGGCATCGGCAACACCACCCCCTCCAGCGCTATCGTGGCCGCCCTCACCGGCGCGCCCGTGGCCCAGGTGACAGGACGGGGCACGGGGCTCAGCGATGAGCAGCTTCGGCACAAGGTCGAGGTCCTCGAGCGGGTGTTGATGGTCAACCGGCCTGACCTCGATGATCCCCTGGATGTGCTGGCTAAAGTGGGCGGCTTTGAGATCGGCGGTATCGCGGGGGTGATCCTGGGGGCGGCGGCTCACCACATCCCTGTAGTCATAGACGGCTTCATCTCCGGGGCCGGAGCTCTCATAGCCATTGGGCTGGCCCCCCAGGTGAGGGACTACCTGATCGCCGCTCACCGGTCAGTCGAGGTGGGGCACCATCTGGTGCTGGAGCGGTTGGGACTGAAGCCCCTCTTCGACCTCAATCTGCGTTTGGGCGAGGGCACCGGCGCGGCCCTGGGCATCTCCCTGGTCGAGGCAGCAGTGAAGGTTCTGACCGAGATGGCCACCTTCGGCGAGGCTGGCGTCTCGGAGGCCACGGGGTGAGGGAGATGGGTTTCCTCGAAGCGGTTCGGCTCTTGACCACCATCCCCATCCCGAGGATGAAAGTCCCTTCCGAAGAAGAGATGGCCCGGTCGTTGTCTTATTTTCCCCTGGTAGGGACAATGCTGGGCTCGATTCTCGTCCTTGTCAACAACTTGCTCCGCCCCATCTGGTCCACACCCATGGTCAATGCCATCCTGGTGGTAGCGCTGATCGTCCTGACGGGTGGTATGCACCTCGACGGCCTGGCCGATACGAGCGATGGGCTCTTTGGCGGGAGGTCACGAGGGCAAAAGCTGGCCATAATGAAGGATAGCCACATCGGCGCCTTTGGCACGCTGGCCGTTCTCTGCACGCTCTTGCTCAAGCTCTCGTTCCTGAACGAGCTCCCCGATGTCCTGAGGGGACAATCGCTCATTTTAATGCCCACGTTAGGGCGTTGGGCGATGGTCAATGCCATTTTCCGCTACCCTTCGGCCAGGGAAGAAGGGATGGGGCGAACTTTCAGGGAGCATTGCGGGGTCAAGGAGCTCGCCATAGCCACCATGATTGCTACGGCTTTCTCTTTTCTGCTTCTCGGTTTCTGGGGGCTTGTCCTCCTTGTCGGTGTCTGGCTGGCGGCCACCCTGATCAACCGTGCTCTCACGAGGGCCCTTGGTGGGTTGACGGGCGACACCTATGGGGCGCTTTGTGAGACAAGCGAGGTATTGGTTTTGGGGATGATCGCCCTTTTAGCACTCGTGCAGAAATAATATTCCTATACACTTCGGCAGGCTCAGTGCAAGCTTCGTCAGGCTCAGTACAAGTTGCGTCTTGGCTTTGCCCCGATTAATCGGGACTTTGTCCTTGCCAATAGGATCAAAAGCGGAAAGTTATTATTGCACGAGTACTTAGGGAGGAGAGGGCCGATTTGACTGGCTTGATTCTGGTGCGACACGGCGAGACGGAGATGAGCGGGCGCTACCTGGGACACACCGACCCGCCCCTGAGCACGCGGGGGCGTGCTCAGGCAGCAGTCCTAGCCGAGAGGTTGGCGGGAGAGCCGCTTGTAGCCGTCTATTCCAGCCATCTGCGGCGGGCGCTGATGACGGCGCAACTGATCGCCGCGCCGCACCGCCTTGAGGTTGGCGTGACCACCGACCTCGCTGAACTCGACTTTGGCGATTGGGACAGTTTGACCTACCAGGAGATCGCAAGAAACGATTCCGAGTGGCTTGCTCGCTGGTTAGCCAATCCCCTGGCGGTGCGTCCTCCTGGCGGTGAAACCTTGGCCGAGATGAGCGAACGGGTGATGGGGGCTATCAAGAGCATCGTCGCCGAGCACGCCGAGGAAACAGTGGCTATCGTGACGCACGGGGGACCGGCTAGGGCCACCGTTTGCCATGCGCTGGGTATCCCGCTTTCGGCCCAGTGGCGGGTATGCCAGGATCTGGCGGCCATCAGCCGGTTGGAGTTCAAGGCGAGGCGGGCAACTCTTGTCTCACTCAACGACATTTGCCATCTTTTGTACCTCGATACTGACCATGGAGCTTCTTAGAGTAGATCGACCTACACGCCATATGGCACAATCACCAGACAGGAGAGGATATTACACACAATAGGAGAAGTTGTTTTGAGAGATAACCGTTTTTACTATTGTGATTTGATACCTGTTTAAATAAACAGGCGCAATTCAGGAGGGATTCAACCCACAAATTCCCAGCAAAATCGACGTCAAAAACCGAAGTTCTTGCACCTGTTTGTTTACTTGAGATCACCGCATGTAAGGGGGGAGAAACAAATGATGGGCCTTAAAAGCCGACTGATTCTACAGGCACACGGCGTGGATTTCTCCTACTACGACGGCCTCGTCCTCGAAGGCGTCAACCTCAAACTGGCGACCGGCGATCTGGTGGCCCTCATCGGCCCTAACGGGTCAGGGAAGACAACTCTGCTCAAGCTACTGAACGGACTGCTAGCGCCCCAAAGGGGATTTGTGCATCTCGATGGCCTGGACATGCACACAATGAATCGTCGTCAAATTGCTCGGCAGATAGCCCGTGTCCCTCAGGAGACCAAAGTGCCTGTGGCCTTCACTGCCTGGGAGATGGTGATGATCGGTCGCACCCCTTATGCCCGCATCCTGGCTGGTGAAACGGCCGAAGATCGGAGGGTGGTCGAGGAGACTATGGAGCTAACCCATACGACCGATCTGGGCGATCGTCCCTTCAACGAGCTATCAGGCGGTGAACAGCAGCGCGTGGTCATGGCCATGGCCCTGGCCCAGGAGCCTCAGATTCTTCTCCTTGATGAACCAACGGTTCACCTCGATATCAACCACCAGGTCGAGATTCTGGGCCTCATCCAGAGACTTAACCGCGAGAGAGGGTTGACCGTCCTGGCTGCCATGCATGACCTCAACCTGGCCGCCCTCTACTTCAACCGCCTTGTCCTGCTGGACGGAGGAAGGATCGTGGCCGATGGCCCACCACTTGACGTCCTTCAGGAGAGGAATGTCAAACAGGTGTTCAGGGCCAGTGTGAGGGTACAGAAACATCCCCTGCGGGATGTGCCGCACCTCGTGGTTATACCTGAATGAACCGGGGCAAGAACTGCAGGCCCATAACATTCCCCTTCCCCTGAGCAATGCTTCATTTCCGGATTTGACACCTCTCCCCAAATAGGCTATACTTCTTATTCCAAGGGGGCTGTAGCTCAGACGGGAGAGCACATCAATCGCACTGATGAGGTCAGGGGTTCAAGTCCCCTCAGCTCCACCAATTGGCAGATGGCAGATAGCTTATGGCAGGTGGTTTGTAGCAGATGATAGCGATGCTATAAGCTACAGGCTAGTGTGGGGCCGTGGCGCAGTTGGGAGCGCGGCTGAATGGCATTCAGCAGGTCAGGGGTTCAAGTCCCCTCGGCTCCACCAAATAGCATATGGCCGATGGCTGATAGCAAATGGCTGATGGTTTACAACGGAAAAGGACTATAGGCCATCAGCTATAGAGCGAAGCGGGCCATCAGCCAGTAAAGGCGGTGAACAGGAGTAGTAGGCCATCCCTGCAGAGAGTCCAGTGGCAGACTGGGTGGAACCTGGGCAACAGCGCTTTCGGGGAGCGCTAAGGGAGCGTCTAGAAATAACAGACCCTAAAGGTTTCGGAAAACCTTTAGGGTCTGTCGGGAACTTATTTCTGGACAAATCCTAAGAGGCTGAACTCGCCTGGGAGCGGCAGTGGTCACTTGGTCAAATAGTTTGGTTGGTCCGCTAGTACTTGCAGCGTGAAACCAGCAAACTGGTGAGCGGTCAACTAGCCACTGCTGGATGGCACCCATTATCGTGCCCGAGAGTGGATAGCAGATAGCATATAGCGCTGGCAGCCAATGTAGGAGCCATCAGCTACGAGCCACACGCTATATGCCATATGCCATCAGCCATACGCTACCTGCTATCAACCAGGGTGGTACCGCGGAGAAACCCTTCGTCCCTGAGACGAAGGGTTTTTTGCTACAGAAAGGAAACCAGCGAGGAGCGAAAGGAGCTATCATCATGACTGATAGATACAAGCCTCAGGAAATCGAGCCCAAGTGGCAGAAGCGGTGGGAGGCTGATGGGCTGTATCGCTCGCTCGTTGACCACGGCCGGAAGAAGTTCTATTTCCTGACCATGCTTCCTTACACCTCGGGGGACCTGCACATGGGCCACTGGTACGCCATGGCCCCTAGCGATGTTAAAGCTCGCTACATGCGCATGCGAGGCTACAACGTCCTCTTCCCCATTGGCTTCGACGCCTTTGGGCTGCCGGCGGAGAATGCAGCCATCGAACACGGTATCCACCCCAAGAAATGGACCTACGAGAACATAGACAACATGCGTCGTCAACTGCGCAGCATGGGGGCTATGTTCGACTGGGAACGGGAGGCCATCTCCTCCGATCCCTCTTACTACAAGTGGAGTGAATGGTTCTTCCTCCAGTTCTACAAACGGGGCCTGGCCTACAAGAAAATGGCCCCCGTGGACTTCTGCCCTAAATGCAATACCACGCTGGCCCGGGAGCAGGTCTGGGGCGAAGACCGTCACTGCGAGCGGTGCAAGACACCGGTAGTCAAGAAGGACCTAGAGCAGTGGTTCTTCAAGATCACCGACTACGCCGAGGAACTGCTGGACCACTCCAAGATTGACTGGCCGGAGCGGGTCTGCACCATGCAGACCAACTGGATCGGGCGCAGCGAGGGAGCCGACGTAACCTTTATGTCGGAAGAAGAAGACCCTATCATCGTCTTCACCACTAGGCCGGACACCCTATGGGGAGCCACCTTCATGGTCCTGGCTCCTGAGCACCCGCTGGTGGAAAAGCTGACCACGGATGAGCATCGCGCGGAGGTCGAGTTGTACGTCCGGGAGGCCTCTCGTCGAAGCGAGATAGAACGGGAAGCAGCCGAGCGGGAGAAAACCGGCATCTTCATCGGTGCCTACGCCATCAACCCCGTAAATGGCGAGCGCATCCCCATCTGGATCGCCGACTACGTGCTGATGACCTACGGCACCGGAGCCATCATGGCTGTACCCGCCCACGACAAGCGGGACTTTGACTTCGCCCTGAAATTCGGCCTGCCCATCATCCCCGTCATCGCGCCGCCGGGTAATGTGGCTAAGAGCTTCGTATTTCCGGGGTCGGTGCGCCCGGGCTTGGCGGAGGTGCTGACCGAAGCTGGTATTGAGTTTTCGGCCGGCCCACACCGTGACCTGGGCGAAGGCCTGTACGTCACCCTGCACGGTGACGAGCAGATTGACCGCTACATCGAATTGATCCACGCCCATCTCTTGCCTGGCTCCTGGTGCGAGGTGGTGGGCGCGCGCTGGGTCTTTATCTTCGACGATGGGGTGGTTCCCTTCGACAGCACCGAGGCCGAGGGGATGATCCTGGCCCGCTGCAAGGAACTGGAGCCGGGCGTACGGGACAAGCGAACGGTGATGGAGATACTATGGGGGCAACCCTTCTACCAGGACCTGCTCTATCACGACGCCTACAGCACCATGATCAACTCCGGCCCTTTCAGTGGCACCCCTGGTGACGTGGCGCGGCAGAAAGTCACCGCCTGGCTAGAGGAGCAGGGCATCGGCCAGTACGCTGTGCGCTACCGGCTGCGGGACTGGTTGATCAGTCGCCAGCGCTACTGGGGAGCCCCTATCCCCATTATCTACTGCTCCCAGTGCGGAACTGTGCCTGTACCGGAGGAGGAGCTGCCTGTCCTGCTGCCGGACGATGTAGAGTTCATGCCCACTGGCGAGTCACCCTTGAGATACCATGAGGGCTTCCGCCACACCACCTGTCCGCAGTGTGGTGGGCCGGCTGAGCGGGAGACAGACACCATGGATACCTTCATGTGCTCTTCCTGGTACCAATATCGCTACCTGAGCCCCCACTACGACCAGGGGCCCTTCGATGCCGAGGAGGGACACTACTGGCTGCCTGTGGATCAGTACACCGGCGGCATTGAGCACGCCACCATGCACCTGTTGTACACCCGTTTCTTCACCAAAGTCATGCGTGACCTGGGCATGGTGGGCTTTGACGAACCGATGATCCGCCTCTTCAACCAAGGGATCATCCTGGCCGAGGATGGTCACCGCATGAGCAAATCGCGAGGCAACGTCATTGCCCCCGACGATCTGGTGCAGTACTATGGCGCCGACACAGTGCGAGCCTATCTGATGTTCGGCTGGCGCTGGGACCAAGGAGGGCCGTGGGATTCCCGGGGCATTGAGGGAGTGTTCCGCTTCCTCAACCGGGTCTGGGATGTGGTGATGGAACCGGCTCCTGAGATTGAGGGTGAGCCGACGGAGGGGGAGATCGCCGCTTTGCGCCGCATCACCCACCAGACCATTCGGGCGGTGACGGAGGACATGGAGTCCTTCTCCTTCAACACCATGATCGCCCGCCTGATGGAACTGAACAACTACCTGATCAAGGCCAAGGTGACGGCAGTGGTCAACACACCGGCCTGGGATGAGGCCATCGAGACGCTGTTGCTACTGCTGGCGCCCAGTGCGCCTCACATGGCCGAGGAACTGTGGGAACGTACAGGGCATCCTTACTCCATCCATCAACAGAACTGGCCTAAGTGGGATGAGGCCCTGGCCGCCGAGGAGGTCTTCACCCTGGTCGTCCAAGTGAACGGTAAGGTACGGGACCGGATCGAGGTGCCGGTGGATATCAGTGAGGAGAGGGCCAAGGAGCTGGCTCTGGCCAGTGTCGCCGTCAAACGCCACAGCGCAGGTAAGACAATCACACGCGTTATCTACGTACCCGGTCGTCTGGTGAACATCGTGACCGGGTAAGAGGACCAATTGAGGAAAAAGTAACACGTTGCGATCAGCAGAGGCGGCTCCCACGGCGCCGGATAGCCGGGCGTGGGAGCCCGGCCCGCTAGAGACGTGCGGCTTTTGCCCTAATGCCTAAGTTCATTTATTTGACAGTGAAGGCCGTCACATATAGAATACAGGTAAAGGCGGGAAGCCGTCCCCGATGGCTTCCCGCATTGAGCACTGGATCACAGTTCAAGGGGGTCACCTGATGAAACAGCGTGTCATCGTTACCGAGAAGGCTCCGGCCGCTGTTGGGCCTTATTCACAAGCGATCAGGACGGAAGGTTTTATCTTCACCGCCGGTCAGATAGCCATCAACCCAGCTACAGGCAAACTCATTGACGGAGACGTAGCCGCTCAGACCGATCAGGTCCTTAAGAACCTAGGAGCTGTACTGGAGGCTGGTGGTAGTGACCTGAGCCACGTGGTGAAGACCACAGTTTTTCTGGCGGACATCAGCCAGTTCTCCGCCATGAACGAAGTCTACAGCCGCTATTTTACCCAGAACCCTCCGGCCCGTTCCACGGTCCAGGCCGCTGCCCTACCTCTAGGTGCCCGGGTGGAAATAGAGGCCGTAGCTATTGTCCCGTGAGAGGATGATTTTTTAAACTGATTTTGGCTCTTTTCGTTTGCCTTCTGGCAGGCAATTGGATATAATAAGGGAGAAGGAGGCAACAAGTCAGAGTTGAAAGATTCCTACCCGCCCTACGACGATCTGCGAGCAGAGGAAGAGTTGCATCCTATGGATGCGCTTTTGGCCGACGATCATGCTTTCCGGCCCCTCCAGTACGGTGATCTTCTGGAAGGGGTAGTAGTACAGGTCACTCCCCATCAAATCATGATTGACGTTGGCCACAAGACCGATGGTCTTCTCTCAGCGCGGGAACTGGAGAGGATGGACCCGGAGGTGCGTCAAAGCCTCAAGGTTGGGGATAAGGTACTGGCTTACGTCCTGAAGCCCGAAGACGGGGACGGCAATTTAATCCTGTCCCTGGCCAGAGCCAAACTGGAGGAGGATTGGCGGGACCTGGAAAGTAACCTGGGGCCTGAGCAGATTTTGGAGGCTGAGATCAGTAGCTACAACAAGGGTGGGCTGATCGTGAACTTTGGCAGGGTGCGCGGTTTCGTACCGGCATCCCAGTTGGCAAGTCTGCCTCCTCCCGGGGATGAAAACGAGTCGCGTGAATCCCGTCTGGCTGCCATGGTCGGACAACGGCTGCGCCTTAAGATCATAGATATGGATCGAACCAGCAACCGGCTCATCCTCTCTGAGCGAGCGGTGGTAGAGGAGATGCGCCGTCAGCGTAGGGATCAACTGCTAGACGAACTTCAGGAAGGAGAGGTGCGGCAAGGACGGGTCAGCAATCTGACTAACTTTGGAGCATTTGTGGATTTGGGTGGTGCTGATGGCTTGATCCACCTCTCTGAACTCTCCTGGGGTCGGGTCAGCCATCCAGAGGAAGTCTTGCAGGTGGGTGACGAGGTAGAAGTCTACGTGCTACGGCTTGATCGTGAGAATTCTCGTATCGCCTTGAGCCTTAAGAGACTTCGGCCAGAACCCTGGAGCACCGTTGACGAACGATATACGGTTGGCCAGTTGGTGCAGGCCACCGTTACCAAAATCACCAGTTATGGAGCTTTCGCGCGGTTGGTAGATGACGAAATCGAGGGTCTTATTCACATTTCTGAGTTATCTGAAGAACCGATTGCTCACCCCAAAGAGGCAGTTAAGGTAGGGGATCTCCTCACCCTTCGCATCATCCGCATTGACAAGGCACGGCGACGGCTTGGCCTCAGTCTGCGGCGGGTAGAAGACCACCTTGATGCCTACGAGGATGAGGAGAAGGAGGTAACGAAGGACCCATCTGAGAAGGATGTGTCTTCCTGATCCTCCTATTTCGAAAGGGATGGATAGATGCCGAGTAAATTCGATAGATTTACCAAGAAAGCGCGAAGAGTTCTAACCCTTGCTCAAGAAGAGGCTGAGATGCTCAACCATAATTACATTGGTACTGAGCATCTTCTTTTAGGATTGATGCGCGAGCAGGCAGGCGTAGCATCCAAGGTTTTGCGAGACATGGGGGTCAAGTTGCGAGAGGCGCGAGTGCTCGTGGAAGAGATGGTGGGACGGGGTCAGGAGGATCAAAGAGGGCGCATCGGGCTTACCCCTCGTACCAAGCGTGTTATTGAATTGGCTGTTGACGAAGCACGACGTATGGGTCATCACTATATCGGTACCGAACACCTTTTGTTGGGACTGGCACGTGAGGGGGATGGGATTGCAGCCGAGATGTTGGAGAGCATGGGGGTAACTCTCGACAAGATACGGGCTCATACCGTTCAAATCATGAAGGAAAGCCCGGTCTATGCCACCAGGGAAAGTCGTAAGGAAAAGGCTACCCCTCTGATGGATCAACTGGGTATAGATCTGACCCAGCATGCACGCGAGGACAAACTGGATCCGGTCATCGGCCGACAGACGGAAATAGAGCGAGTTATCCAGATCCTGTCCCGGCGTACAAAGAACAACCCTGCCCTGGTGGGTGATCCTGGCGTAGGCAAGACAGCCATTGTTGAGGGACTGGCGCAACGTATCGTTAACGGTGATGTGCCTGAGAGTTTGTGGGACAAGCGATTGGTGATGTTGGATGTGGGTTCCCTGGTAGCTGGCACTATCTACCGTGGCCAGTTCGAGGAGCGTCTTAAGCGGGTTATCGAGGAGATAAAGAACACTGGAAGTATCCTGTTCATTGACGAGGTACACATGCTGGTTGGAGCCGGCTCAGCCGGCAGCTCTGTGGACGCGGCCAATATTCTGAAACCATCCCTGGCCCGGGGTGAGCTCCAGTGTATTGGGGCCACCACTATGGAAGAGTACCGCAAGTATATTGAGAGTGATGCCGCTCTGGAGCGCCGCTTCCAGCCCATTAACGTTGATGAACCTACCATCGAGGAGACCATCGAGATCTTGCGAGGCATCAAGGATCGTTACGAAGAACATCACAGCGTTTTCATCACCGACGAAGCCCTCCATGCCGCGGCCCACCTCTCAGCCCGATACATCCCTGATCGTTATCTGCCTGACAAAGCTATTGATCTCATTGATGAAGCCGCTTCACGGGTCCGTATGTACAAGACCCCACAAACCGTGAGTTTGCAGGAGACCATCGCCAATCTGAAGAGCGTCCGGGAGGCGAAAACGGAAGCCTTTGAGGCCTCACGTATTGATGAGGCGGTTAGCTTACGAGACCAAGAGATCAGCCTGCAGGAAGAACTGAACCAGTTGCGTCTGGGGTTGGGACGGTTTTCGGACACGACCGGACCTCAGGTGACTGCCGACGACATTGCCGAGATCGTCTCCATGTGGACCGGTGTGCCGGTTACTCGTATCGCCGGCGAGGAATCAGAGCGCCTGCTGAAGATGGAGGAAGGGTTACATGCTCGGGTGGTAGGCCAGAATGAGGCCATCAACGCCATCGCCAAGGCGGTGCGGAGAGCACGGGCCGGCCTCAAAGATCCAAAGCGGCCCATTGGCTCCTTTATCTTCTTGGGGCCAACCGGGGTGGGCAAGACCGAATTGGCCAAAGCACTAGCAGAGTTTATGTTTGGTAGTGAAGAATCGCTTATCAAGCTAGACATGTCCGAGTACATGGAGCGCCACGCCGTTTCGCGGCTGGTTGGTGCGCCACCAGGCTACATCGGCTACGATGAGGGGGGACAGTTGACCGAAGCGGTGCGCCGCCGTTCGTACTCGGTCATATTGCTGGACGAGATAGAAAAGGCCCACCCCGAAGCCTTCAACATGCTTCTGCAAATCCTGGAGGACGGCCAACTGACCGACGGCAAAGGACGGCGGGTGGACTTCCGCAACACCATCCTGATCATGACCTCCAATGTGGGCGCTAAGTTGATCCAGCGCGAAACCTCCCTGGGCTTTGTCGTGCCCCGTGACGAAGCCAAGGCAGCCGAGGATTCGTACAAGAAGATGAAGGACAAGTTAATGGATCAACTGAAAAAGACCTTCCGTCCCGAGTTCTTGAACCGCATTGATAGCGTCATCGTTTTCAGGGCGCTGACCGAGCAGGAGATAAAGGAGATCGCCGATCTGAGGTTGCGGGAGGTGCAGGAGCGGTTAGACGAACATGAGATCTACCTGATCGTAACCGACGCGGCCAAAGAGATTCTAGTCAAGGAGGGGTACAATCCCCAGTTTGGGGCCAGGCCATTGCGACGGGTCATCCAGCAGTTGATAGAGGATCGCCTTTCTGAGGGGCTGTTGGCCGAGGACTTTGAGCCGGGTGACACGGTCATCGCCGATGCGGACGAGGATGAGCTGGTGCTGCGGGTGGACGAGTCATCACGCCAGGAGAAAGAGCCAGTGGTAGCCCCGCTCTAAGAGCGTATCCGAAAAGCGTTCGTAGTGCCAGCTTCAGCCGCTTCAGAGCGACTAAAGTCACCACTACCAGCAACTTCTCGGATAGGCCTAAAAGCGTATCCAAACAATCGTTGTAATCAAAAGGACGAGGTCTCTTTGCCTCGTCTTTTCTTTTTCCCGGCTGTCAACTGCGGAAAGCAGCTATCTGCCCTTGACGCAAGTGCACATCTATTTGACCCCTATCGGTATCGGTTGTATAATGATTGTGACTATCCGATACAGATGTGAGGTGATCCAATGTTCGAACCTCGCTTAGCCCAACGCTTGGCCGACAAGAAGGAGCGGCTCGACGCGCTACGCCCGCTGCCCCAGGCTGCTGTGGCCCGTCTGCGCGAGCAACTGATCATCGAATGGATCTACAACTCCAATGCCATTGAGGGCAGCACCCTGACCCTCCGCGAGACGCAGCTCATCCTGGAGATGGGCCTGACCATTGGCGGTAAGAGTCTACGCGAGCACTTCGAGGTCACCAACCACAAGGAGGCCATTGACTACGTCGAGGTGCTGGCGGCAGGCGATGAGCCCATCACCCCCTTCCACGTCCGTCAGATTCACAGGCTGGTGCTGACCAAGATTGACGACGCCAACGCTGGTCAGTATCGGCAGTTGCCGGTCCGTATCGTCGGCACGACGCACCAGCCGCCCGACAGTTGGGAAGTCCCCCGCCTGATGCAGGAGTGGGGCAACTGGCTGGTGGGCGAGGCTGGTTCGTCCCACCCGGTAGCGCGTGCGGCCATGGCCCATCATCGCCTGGTGAGCATCCACCCTTTCATTGATGGCAATGGGCGCACCGCCCGTCTGGTGATGAATCTGCTCCTGATGCGCGACGGCTATCCACCGACCATCATTGAACGGATCAACCGCCGTCAGTACTACGGTGTGCTGGCTCGGGCCGACAAGGGGGTCATGGCACCGTTGGTCAACTTCGTTGGCCGGGCGGTGGAGCGAAGTCTGACCCTTTATTTGGAAGCCTGCACCTCGCAGGTGGGGCCGCCCGCCCCCGAGGAGGAGTGGATCCCGCTGCGCGTGGCTGCTGAGGACACACCCTACAGCCAGGAATACCTCAGCCTACTGGCCCGCAAGGGGCGACTGGAAGCCATCAAGCGTGGGCGCCTGTGGTACACCACCCGGCAGGCAGTGCAGGCATATCGGCGCTCGGTAGAGAAACCGGAGAGATGAGCGACATCTCACGGTCGTGCGAGTGGCCGCTGGCCTGCGCGGCGAGGGGCTCTGGTGCCGGATTTTAAGTTGGGGATGGTCGGGGCGGCGACGCTCAAGGCGTAACGGAGAAAAGCTACGCCGTCAACAACAGAGGTCTTCGAGCTAGAGCATGACCAACATCGAGGTTGGTCAGAGTGGCAAAATGAGCAACCTGGGGGTAGACACCGTCCTGGCATTCTCCAACGATCTCAGCCATACAATTCTCGTGCCAGCTCAGGTTAAGAGAGTCCTGGTTCAGAAGTTGCGAGACCGGGGCAAATCTAAAGAGGACAGCGGAAAGCCGACAGGCGGATAAGTGAGCTAGATCTATTGACGATACTTTAAGGAAGTGAAAACGACCGGGGGAGCTTGCGCCCAAAAACCCGCTTAGTCCCCGGTGATTTGCCGGAGAGGCCACGGGCCACCCGATCTGGTCATATCATACCAGAAATTACGCCCTTTGTCAAGGAGAAATGACGACCGAAGCAAAAGACACCTACAGCTACGCTAACGCGGACCAGGCATCCATCGGCGTTGCGTCCGAAGATGGTCACAGGGAGGCAGTATGACTGGATACCAGCAAGCCAAAGGCGAAGTCGAAGGGCTAGTGGAGCGGTTCGCCAAGCTGACGGCTCGCAACCGCAAGCGGTACAATGAACCCGCTACCCGGCAGGAGTTCATTCTGCCCCTCTTCCGCGCCCTGGGCTGGAACGTCGAGGACAGCCGCGAGGTCAGCCCCGAGGAAAGGGTATCGCGTGGCTACGTGGACTTTGCCTTCCGCCTGGGCAGCATCCCTCGCTTCTTCCTGGAGACCAAGAAAATCCCGGCCGACCTGGAAGATGCCCGCTGGGCGCGGCAGGCCATCAACTACGCCTGGCTCAAAGGCGTCACCTGGGCGGTGCTGACGGATTTTGAGGGGCTGAAGGTCTTCAACGCCGAGTGGCAGGAGACCATCCCTGCCGTCAAGGAGCTCTATCAGCGGCAGACCTGGTACGAGCCCTCGGCCTGAGCGTCTCGACTGAGCTCGACGAAGTCTCGGGCCGAAGGCTTGCCGAACACTCGAGGCCACCGACCAGCAGATTGACGCGCTGGTGTACGATCTGCGACCGCAGGGAGTCCCCGCAGCGCAGCGGAGTGGGGTATGGGTTGACGGGGAAGATTGAGTTGATCGAACGTGCAGGGGGAGCAAAGTGAAGAAACCGCAATCAGGTAGCACCTGGTTTTTCGTTGACGAGTCTGGCGATCCCACCTTTTACGACCGCAAGGGGAACCTGATCGTGGGGCAACCAGGATGTTCTCCCATCCTTATCCTGGGCCTGATTGAAACGCAGAACCCTGATCCCATTCGTCAGGCTATCCAGGAACTCCAGCAGGAGATCATCCACGATTCCTACTTCCAGGACTTTGCTTCCATCAAGAAAACGGCCATCGCCTTTCACGCCAAGGACGATGTACCTGAAATTCGCTATCGTGTTTTCAAACTGCTTGCCACCTTAGACTTTCGAGCGCAATTCGTCGTTGCTCGAAAGATCGAGCGGGTTTTCCGAAATAGTTTCCAGGCCAAGGAAGATGCTTTCTACGATCACCTGGTCACCTGTCTTTTTCAAAACTTGCTGCACCGCTACGAGCAAAACTTCATCTACTTTGCCAAACGTGGTTCACGCAACCGCCAGGCACCATTGTTGGGCGCCATTCAGCGCGGGGTTGAACGCTTTGAGCAAAAGTGGAACACTGCGGTAACGACGAGTTTCAGCGTACAAGCCCAAACCCCAAAGGGGGAACCCTGTCTGAGTGTGATTGATTACACGAACTGGGCTGTCTATCGGGCCTTTACCACGGGAGAAATGCGATACTACAGGGTCGTCGAGGAAAAAGTCAGTTTGCTGTTGGACCTATATGACACTGCAAAATACCCCCATAATTGGTATAACCGCAAGAATCCGTTTCACGCAAAAAAAATCACCCCTCTGTAGCTAGACCCGGTTACCGGATGCACGGCATGCAAAGCCGACTTTCGCACACAGAGGAGTGAGTATTTTCAGTTTTATTATACCAGGATTGGTTAAAGTTGTCAATATGCAATTTGAGAGCATCTCAGCCACGATCGCATCGGATGCGAGCGGTGGCCATCCGCTTATCCGTTTTCTATCCGCTGCGCAGATTGACGCGTTGGCATACGACTTGCGACCGAAGGGAGTCCCCGCAGCGAATGCAGAGCCGGGTATGGGTTGATGGAGGAGGAGATTGGAGTGGTGGAGGCAACGGATGGGAACGGATAGGTGAGATGATGAACTACCAGATAGGCGACGCCGTACGCGTCAAGCCGGACACGGCCTGCCCAGATGTCCCCAACCTCGACATCGGTGGCTGGCAAGGCCGGATCATCGACCTGACCTATGTCAATGACCCCACCGAACCAACCATTGGCATTGCCTGGGACAGCCTAACGCTGCAAGCTATGCCAGAATGGTACATCGCCGATTCAGAGCGCAACAATCTGGACTGGGCCGCGATGTACTTACGTCCAGATGAAGTCCAGTGGGTCAGGCCGCGCGATTCGGAGAGCGATGTGAGACGTATGAGAAACAAACTTCAGGCGCGCGTCGGATGGCTTGGCATTGGACCAGAAGGTGAGCGCATCCAGGCCGTGGTAAACTCGGCCAAGAGCACCCGTGAGTGGGACATCATGCTTGCCTGGGAGAAGTATCTCAGCCAGAACCTGCAATTGCCCTTCGAGGCCGAAGTTGACGAGTTTCAGGAGTATGGCCCGCTGCGGGCAGGTGACCGGTTAACTGTACTGGAAATCGAAGATGTAGATGACCTCTACGGTGTCATTGTTGCCTGCCGCAAAGACCGGCAGTTCTATAGCTTTCCCTTGGCCGACCTGGCTGCCGTGGACGAGCGGTCGCCTAACGCGCAACTGATCCAGGATTACCGAGTGTGGTTTGCCAATCGTTAGCCAAGCTGAGCGATCTTGCTCCTAGACCTGCCACCTGATTACCTGGACAATACCGACCAACCTAACCCGACCGATACCTGAGCCTGTAGGACACACCGATGGTTGAACTGCTGACAGAACTGGAGCTGAGCGAGCTGCTTTCCGCCCCTGAGGGGCAGACCCTGGAACGGAAGAGTGGCCGCATCCACCCCCGCGATCTGGCTACCACCCTCATCGCCTTCGCCAACGCCGACGGTGGCCGGCTACTGGTGGGTATCGAGGATGACGGTACGGTCACGGGCCTGGATTCCGTCGCCGATCGCGAGCAGGTCGAACAACTGCTGCGCGCGGCCTATGAGTTCTGCACGCCCTCGGTGCAAATTGACTACCAGTTGGTGCCGCACCAGGAACGCCACGTGTTGGTGATTGACGTGCCGGTGAGCCTGCGGGTGCACAACCACAACAACGGGCGGGTTTACTTGCGTGTTCTGGACCACGACCAGCCTCTCAGCGCCGACGAGGCCCTGCGGGTGGCCTTCGCCAAGGGCCAGGCCAGCTACGAGACCCAGCCGGTGCGCGGTGCTACGCTGGAGGATGTGGACCAGGACCTGGTGGCGGAGTATGCCAACCTACGCCGTCTTGACCAGCCTGCGGAACACATTCTGCGGGGACTCAACCTGCTTGCCGAGGACACGCTGACGGTGACCGGGGTGTTGCTCTTCGCCCGTGAGCCCGGTCGCTGGTTGCCGCGTGCCGCGGTGGATTTCCTCAAGTTCGAGGGTACGACCGTCGAACTGGGTGAAGCCTTCAACCTGGTGAAGCGTGAAGAACTCATCGCCCCCCTGCCACGCCTGATTCACCGCACCTGGGAACTGGTAGGTACCTTCGTGCGCACGCGCTATCGGCTGCGGGGGCTAGAGATGTCCGGCCAGCCCGAGTACCCTGATTTCGCCTGGCGTGAGGTCATCGTCAACGCCATCGCCCACCGCGATTACAGCATCACCGGTACGGCTATCCAGGTGCGCATGTTCGACGACCGGCTGGAAGTAGAAAGTCCCGGCGGGCTGCCGGGCATCGTCACCGTGGAGAACATCCGCCGCCGTCACTACTCCCGCAATCCACAGATCGTGGGCGTGCTCAAGGCATGGCACTACATCGAGGAACTGGGCTTTGGGGTGGACCGCGTATTCCGCGAGATGGAAGCCATCGGCGCGCCGCCGCCGTTCATCACTGATGACCGCGGGGTGGTAACCGTGACGTTGTATGCTGCTCCTCCGGTTGAACCGCCGGCGATCATTCGCCCGGATCTCAACGAACGGCAAATAAAAGTGCTGGCTCTTCTAGAGAAACGCGGGCGGATCACCAATCGGGAATATCGGGAGGTGTTCAGCGTCTCGCACACCACGGCAGCTTCCGACCTGCGTGATTTAATCGAGAAAGATCTAATTGAACAGGCGGGCTCAGGACGCGGCACCTACTACCGTCTTCCCCCAGGAATGGACTTGATGGAAAAGTTGACGCAAACTTGATGAAAACTTGATGATTTCGCCTGGCGCCCACGCTTGTGTGGGCCAAAAGTGGAGAATGGACTCACCATGCCCCTCTACCTTCCCCAACTACCTGGACAATACCGACCGGCGCAACATGGCCGATGCTATGCCCCGCATTACGTCTACTCACCGACTGTCCGTCCTGGCCAACAGGCCAGGAGTTGACCTTACCATGTACCGGCTGCGACCGCAGGGAGTGCGCGAAGCGGAGTGGGGGTATGGGTTGGCGGGGCAGGAAGTGGCGGTAATAGAGGGCTCCACGCCCTGAGCCCAGGAACGACGCCGGGCAGGAATCTTTGAGGGGCGAGCAAGGTAAAATGAACCAGCAACCCCAGTCCTTAAGCTTCCAAGAGCGCGTGGCCCAGGTCCGGGACCGGCTGGCCGCCCGGCAACAGCGCGGCGAGTTGGTGCCGGATTCTGAAGAACATCATCCGCCGGGCGTCGCTGAGATCGGGGAAGCGGCTTGGTCGTCGCCGCAAGCAGCCCACCGAACTCAAGTGGGGCAATGCTAGCCAACGTATTCGTGCCACTGTGCTCGACTACCTGGCAAAGGCCGATGTGGAACTCTTCGTGCTGGTGGTCAGGAAAGAGGGGCGTCGTATCGCTGACACGCCGGCCAACTATGCCATCCTGGCTTGTGAGCTATTGCAACTTTGCTGGAGCGTTTATCCCAACATGGCGTTGGCGATAGATCGGCACTTCACCGCCCCTGCACAGCGTGCTGCTGTTGACACATTCATTCACCGCCAGTGGCCGGAAGCCGGAATCCTCACCATCAGCCATGTGGACAGCCAACGTAACACACTGGTGCAACTGGCCGACTTCGTGGCTGGGAGCGCCTACGATTGGCACAAACGGGGGGAGCAAGCCTATCGCCAGTTGGAGGCGAAGGTCGTTGCAGAGGTAGTGGAGAGCTGGCGTCACATCAAACGCCAGTGGTTGGGGGAGAA
>JBHIDP010000024.1:0-21876 GCA_046760185.1 Anaerolineae bacterium
CGATGGTGCCCACGTTCACGTGGGGCTTATCCCTTATGAATTTTGGCTTACCCATTAGGATGATTCTCCTTTCCTCTCAACATTCTCACTAACTTCCGATCACTTTCTTAGCTACAGCCTCTGGGACTTCATCATAATGATCGAATTCCATGGTAAAAGTACCTCGCCCTTTGGTCAAGGAACGCAGGTCAGTAGCATAGCCAAACATCTCGGCCAAGGGCACCAAACCACGCACCGTCTGCAGGCCCTCACTGCGGGGCTCCATACCACCGATCTGAGCCCGACGAGAGCTAAGATCACCGATGATGTCCCCGGTAAACTCTTCCGGGGCTACTACCTCTATCTTCATGATCGGTTCCAGGATAATGGGATCAGCACGCTGTACTCCCTCCTTCAAGGCCATGGAACCAGCAATCTTAAAAGCCATCTCCGATGAGTCCACCTCGTGATAGGACCCATCCACCAGTTTAGCCCGCAGATCAGTGACCGGATAGCCAGCCAGGACACCGCTCTCCATCGCCTCGCGGACACCTTGCTCTACAGCCCGGACGTACTCTCGCGGGATGATGCCGCCGGTGATACCATCTACAAACTCGTACCCTTTTCCCTTCTCCAGAGGTTCAAGCTCCAGCCAGACATGGCCGTATTGACCCTGCCCACCGCTCTGGCGCACGTAGCGTCCCTCCACTCGTATCGGGCGGGTAATAGTCTCGCGGTAGGATACTTGAGGCCGGCCTACATTGGCCCCCACCCGAAACTCCCTCAGCATGCGATCCACCAGGACCTCCAGGTGCAGTTCCCCCATACCAGAAATCAGGGTCTGACCCGTCTCCTGGTCAAGGCGTACCTGGAAGGTCGGATCCTCCTCGGCTAACCGCCGCAGAGCCCCGGCCATCCTGTCCTGGTCAGCCTGGGTCTTAGGCTCAATAGCTACCGATGTGACCGGCTCGGGAAATCTGATAGATTCAAGAACGATTGGATGAGCAGGGTCACAAAGGGTGTCACCGGTAAAGGTGTGTTTCAGACCGACTATAGCGGCGATATCGCCAGCGTAGACGGCCTGGATATCTTGACGGTGGTTGGCATGCATCTGCAGAAGGCGACCTACTCGCTCCCGACGATCCTTCACACTGTTCAGCACCCGTGAGCCTGTTTCCAAACGGCCGGAGTAGACCCGCACATAGGCCAGGCGCCCCACAAACGGGTCGGAGGTTATCTTGAAAGCCAGGGCGGCGAAAGGCTCATCCTCACTAACCAGACGGATTTCCTCTCCCTCATCCCCTGGCCTATGTCCTTTCACCGGCGGTATATCCAGCGGCGAAGGGAGGTAATCCACCACCGCATCCAACACTAACTGAACCCCCTTGTTGCGCAAAGCCGCCCCGCATAACACCGGCACCAATTTCGATTGCAGAGTAGCCTTTCGCAGGCCCATACGCAACTCGTCAGGAGTAATCTCCTCCCCACCCAGGTACTTGAGGGTCAGAGCCTCATCGGTTTCGGCCACCTTCTCAAACAACAACTCACGAGCTTGAGCCACTTCTCTCACCGAATGGGCTGGAACCTCCACCTCATCCTGTCCGGTACCCAGGTCGTCAAGATAGATAATAGCTTTGTTCTCAATGAGGTCCACCACCCCTTCGAAGTCGCTCTCGGCTCCTATCGGTACCTGGACAGGCACCGGTACAGCCTTCAGGCGCTCCTCGATCATCTCCACAGTACGGTAGAAGTCCGCTCCTGTACGGTCCATCTTGTTGACGAAACAGATGCGAGGCACACCGTAGCGGTTCGCCTGACGCCAGACCGTCTCCGATTGAGGCTCCACTCCAGCGACAGCGTCGAAGATAACCACTCCCCCATCCAGAACGCGGAGAGATCTCTGCACCTCCACTGTAAAATCAATGTGGCCGGGAGTGTCAATGATGTTGATTTGATGATCGCGCCAGTAGCAGGTGATAGCGGCAGCGGTTATGGTGATACCTCGCTCCCGCTCCTGCTCCATCCAATCGGTGACGGTGGTGCCCTCATCCACGTTGCCCATGCGGTGCGTACGCCCAGTGTAGAACAGGATACGCTCCGTGGTCGTGGTTTTGCCGGCATCAATGTGGGCAATAATCCCTATGTTTCTGGTCCGCTCCAGTGAGAACTCTCGTGACATCTCTTCACCTGTCCAAAGCCATGTCCGAACCCCAAGGTTCCCCGGAAGCACCTTGGAATCAACCTTGGACTGGGGCTTCGGACTTCAAGCTACCAACGGTAATGAGCAAAGGCCTTGTTCGCCTCAGCCATCTTGTGGGTGTCATCCTTCTTCTTGATCGTGGCCCCGACACCCTGGGCAGCATCAAGCAGCTCATTGGCCAACTTCTCAGCCATAGACTTGCCGGAGCGCTGGCGCGCTGTTTGGATCAACCAGCGCATGGCCAAGGACTGGCCCCTCTCCCCCCTGATTTCCACCGGTACCTGATAGGTCGCTCCACCTACCCGGCGGGGCCTCACCTCCAATTTCGGGGTGGCGTTCTTGACAGCTTGACCAAAGACATTGAGGGGACTCCGGCCGGTTCTCTCCTCTATCAGGTCGAACGAAGAGTACAAAATACGAGCGGCCAAGGACTTCTTCCCCCCCTTCATCAGTCTGTTGATGAAGCTTGCCACCTGCACACTGCCATATTTGGGATCGGGTAATACCTCCCGCCGAGGAACCTGACCACGCCTAGGCATATATCTCCTCCCAACCTATGTCTACAGGCAAAAACAATCCCTTTGGGGCTTGGGGTTCCCTTATCTCAAGGAACAACTCTTTCTTCGTTTGGAATACCCAACCACAAAGGGATCGAATGCTACAACCTATGCCCGCGATCCACTCCCGAATGGGCGTTATTCAGAGTGGGCCTCTAAACCTCCTGGGGACGCCTGGTGGAGCGCTTGGTCCCGTACTTGGAACGACCTTTCTTCCGGTCACTCACCCCTTCAGCATCAAGAGTCCCACGGATAATGTGATAGCGGACGCCTGGCAGGTCCTTGACGCGTCCTCCTCGCACCAGAACCGAGGAGTGCTCCTGCAGGTTATGCCCTTCACCAGGAATGTAGGCCGTAACCTCCATACCGTTCGTCAGCCTCACCCGGGCGATCTTGCGCAAGGCCGAGTTAGGCTTCTTGGGAGTCATGGTCTTAACCTGAGTGCACACGCCTCGCTTTTGAGGGGCACCAACTCCCCACCTGGTGCATTGTTTGAGAGCGTTGAAAGTAAGGCGCAGTGCCGGTGCCGATCCCTTCTTCCTCTGCTTCTTTCTTCCTTTGCGCACTAACTGGTTGATAGTTGGCAAAGTATAGCACCTCCCGGCTTTTGCCTTCTAAAAGTTTCTATCTCACAAAACATAAGTTTAGCACAGAAGCGTAAAACAGTCAACTACCGATCCATCGGCATACCCAGACCTAACCTGGGCAAGGCCCTGATCTCCTCCTCCTTACCGAACTGGATCGCTTCATCCTGGTCATTGAGAACCTCGACGGCCAAACCCAGGCTTTGCAGCTCCTTCACCAGCACCTTAAAGGACTCAGGCACGCCCGGTTCCTGAATAGGCTCCCCTTTGACGATAGACTCATACGTCTTGACCCGGCCGATGACATCATCAGACTTGACAGTCAACATCTCTTGCAAAATATGGGCTGCGCCGTAGGCTTCCAGAGCCCAGACCTCCATCTCCCCGAAACGCTGCCCGCCAAACTGAGCCTTACCTCCCAGAGGCTGCTGTGTCACCAGAGAATAGGGACCTGTTGAGCGGGCATGCACCTTGTCCTCCACCAAGTGAGCCAACTTCATCATATTGATGATCCCTACTGTCACCGGGTGATCAAAGGGCTCGCCGGTCATACCATCGTACAATGTCATCTTGCCGGAAGTAGGGAGTGGCCAGCCTGTCTCCTTACTGACCTTCCTGGCCTGAACCCTGATGTCACGATCGCTTAGTTTCCCGATATCGTGGCCACGACCCTCCAGCCACAGGCGCAGGCAGAGCAGTTCAGCCTTCCGATCAGCCTCCTCGCGCTCCTGAAATGTGCGCTGATCATCCTCAAAGACCAGTATCTCCTCGGGATCGTATCCCCGTTCCTTTAACCACTGCCTAAGAACCGCACGACGCATATCTTTGCGGTCTATGCCAGCTACTTCACCCTCCTGCAACCACTCCTCCAGGTACAATTCCCGCGCTTCTTCGTCATTGAGCAGTTGTTCGTTATCGTACCCTTGTTCCTCCAGCCAGGCCCACGCCCGTCTGGTCACCCCGTACCAGGCCCTGTCCATAAGCCAGGCCCGTGCCAGTTCAGCCGCTATCTCATTCTCCTTAGCACCATCAAACACTGGCGAAACGGTCTTGAAGCCCAAACGGTCTGCCGCCCAACCCAGATGCGCCTCCAGAATCTGACCGATGTTCATTCGAGCTGGCACCCCCAGAGGGTTGAGGATAAGCTCCACCGGTGTCCCATCGGGGAGAAATGGCATATCCTCCACCGGAACTACTCGTGAGATCACCCCTTTGTTCCCATGCCGACCGGCCATCTTGTCCCCTTCGGTGACCTTGCGGCGTTGGGCAATGCTGACCCGCACCAACTGGTCTACCCCAGCCGGCAGGTCCTGATGCTCCTCTCGGGTGAATACCCTTATGTCAACGACCTTTCCCTTCTCCCCATGAGGCAGCCGCAGGGATGAATCTTTGACTTCCTTGGCCTTCTCACCAAAGATAGCGCGCAACAGTTTCTCCTCGGGGCTTAGCTCTGTCTCCCCTTTGGGCGTTATCTTACCGACCAGGATATCACCCGGTTTCACCTCGGCCCCGATCCTGATGATGCCCTCTTCGTCCAAATCCTTGAGGGCATCGTCGCCCACATTGGGGATATCGCGGGTGATCTCCTCAGGCCCCAGCCTGGTGTCACGAGCCTCAACCTCATGCTTCTCGATATGCAGCGAGGAGAACCTGTCCTCACGCACCACGCTCTCGCTGATAATCACCGCATCCTCGTAGTTCCCACCCTGCCATGACAAGAAAGCAACCAGCACGTTCTGCCCCAGAGCCAATTCACCATTCTCCGTGGAGGAACTGTCTGCCAGGATCTGGCCTTTTACCACCCGATCCCCCTTCACCACAATTGGCCGCTGATCAACACAAGTGCTCTGGTTGGAGCGTCTGAACTTGTGCAGGGGATAGACGTGCTCCTTGCCCTCATCGTCGCGCACGACCACCTGCCGAGAGGTTACACTGGTCACTTCCCCATCCGTTTCGGCAATGATCACCTGTCCCGAGCCCAGAGCTGCCTGTCGCTCCATGCCTGTACCCACGATGGGGGCCTCAGGTATGACGAGGGGCACAGCCTGGCGCTGCATGTTGGATCCCATCAAGGCACGGTTCGCGTCATCATGCTCCAGGAAAGGTATCAAAGCAGCAGAGACGCTGACAATCTGCTTGGGTGAAACGTCAAGAAAGTCTACCTTATCAGCCCTCTCCATCAAGAACTGCTGTCTGTAGCGCACTGAGATCTGGTCCTCGACAAATTCCCCCCGTTCATTGAGCGGCGTGTTGGCCTGGGCGATGATGTAGTGATCCTCCTCGTCAGCCGTCAGATAGACGATCTCATCTGTGGTAACAGGACGGATTTTGACTTCGCAGGGAGGCAGGGCCGCCAGTCTGGTCGCCACTTCCTCGTCAACGAGTGTTCCCTTGGTGGCGATCATCTCTCCTGTTTCAGGATGAAGGACATCCTCCCATAGGGTCCGATTCAAGAGGGTCTCTACCTTCTCATTGGGAACCGAGCGAAGCACCCGTCGGTACGGTGTCTCGATGAAGCCATACTCATTGACCTGAGCATAGGTAGCCAGGGAGCCGATGAGGCCGATGTTGGGACCCTCCGGGGTCTCAATAGGGCAAATTCGCCCGTAGTGGCTATGGTGCACATCACGCACGTCGAAGCCAGCCCTCTCACGACGCAAACCTCCCGGGCCCAGAGCTGAAAGGCGTCGCTTATGGGTCAACTCTGCCAGGGGGTTGGTTTGATCCATGAATTGGGAAAGTTGGCTTCCTCCAAAGAACTCGCGGGCGGCTGCCACCACAGGCCGGATGTTGATCAAGGCTGTAGGGGTCACCTGCTCTGGATCACGGATGCTCATCCTCTCCCGCACGACCCGCTCCATACGCAGCAGGCCGATGCGCAACTGGTCCTGGATCAGCTCACCTACCGTCTTAGCACGCCGGTTTCCCAGGTGATCAATGTCATCCGGACCCTCGACACCGTTGTTAATCCTGATCATGATGTCAACAACCCGAACCAGATCATCTTTGGTCAAAGTGCGGGTTTCAAAGGGCACATTCACTTCGAGACGCTTGTTGAGTTTGTAACGTCCCACCCGGCCAAGATCGTAGCGTCGCTGAGCGAAAAGAAGGGAAGCCAGGAAGCTTTCCGCATTCTCCAAGGTAGGCGGATCACCGGGCCGCAACTTTTTGTAGAATTCCAGCAATGCCTCCTCGGTGCTCTTGGTCGGATCACGTTCAATGGTAGACTTGATGTATGAATGCTCAGCGTTGGTGTCGCTGGCGGCAAAGAGCGCATATAACTCTTCATCCGTGTCGTAGCCAAGGGCCCTGATCAGCACGGTGACCGGTATTTTCCGCTTGCGGTCCACCTTGACCGAGAGCACATCCCGCTTGCTCGTCTCGAACTCTAGCCAGGCACCGCGGTTAGGGATCAACTTGGCCATACACAACTCACGGCCACTGGGACGATCCTCCTCTATGGTGAAGTAGATGCCCGGAGAGCGAATCAGTTGGCTGACCACCACCCGTTCCGCACCATTGACCACGAAAGTGCCGTTTTCGGTCATCAGCGGGAAATCTCCCATGAAGACCTCCTGCTCCTGAACCTCGCCTGTCTCCCGGTTGACCAACCTCACTTTGACCCAAAGGGGAGCGGCGTAGGTCATATCCATAGAGCGGCACTCTTCTTCGCTGTATTTGGGTTGGTCGAAACGATAGTCCAGGAAGTGCAGTTCAAGATTCTTGCTGAAGCTCTGGATCGGAGTTATCTCCACAAAGAGTTCCCGCAAACCCTCTATCTGGAACCACTCAAAGGAATCCTGTTGAACCTTAATAAGCTCAGGCAGAGGGTGTACATCTGCTATCCTGGCGTAGGATTTCCGATGATTAAGGGAGTCCACAATCGGTTGAGCCATAGGTTATCCACTCCTTGCCTACAATTGTCCGCTCCCAACCAGGCAGATTGAGAACAGCCCGTTTGGCGAGAATATCAGGGAGTCGAGAATCAACCAGGCCAGGGCGCTGCCCGAGGATCACGCTGGCTGGAGCGAGTAGCGGCACCAAAAGCTCACACTGTCGAACGGAGGCTAGGGCCCTTATGAGGATCCCATCGAAGTCTGCAAAGTCCCTTTCAGAATTCAACAGAATCCTTGAGGAACGATCCTTCACAGGATCGTCAGCAGCAGCGCCCTATATTTGCCCTTTTCTGCGGATCAAGGTATAATTACGATAGCACAACTGGGGCAAAGAACCTCTGGATAATAGCGTCCCAGTGCCTGATTGTGGTATCTACGAACCTTTATTTTATTATACTTTGTCAATTTTGTCAAATCGAGTTTTCAAACGGCCACCAATCGCTGCCCAAATTGGTGGCCGTTTTGTTTACATCCCCTTTTTGCACCTTAAAATTCGTAGCTTCTCCGCTCTAGACTCTTGTCAAAATATGGAAAGTGGTGTAAAATAGTGGGGTATTGTGGCGTTCAGTGGCACGAAGTGGGAGATCGGTCTGATAGAAGGGTGTAAAAAAGGCCTCCAGTGGGGAGGGCTTAGAACATATGTTCTTAGGACGGTTCGGGCACACCATTGACGATAAGGGAAGATTGACCCTTCCAGCCAAGTACCGAACGGACCTGGCAACGGGTGTCGTTGTCACCAGAGGGATTGAGAAATGTCTTTCCGTCTATCCTCTCAGGAAATGGGAGGAGTTCTCATCCAAGATTGCAACCCTTCCTATCACCAAGAAGGATGCACGGGCCTTCACCCGCTTCCTGTTCGCCAATGCCACCGACTGTATCCCTGACAAACAGGGACGCATCCTTATCCCGCCCTACCTTCGTCGGTACGCCGCACTGGATGGCGATGTGATCATAATCGGAGCCAACGACCACCTGGAGATATGGAACCCTACACGCTTCCGCGAGCTTGACGCCATGGCGGATGAGAACGGGGAAGCCATCGCCGAACAACTGAGTTACCTGGGTATATAGCCTGGGGGGATGGAGGAGCATGTCACTAGCCCAATCGTGTCATTATGAGCGGTGAACAACCTAACGCATCTTCCGGTACTTTACCAAGAGGTTCTGCAGGGACTACAGCCGCGGTCAGGTAGTCTCTACGTTGATTGCACGCTGGGAGGTGGAGGGCATGCTCTCGGTATCCTTAAAAGGTCCTCGCCCGATGGCCGCCTGTTAGGATTGGACCTCGACCCAGACGCCATCCAGCACGCCCAGGCCAGGCTGAAAATCTATGCCCAGCGGATAGTGCTCATCAGAGGGAGCTTTGCCTCCTTGGCGAGGATAGCATCGGCCCAGGCCTTTCAAGCGGTTGATGGAGTGCTGTTCGATCTGGGGTTGTCATCCCTTCAGTTGGATGATGCGCAGCGCGGCTTCTCCTTCCAGCAGGAGGGGCCGTTAGACATGCGCTTCGATCCCGACCAGGAGTTAACTGCGGCTGAACTGGTAAATGGACTGTCCTTAGATGAGCTGGTTCAGACACTACGGCGCTATGGTGAGGAGAGACGGGCCAGAGCTATTGCCAGGGCTATTGTGAGGGAGCGACCTGTTCGCACCACCAAACAACTTGCCGATTTGGTAACCAAGGTCGTACCCAGGAAGGGGCCCATCCACCCAGCTACACGCACTTTTCAGGCCCTGCGCATCGCTGTGAACAACGAGTTAGAGGCCCTGGAAGAAGCCCTCCCTCAAGCAGTACAGGTCTTGAGAAGTGGAGGCCGTCTAGCAGTCATCTCCTTCCACTCATTGGAGGATCGCCTGGTCAAGGACTTCCTGGTCCGGGAAAGCAAAGCCTGCATCTGCCCACCTGAAACACCGGTTTGTCTCTGCCATCACCAGCCAACTCTGCGTATCCTCACCAGGAAACCCATCAGGCCATCCCTAGAGGAGAAGGAGAACAACCCGCGTAGCCGTAGCGCCAGATTACGCTTTGCAGAGAAACTTTGAACCCCCTACTGACCTCATGCTTTCAGAGGCGGTGCTATCATGGAGGGCGAACAGCGTCTATACCTACCCCCGACCAGGTCTCTGCCGCAACAGGCACAGCGGCAATTCCGCCGCTTTGACGTCAGAGAGTTTGGCCTGGCCTTGGTCCTGCTAGCCATGCTCGGCCTGGTCAGCCTTTTGTACCTAACCCTGGCCAGCCAAATTGCCACTCTAGAGTTCGATATTGAGCGCATGAATGATGAGCTTCATTCCCTGCAAGTACGCAACAGTCAGTTGGCTGCTGAAATAGCCCTGAAGGAAGGTATAACCAACGTTCGAAAAGAGGCCCAGGAAATGGGCTTGACCGAGGACGTACCCACCGAGTTTCTCCCTGTCTCTGACTTTCCGCTGGAAGAAGAGATTGTGATTGATGTGATGCCATCCTACCTACAGCAGGAAGACAAACCCGTCCCAGAAGAGAGCAAAAGCCCTCTGGACTCCCTGTGGTGGAAGCAATTGGTAAGCCAGTTTGCAGCTTGGGTGACGAGCAGGCCGTGACCGCTGCTTGCTCAGAAGGGAACATTGGTGGCTACCCTGGAATTGGAACAGCAACGCCAACGCCGTTTGAAGTTCCTACTGGCAGCACTGCTGGGGTTGATAGTGATCCCTGTGCTGCGGTTATACTATTGGCAGGTCATGCAGTCGCCACAAGCGACCAGTTATAACGGCACCCCTACACCTACACCAATTCCAACTCCCAATGCCCCAACCCATTCCCGAGGTGTAATCCGAGACAGAAATGGCTACCCACTGGCTCTTGACAGCTATTATTATCAAGTCTATGCCTCACCAGACATGATGGGTTCAGAAAAAGAGCGGCAAGAGATAGCTGAGGAAGTGGCAGAAATCCTCGGCAGGCCCGGCCAGGAGATAATGGACAAGCTCAGGGACAAGACGCAGGAATTCGTCGTACTGGCATCGTGGGTCGAGTGGGAAGTGGGCCAAACCATCAAAGAACGCCATCTGTTGGGGATAGGGGCTGACCCTCAGCCCAGGCGTCTATATCCGGCCCGAACCCTGGCCGCTCACCTGCTGGGGGTTGCTACTCTCGAACAGAAAGGGGTCTTTGGCATAGAAGGGTTCTACAATGCCCTCCTAAACGGTGAGGACCAGTTGTGTAAAATAGAAAGCCCCACTCCAGATCGTCACGTAACTATTGGGCTGCGGGAGTTCGTCCCCTCCTACGGGGGATGTGATCTCATCCTGACCATTGATTGGGCTCTGCAGGAGATGGTGGCCCGCGAACTGGCAACAGCCGTGGCGGAAACCGGGGCTGAAGGCGGCACGGTCATTGTCATGGACCCCCGTACAGGTGCCATCCTAGCTATGGCCAGCCACCCCTCCTTCGACCTCAACGAGTACAGCAACATTCCTATCGAGCAGCTCACCAACCCGGCTGTAAGCAAGGATTATGAGCCAGGTTCAGTGTTCAAGATAGTTACAATGGCCGCCGCCCTGGACAGCGGCGTGTTCAGGCCGGGAGACACCTGCTACGACACCGGGTCCATAACTGTCGGTGAGCAAAAGATCATGAACTCGGACCGTCGTGCCTACGGTCGGGTTAGCATGACCGACATCCTGGTCTATTCCCTGAACGTCTGCGCTGCCTATATCAGTACCACCCTCGGGCCCGATACATTCTACGAGTATGTGGGCCGCTTTGGCTTCGGGCGCAGGACGGGGATTGACCTTGCCGCTGAAATCAATGGTAGCATGAGACTGCGCGGAGACCCGGAGTGGCATATCTCTGACCTTGGCACCAACGCCTTTGGTCAAGGAATCGCAGTGACACCATTGCAGATGATAACGGCCGTGGCGGCTGTAGCCAATGGAGGGCAGATGGTCCGCCCTTACGTGGTGAAGGACATAATCGCCGGTGATCGGGTGATACCCACGGAACCAGCCGTGGGCCCATGGGTAATATCCACGTCGGTGGCTGAGGAACTGACCCAGATGCTGGTTGAGGTTGTAAAAAAGAATGAGGCAGCCATGGTCAGGGGTTACAGCATAGCTGGCAAGACAGGTACGGCCCAAATACCCGATCCGCAGGCGGGTCGCTATGATCCGAAATGGACGATTGCTTCCTTTGCTGGCTACGCTCCTGTTGATGACCCACAATTCGTGGTTCTGGTCAAGCTCGACAAGCCACAAACTTCAGAATGGGGTGCCGAGGTAGCGACCCCGGTCTTCAGCAGAATCGCCCAACAACTCTTCAGATACCTGGATATCCCCCCTGACCAGATACGGCTGGCCGCTAACTAACACGACCTTTGAAAAGGGTCAAGCTGGTGAAGAGTAGCTGTGATTTCGAAGGAAAAAAGGTAACCATCCTCGGCCTGGGGCGGGAAGGGGTAGCTTTGGCCCGCTTCCTGAGCGAACATGGGGCCGAAGTGACCGTCAGTGATCTCAAAGAACGGGCTGAGCTTGAGCCCCAGATAGAGTTGCTTGCCGATTGGCCCATCAGCTATGTCCTGGGTGGACATCCATTGGCCTTGCTGGAGACAGATCTCTTGTTTGTCAGCCCTGGAGTGCCTCAGGAAATCCCGATAGTTCAGGAAGCGAGGCGGCGAGACCTACCTGTAGAGAGTGAGACAAAGCTCTTTTTCCAGCTCTGCCCGGCACCGATCCTGGGCATTACCGGCTCCAGCGGCAAGACCACCACCGCCAGCCTGGTGGGGGAGATGCTCGAAGTCCCCAATGGCAAGGTCTGGGTCGGTGGAAACATTGGCCAACCTCTTCTGGAGAGGGTTGAAGAGATAGAAGCGGAGGACTGGGTGGTCTTGGAATTGTCCAGCTTTCAGTTGCAGACCATGACCACCAGCCCTCATATCGGCGCTATCCTCAACGTCACCCCCAACCATTTGGATCGCCATCCCTCTATGGAGGACTACATCGAAGCCAAGTCCAACATTCTACGCTATCAGGGGCCCGAAGACTATGCCGTTCTGAGCTATGACAATAAAACCACCCGGCGCTTGAACGACCTGGGAAGCGGACAGGTCCTCTTTTTTAGCCAGGAGGCTGACCTGAAGGAAGGAGCCTTCCTGAGAAATGGTGAGGTGCTAGTCCGCTTTCAAGACACAGTCAGCCGAATCTGTTCCACAGATCAAGTGAAGCTCCTCGGTCGTCACAACCTGGACAACGTGTTGGCTGCCTGTGCCCTTGGAGTGGCGGCAGGAGCCGACCAACAGGCCATGGCGGAGGCTATAAGCAACTTTGAAGGGGTGGAACATCGGCTGGAGCTGGTGCGGGAGTTGAACAGGGTGCGCTACTACAACGACTCCATCGCCACCTCCCCTGAGCGTACGGTAGCTGCCCTGCGCTCCTTCGATCAGCCGATACTCCTCTTGGCCGGAGGTAGAGACAAAGACCTGCCCATGACCGAAATGGGATCTTTGATCTGCCAGAAGGTGAAGCATGTGATGCTCTTTGGTGAAGCAGCGGACCTCATTGAGAGGGCTATTCGGGAAGCTGAGTCAGCGGCTCCCCCGGGCTCGCCCGGTCATCCTGTGCTCCATCACTGTGGAGACCTGGAGAAAGCGGTGGGGGTGGCAGCCCGTCTGGCCAGGCCCGGCGAGATAGTCCTCCTCTCTCCAGCCTGCACCAGCTTTGATGCCTATCGCGACTTTGCCGAACGAGGCACCCATTTCAAGAGATTGGTCAGGGATCTATAGTGAAGAGTTCTGAACACGATTGATTAGGAGGAAGTTGAATGACGAAGAGACAAACCCGTTTGAAGTCGCCCGACTACCCTTTTATGATCATCGTCGCCGCTCTGACATTCATCGGTGTGATAATGGTCTATAGTGCCACCTATGTCTGGAGCTACGAGGACCATGGACACCCTTACTATTTCTTCCTTAGGCAACTCCTGTGGCTAGCCCTGGGCAGCATAGTCATGCTGGTTATGATGAATATCGAGTACCATCGCTGGCAGCGTCTATCCCTTCCCATCATGGGTGGAGCTGTCCTCGCCCTGATAGCCCTGCTCCTGGTGGGACCCGAAACCAATGGCGCACGTCGGGGGTTCTTCTCAGGTTCGGTGCAACCCAGTGAACTGGCCAAACTGGCCATGGTCATCTATGTGGCCAATTGGCTCTCCTCGAAAGGGGGACGGATACGCCAGGTATCGTACGGCCTCATCCCCTTTGGCATCCTGGTCGGCCTGGTTGCGGGTTTGATCATGCTCCAGCCCGACCTGAGCACCTCGTTTCTGGTGATGACCACCGCTCTAGCCATGTTCTTCATCGCCGGTGGCGATCTGGTGCAACTGGTAACCAGCGGCGCTTTTGGTGGTTTTATCGTGGGCCTGATGATCATAGGGAGCGAATGGCGCCTAGACCGCCTTGAGGGTTGGCTTGATCCTTGCAGCGACTCCACTGACACCAACTATCAGATCTGCCGTATCCTCACTGCGCTACGTGAGGGAGGGCCTTTTGGCCAAGGCCTGGCATCAATTCACAAGACCGTTGGCTACATACCTGCCTCCCACACCGACAGCATCTTCGCCATTGTGGGCAACGACTTCGGTCTCATGGGCTGCCTGGCCCTTATCGGACTGTTCGCCTGTCTGGCTTATCGTGGCGTTAAAGTAGCTCTGCAGGCACCCGATACCTTTGGCGCAGTCCTGGCTACAGGGGTCACCTGCTGGATTTCCTTCCAGGCCCTGGTAAACGTTGCCTCAGCTACGTCATCCATACCCTATACCGGTATCCCCTTGCCCTTCATAAGTTTCGGTGGCTCCTCGCTGTTGTCAACCATGGCCGGTGTTGGTCTGTTGCTTAACGTTTCCAGAGGCACAAAGAAGAAAGAGGGGCCTCAGCATGCGTCTCTTGATCTCGGGTGGAGGAACGGCCGGTCACGTCTATCCGGCCCTCGCCACCGTCGAGGCCTTAGGGGACAGCCCGGTCAAGTCAGAGCTTGAGCCTCCGCACGACCTGGAGATACTGTACGTTGGTAGCGCAGAGGGGATAGAGACAGAGCTGGTCCCGAGAACGGGATTGCCCCTTCGTACAATTCCGCTGGGGGGTTTACGGGGTAAGGAACCGTGGATGCTAATGCTAAACGCAGCCAAACTAGGGAGAGGAGTAGGGCATGCCTGGCATATCCTAGGAGAGTTTGCCCCGCATGTCATCCTGGCTACAGGCGGCTATGTCTCTGCCCCGGTCGTTCTGAGCGGCTGGCTGCGCAGGGTCCCTATCCTGTTCTACCTCCCTGACCTGGAACCGGGACTGGCCATCGGTCTCCTGTCAGGCCTGGCCACCCGAGTGGCTGTCTCCTTTGAAGAGACGGCAGACCGCTTCGCAGCTCACAAGGTTGTGGTCACCGGTTACCCGGTGCGAAGAGCCATATTGGGGGCCCGGCGGGAGTCCGCCAGACGAACTTTCAAACTAAGCGAGGAGATCAAGACCGTTCTGCTTTACGGCGGTAGCCAGGGTGCACACAGCATTAACGTGGCCACTGAGAGTTCCTTGGAGCAGTTGCTGGAGCTATGCCAGGTAGTGCACATTTGTGGGTCCCGGGATGCATCCTGGTTGGAGGAAAGGCGCAGGCGGCTTCCGCGGTGGATGCAACAGAGGTACAGGGTCTACCCCTATCTGCATGAGGAGATGGGGGAAGCCCTGGCCGCGGCCGATCTGGTCGTTACCCGTGCCGGGGCTGCTACATTGGGCGAGTTACCGGCAGCAGGGGTGCCCAGCATATTGATACCATATCCCTACGCTGGACGCCATCAGGAGCGCAATGCTTCCTACATGGTGGAACGGGGCGCTGCCGTACAATTGGATGACGGTCAATTGGCAGAAAGATTGCTGCCCACCATCAAGCACTTGTTGGGTGACGAGGAAGCTTTGACCCGAATGAGGGATATGGCACGCCGCCTGGCTCGTCCCGAGGCAGCCAAGCGTCTGGCCGAAGAGCTGTGGCAGATGGGGCGGGAAAAGGGGTGAGAAAGTTATCGGCCAAGAGAGACATATCCACCTGGTGGGCATTGGAGGCATGGGGCTTTCGGCCATCGCCAAAGTACTGCTGGAAAGGGGATACGTCGTCTCCGGTTCAGACCTTCAGTCGTCGGCCATCACCAGAGATTTGACCCACCTGGGAGCCACCATCTATGAAGGACACCGGCCAAAGCAGATAGGACAGGCCGATCTGGTGGTCGTCTCCTCGGCGGTGTCCTCTGACAACGTGGAGGTGCTTGAAGCGACCCGAAAAGACATTCCGGTCATCAAGCGCGCGGAGATGTTGGGGCGGTTGATGGCCAGCCATTACGGGATCGCCGTGGCCGGCACGCACGGCAAGACCACGACCACGGCCATGATCGCCTTTATCCTGGAAGAGGCGGGCTTCGATCCAACCTTTATTGTAGGCGGCATCCTGAGAGACCTGGGCACTAACGCCAAAGCGGGCCGAGGTCCTCACTTCGTGGTCGAAGCCGACGAGTACGACCGCACCTTCCTGGGCTTAAGCCCCAGCCTGGCCGTGGTTACGAGCATTGAGATGGATCACCCAGACTGCTACAAAGATCTTAAAGAGATGACCGACGCTTTTGCCCAATTCCTGAATCTGGTGCCGCAGGATGGATGTATCATCGGCTGGGGAGATGGTGAGACGGTGAGAGAGCTGAAAGAAAGCCGAACCGCTAAGAGACCCCCATTCGCCACCTACGGTTTTGGAAGCGACAACGACTGGCGAGCGGTGGATGTGGCCACCAGGCCAGAAGGGGGTAATGACTTCACCGTCCTGCGCAGTGGAGCAGCGGTAGCCGATGTTCGTTTGAACCTCCCCGGGCGACACAACGTGGCCAACGCTCTGGCATCCCTGGCGGCCATGGATTGGTTGGGCATAAACCTGCCCCTGGCCGCCCAAATCCTGGGGCGCTTTCGGGGGACAGAGCGCCGCTTCGAGATCAAAGGGACGGTTGGAGGGGTGACGGTCATTGATGACTACGCCCATCATCCCACAGAGATTCGAGCCACCCTGGCCGCTGTCCGGGAGCGCTTTCCTGGCCGAGAAATCTGGGCCGTCTTTCAACCGCACACCTACAGCCGCACCAAGGCCCTCCTGGACGATTTTGCAGCCAGTCTGGGTCAGGCTGACCACGTCATCGTCACCGACATCTTCCCGGCCCGGGAACATGACGACCTGGGGGTCAGCGCCGCCGACATCGTATCGAGGATGGACCACCCGGACACCCGATACATTGCCGGCTTTGATGAGGCCCTGGCTTATCTAGGGCACAACCTGAGGCCCACACAGGTGCTTGTTACCCTGGGGGCTGGTGACATATACCAGCTTGGAGAAAGACTGGCGACAACTCAGACCTCTGGCCGAGAAGTGAAGGGAGGAAAAGAGAGACCATGAGTGAGGTGCTGAGTGCCAGAAGTTTTGTCTACTGGTGGGGGTTCCTTACCACCTTCATCTTTTTGAAAGATTGGGCCAGGGATGCCGCTAAATTCATACGCGAGTCTGGTTTCTTTGACCCCCAAAGGGTTCCCTTCAACCTCCTCCCCTCCCTGGACGCTATGATTGACGGTATTGCCATCGGAGCGATCGAGGCTGTCGGTTTTGATCCCACAGCAACCTTCTTCACCATTGGAGGACGAAATGTTCCAAACCTGGTAGTGCTCCTTTTTGTAGGCTTTATAGTCATGATCATAGCAGCTCGGATGCTGATGAGGGCTGTGGCCAGCAAAGCGCTCTACGACGATTTTCTAGCCTTGATAGTGCTCTACATAGTCCTGCGGGTGGAGAGCAACGTAGCAGAGGCTGTCCGTCTACCTATTGCCCTGCTGTTGAAGAAGACTGGTTTCTACGTAGCCGGGCTGACCCTTGTCCTTTTTATCCTCCTCCTCAGTGGCCAAGGTTTTCGTAATCGGAGGACTTTCTGGCGGGGGTTACTGGAGGGGGTAATAGTCTACCTTTTCGTTTTCCCCAGCCAGACGGCCTTGGCTATTGCAGGTTTGTTGGAGGCATTGAGCGAGTTCGGGAGGAACTTGCAGACAAACGTCTACTTCGGTGTTGTGTGGGGCGTTCTGGGTGTCGTCCTCTCTATCCGGCATCTCTACGCTAACGGGTTCTTGCCCCGAAGGAGGGAGAGGGGCCAGGAAAGCTAGCCGTACCTGGGAGGGCTGACTATGTCTGAGCAGAAGTGGGCCCTCTTCGCCGAACAGGTGAAAGAGGTTGTACCCGACCGGGTTCTGAGCGACGAACCAATGGCCCGTCACACCTCCATCCGCATCGGAGGCCCAGCAGACCTTTACGTCCGGGCGGAGAGTATTGAAGAGCTTTGCCAACTGGTCAGGCTGGCTCGACAGCAGGCGGTGCCCTATTTCATCCTGGGCAAGGGAAGCAACATCCTGGTCTCCGAAAAAGGCATCCGCGGGTTGGTGATCGAGAACCGCTGTCAAGGGTACGAGCTATATGCTATCGGCAACGGACATCTTAGGGGACGTCTGAGAGCTGAGGGGGGAGCCTCGCTACCCGCTCTGGCGAAATTTACGGCTCAGAAAGGGTGGGCCGGGCTGGAATGGGCCATCGGTATCCCCAGCAGCATCGCTGGTGCGGTGGTCAACAACGCCGGGGCGCACGGGTACAGTATTGCTGACCCCCTGGAGGCGGTTACCGTGCTGACAGAAGAGGGGGAAACCGGCAGGCTGGGCAAAGATGAACTGGCCCTTGGCTACCGCACAAGCCGTTTCAAGGGCCAGGGGAACCGGGAGGTGGTTCTCACGGCCGAATTCTCATTGCGACGCATGGCGGTAGAGCTGCTGGCCAACAAAATGGCCAGATACGCTGAGCATCGGCGTCTGACCCAGCCAGTGGAACCGAGCGCCGGTTCCATCTTCAAGAACCCGCCAGGCAACCATGCCGGTCGCCTGATTGAAAAGGCTGGCCTCAAAGGAACCAGAGTCGGCGATGCGCAAATTTCTCCCAAACACGCCAATTTCATCGTTAACCTGGGGCAGGCCAAGGCAAGCCAGGTGCTTGAGCTCATAGAACTGGCTCAGCAGTCGGTGAAGGACCTGTTTGGTGTAGACCTGGAACTGGAGATTGAACTGGTAGGTGAATGGTAATGCGGTTGGTGAAGCAACGAAGACGGCGGTCGCAAAGACGGCTGGGACGAACTTACCAGGAGACGCAACGGCAGTGGATCACCGGTCTCGACCCCCTAGTGGAACTGTGGAAGGAAAAGAGGAGCAAAGTCCTCAGCTCCCTTCTCCTCCTCGCTTTGGGATGGTTAACTTACTACCTTTTCGCCTCAGAACAGTTTTACATCTACGAGATCAAAGTGACAGGCAATAGCTTCGTGCCGGAGAGCGAAATCTACCAGGCTAGCGATCTGGCCGATCTCTCGATTTTTTATGTCAATACTCTGACTACTGAGGCTGCGGTGGAGAAGATTACGGGCATCAAGGAGGTCAGCATCCACACCGATCTGTTTGACGGAGTGACCATCGAAGTGGAAGAACGTCAACCACTGCTCCTCTGGCAGACAGGAGAGAAGCGCTATTGGGTGGACGAGGAAGGAATCTTCTTCCAACCTCGTGGAGAGGCACCCCAGGTGATACAAATAACCGACACGGAAGCAAGGCCAGTTGACCCCCAGAACGACCGCTTGCATCCACGCGTGTTAGAAATGGTGCTGGCCATCCGCCCCCTCCTGCCCCAAATCAAGGTCTGGGAATATTCGCAGCGGATGGGATTGAGTTTTGTCAACGAACGGGGATGGCACATCTACCTTGGCTATGCTGACCACCTGCCGGCCAAGATGGCCGCCTGGCAAGCGTTGACAGAGCATCTACAAGCCAAGGGAATTGAAGTGCAGTATATAGATTTGCGTCTGCCCCAGTATCCATATTACAAAGTACTCGTGCAACAATAACTTCCCCCGCAATTGATCCTTTTTACAAAGGCAAATCAGGACGCGATAGGGATACTATTTCTGCACGAGTGCAAGCCACTTCCAGTAGACCAAGGGTAGACAAAGGAGAAAGTCCCTTGCCAAACACAATTGTGGCCATTGACGTTGGAACGACCAAGGTCTGTACCCTGGTAGGGGAAATCACCGAGCAGGGACGACTGCGCATTGTGGGAGTGGGTGTGGCACCAGCTCGCGGCATGCGCAAGGGCATGGTCGTCAACGTGGAGGAGGCCACCGCCTCTATCGCAGCCTCAGTGGAGAAAGCCGAGCGCATATCCGGGTACGAGATTGAGGGTGCTTTCGTGGGAGTGGCTGGAGAGCACATCAAGTGTATGAACAGCCGTGGAGTTGTAGCCATTTCAAGGAGGGATGGGGGTATCACTCAGAACGATATTGACCGGGCCACGGATGCTGCCCGTGCTATCGCCATTCCCCACAACCGCGAGATCGTCCACATCATTCCCAGGGCTTATACCGTGGACGATGTGGACGGTGTTCGTGATCCCCTGGGGATGCAGGCTTTCCGGCTGGAGGTAGAGACACACATCGTCACGGCCGCCGTCCCCTCCCTGCACAACCTGGTCAAGTGTGTGAACCAGGCTGGTGTGGAGGTCAACGAGTTGATACTGGAGTCACTGGCCTCTGGCGAGGCAGTGTTGACCGAGCCAGAGCGGGAAGCAGGGGTTGTCCTGGTTGACGTAGGAGGGGGCACCACCGATGTGGCTATCTTCATTGATGACAGCATCTGCTACAGCCTTGTCCTGCCTGTGGGCGGGAATCATCTCACGAACGACATCGCCGTCGGGTTGCGCACCCCCTTCAGCGCAGCCGAGGAGATCAAGATCAAATATGGCCATGCCCTGCCGACCGAAGTTTCCCGAGGCGAGACGGTTGATGCTACCGTCTTCGGCGAATATGGGCGCCGACCGATATCCCGACAGAAACTAGCTGAGATCATTCAGGCTCGCGCTGAGGAGATACTCGATCTGATCCTCATGGAGATCAAGCGTTCAGGCTACGATGGCCTGCTGCCAGCCGGACTGGTATTGACTGGTGGGACGAGTGCCTTGTCCGGCTTCAAAGACCTAGGTCGAGAGGTACTGCAACTGCCGGTGCGGGTTGGCGCTCCCCACGATCTGGAGGGATTGATAGAGACCATTAGTAGCCCCGCTTATGCCACCAGTGTAGGCTTGCTGCTTTGGAGCCTACGTCGGGCCCCGGTGTCGTTCAAAGGTAATGGCAGACGCGGTTGGCCTGAGCTTTTTCACAATTTCAACGACTGGTTGAAAGCTTTCTTGCCATCCTAGAATCGGTAGAAAGGAGAAGGTCCATGACTACACAAAGGTTAGAACAGGCAGAGGAGAACTTCGCCCAGATCAAGGTAATAGGCATTGGAGGAGGCGGCGGCAACGCTGTCAATCGTATGATCGCCGAGGGGTTAAAAGGTGTCGAGTTTATAGCCGTGAACACCGATGCCCAGGCCCTTCTCCTGTCCCAGGCTCCCACCCACATCCGTATCGGCGATAAGTTAACCCGGGGCCTCGGTGCTGGAGGAGACCCTGAAATTGGAGCCAGGTCGGCCGAGGAGTCGAGGGAGGAGCTTGAGGAGGCGGTGAAGGATGCTGACATGGTCTTTATCACGGCCGGCATTGGTGGTGGCACCGGCACCGGGGCCTCACCCCTTGTGGCCGATCTGGCCAGAGAGAGCGGGGCTCTGACCATCGGTGTGGTCACCACGCCCTTCAGCTTCGAAGGCGCACGACGCCGGGAGGTAGCCGAGGGCGGGATTGAAGAGTTGTCGGATAGAGTGGATACCCTCATTGTCATTCCCAATGACCGTCTGCTTCAGATTGTGGATAAGCGAGCTTCCATCCAGGCTGCTTTTCGGGTAGCCGATGAGGTACTCTACCAGGGGATTCAGGGCATATCGGAATTGATCACTGTGCCAGGTCTGATTAACCTGGATTTCGCCGATGTGCGGACCATCATGGCCGAGGGTGGAGCAGCGCTCATGTCCGTGGGCTACGGCACCGGTGAAAATCGAGCTATGGATGCCGCGAAGCAGGCAGTCCACAACTCGCTGTTGGATATCACCATCGAAGGGGCCAGGGGTGTTCTGTTTAACGTCACTGGCGGCGAGGACCTCAGCCTCTTTGAGGTGAACGAAGCGGCGGAGATGATCCGCCAGATGACGGACCCCGACGTCAACCTGATTTTTGGCGCGGTCATTGACTCGGCCATGGAGGACGAGATCCGCATCACCGTCATCGCCACCGGCTTCGATGGGAATGGTCATCTTCGCGGCGCAAAGCGGTCCTCGGATAAGATCCGTGAGTTCCCGGTGCGCACCTTCGATAACGACGACCTCGACATCCCCTCCTTCCTGCGCCGGAGCAAGTCAAGTAAAGTGGTGGCGTGTACCAAATGAACCGAGGCAGGAACTTTTGGATTCAACGGCCACTTTCCCAGGGAAATTGTCTTGCAATTGGAACATGAATTGCCTCGGTTCATTTAGAGCCTATCCGAAAACCCAGCAGCGGGGGCTCCCATGCCCCCACTGGGCGGGCGTGGGAGCCAGCCCAGCTAGTTTTCGGATAGGTACTTAGGGGGCAGCCAAAAGGGTAAAAGGCTCTCACTTTTTGGGATAGGCTTCAGG
>JBHIDP010000025.1:0-21780 GCA_046760185.1 Anaerolineae bacterium
GTAGGGAGGACTGGAGGTAAGAAAGTCATGAACGAAAAACAGTTACTTGAACGAATCACCATCAATCCCAAAGTAATGGTGGGGAAGCCAGTCATCAAGGGAACACGACTGACTGTCCCATATATTCTGGGCCTATTGGCCCATGGCGCGACCATTGAGGAGATTCTGCAAGAATATAAAGGGCTGACTGAAGAGGACATTCAGGCTTGTTTGCTGTTTGCGATGGAATCCCTGGAAAGCACAGTTTTCATGCCCCTGACTGTGGAGACGGTCTAAATGCGATTCCTCGTAGACGAATGCACTGGCCCCGCTGTAGCACGATGGCTACGAGAACAGCAGCATGAAGTCTTCACAAAGAAGAAAACTTGTACGTGGCAGAATGCCCTGAAGCTGGAACAGTCAGCCAGGGATCTACTGTTGAGGAAGCCATCGCCAACCTCAAAGAAGCGACGGAACTCTACTTGGAAGAATTCCCTCTGCCTGAAGTCTCTCGACCCATACTGACCACCTTTGAGGCAGCCGTCTATGCCCAAATGGTGTAACAAAGATGAGTGTGCGAACAATGACGCTAGAGCAAATTCGCTTGGTTGGCCTGGAGGCCCCGGCTCGCGAGTTAGGCCCGGTAGGAATGGTGCGTTTCTTACAGCAGTTTGAAACTGGTCGGGGTGATTATTCGGTGGAGCGACATCGTTGGCTCAGGAAACTCGATGTGCGAACGTTGGCTGAGAAGATCCAGCAACGACGCAAAGAGACATAGGCCCTGAGTAGCCAGTGACTTCGGCTAACAGCGGGTTGCCGGTTGATCATCAAATCAGATGGCAGTCCTCTGCTTCATCCCCCCATCACTTGGGGGCGTTTTTGTCTACGAAGAGGGGGTGTTTTGTCTATAGGCTTTTCAGCGAGGAAAAAAGATTTTCTGATCAGCGCGGTCCTTTTCGCCGTCAGCTTTCTGCTGTACCTCCACACCCTGGCCCCCACCGTAGCGGCCATCTTCGACGATAGCCTGGAGTTCCAGTTGGTGGCCTACCAGCTCGGTATCGCCCACCCCACCGGCTACCCCCTCTATACCCTCCTGGGGAAGGTCTTCACCCTCCTTCCGCTAGGCGACGTGGCCTACCGGGTCAACCTCATGTCCGCCGTCTTCGGTGCTCTGACTATCTCCTTCCTCTATCTCACCGCCCACCGGATCATCGGCTATCGTCTGCCAGCTATGGTGGCCGCCCTGGGCTTGGCCGTCTCCCCTGTCTTCTGGTCCCAGGCGGTCGTGGCCGAGGTCTACACCCTGAACGCCACCTTCGTGGCCCTGGTTCTCTTTTTGCTGCTGGAGTGGGAGGACACTCCCCAGGCCCCCGGCCAGGGAGTTTGGAAATCCTACCTGGCGGTAGCGGTCTATGGCCTGAGCCTGACCCACCACCGCACCATGCTCCTCCTGGCCCCAGCCATGGCCCTCTACGCCTGGCTCACCAATCGTCGCCTCTTCACCGACTTTCGCTCGTGGGGCAGGCTGGCCCTGGCCCTGCTGACTCCCCTCCTCCTCTACCTCTACATCCCTATCAGGGGCCTTTCCACCACCTCCCTGGACGGTGCTTACCAGAACACTCTGCCCGGTTTCCTGCGATGGGTGACCAGTGGGGGTTACACCGTCTTCCTGACCGAGAACCCCCTGGCCCAACAGCGACCCCTCAGCTTCTACTTCAACCTCTTCCTGGACCAGTTTGGGATGGTGGGGGTGGCCCTGGGCCTGTTGGGCCTCCTACACCTGCGCCGCAGCTTGAAACTGTTGGCCTTGTTGGGATTGGCGTTTTTGACCAACTTCCTCTTCGCCCTGGGGTACCGGGTGGCTGATATCGAGGTCTTCCTCATCCCGACCTTCCTGCTCTTCGCCTTTTTCCTGGGAGCCGGCATCTATCTGGTTTCTCAGTGGTTGATGTCGGCCTGGGAGCGAACCATGGGGACTCGTCCTCCAGCGGTGCAGAATCTGGCTCTGGCCTTAGTGGTAGCGGTTTATGCCGTGCCCGGCCTGTCCCTGGCGATCCACAACCTCCCCGGCGTGGACCTCAACCAGCGCTGGGAGGTGCGTGACTACGGGCTAGACGTCCTCCATCAGCGACTGGAGGAGAGGGCCACCATCATCGGCATCCTGGGTGAAATGACCCTACTGCGCTACTTGCAGCAAACGGAGGGGGTGCGAACGGACATCGTCACCATGGCCGCCGATCGGGAACCGGAACGGTTGGCCGCTGTGGAGAGGGAGATGGCGGTCGGTCACGATGTCTACCTGACCCGTCCACTGCCCAGTGTGGAGGAGAAGTACCCCTTGGCCGCCCTCGGTCCCCTCATCAAGGTCCGGTCCTTCCCTGAGACTGAGTTCCCTTCCCCCCCTTTCGGGACCATCGGGCCTGAGCCTTTCGCCGGCCGGGTCAGCCTGGCCTACGACCAACCGCTCGTGGAGAGGGATCACGTACGGGTCTCCCTCTACTGGCAGGCTGTCCAGCCCCTATCCGAGGACTACAAGGTTTCGGTCAGGCTGCTGGATGACCAGGGCCACCTCTTCGGCCAGAAGGACGATCAACCGGTGCACAACGCCTATCCGACCAGCGCCTGGCGACAGGGAGAGATTGTGCCGGATGTCTACGACGTTCCCATCCTGGCTGGCCACCCAGCCGATAGCTACCGGCTGGTGGTCACCCTCTATCAGCCCCAGACCAACAGGGTGGTGGGCACGGCCGAGCTGCCACGACTCTACCTCCCCCAGTCGCAAGGACCATTGGCAACCGAGACCTGGGGCGTGGCGGAAAGGGTGGGGGCCGATTTCGGTGGTCGGGTGACTTTGCTGGGGTACACGGTGGCAGGGGGGGAGTTCGGGCCGGGCGACACCATTCCCCTGACCTTCCTTTGGCAGGCCGCCCTGTCAGGGGAGGTGCTGCCCCAGGAGCAACACCTCCGCTGGCGGGTTCCCCTGACCCTCCTTTGGCAAGCCGCCCTGTCAGGGCAGGCACGACAGAAACTTGAGGAACCGATAAGGGTGCGGGTTTGGCTGGAGGATGAGACCCACCAGTCTTGGGCTCAGGAGGAGGAAAGTCTCGAATTGCGCCATGCCGGGCAGGTGCTGCGCACTTGGTCCTCCCTCACGGTGCCGCCCAATCTGCCCGATGGCGCCTATCAGATAAAGGTGAGCTTGTTGCAGGGTGGCGAGCCCTTGTCCGTGCGGCGTTGGTGGATTCTGCCCGGCCCCACCAGCCTGAGCCTGGGGACGATCCGGGTGCGAGGACGTGAGCGGATCTTCTCTGTCCCACCCATTTCCCACCCGCTTGAGGCTCGCCTTGGGGAGGGGGTGAAGCTCCTGGGCTACGATCTGACACCGACCACTGTGGAGCCGGGCCAAGCGCTTCATCTGACCCTATACTGGCAGGCACTGGCGGAGATGGTCGTGAGTTACAAGGTTTTCAATCACCTGGTGGATGGCGAAGGAAGGATTTGGGGCCAGCACGACAGCCTGCCAGGGGCGGGGACGCTCCCAACCACCGGTTGGGTAGCCGGTGAGGTGATCGTAGACGGCTACGACATCCTCGTCTCCGGCGAGGCCCCTCCGGGTGAGTACAGGCTGATAGTGGGCATGTACGATCCAGCCAATGGCAACCGTCTGCCGGCCTTCGATGGGGAAGGGATACCTCTCGGGGACAGTGTTCCCTTGGAGGAAGTGTGGGTGGCAGGTGAGTAGTATTGCCAGCCGTCTCGTTGTGTGCTAGAATTGGCCTCCGAAAGGGGACCATAATGCATCTTCTCTTCATCTTCAAATCAATAGAAAACGAACCTCACGGCGTCTTGCATATCTCCAGCTTTGTCAAGCAGCACGGGCACCGCATCAGCATGGTGGTGGCTACTGAGGAGGACCCGGTGGAAGCGGCCCTTCGCCTGAAGCCGGATGTGGTGGGCTACAGTGTCTACAGCGGGGTACAGGGCTGGTATCTTGGGATCAACCGCCGCCTAAAGGCTCAGTTGCCCGGTGTGCTATCGCTATTCGGTGGCCCCCATCCCACCTACTACCCGGATATTATCGAGGAGGAAGGGGTTGACGCTGTCTGCCGCGGGGAGGGGGAGTATGCCCTATTGTACCTGTTGGACGCCCTCCAAAAGGGCGACCCTATCGAACATCTGCCCAACTGGTGGTTAAAGCTTGACGGCCGCATCGTGCGCAACTCCCTGATAGACTTAGAGTTGAATCTGGACAAATTCCCCTTTCCCGATCGCGCCCTTCTGTACCAGGCTCACCCTCCCAGCCTTCGGAGCAAGGTTAAACCCTTCATCGCCGGGCGGGGATGCCCCTTTGACTGCTCCTATTGCTTCAATAAGGCTTTTGCCGACCTCTACCAGGCTGGCCGCCGGACCCGCTGGCGCAGCGTGGACAATGTCATCAGCGAGATTCTGGAGGTAAAGGAGAAATACCCCCTTGAGTTCCTCACTTTCATGGACGATACTTTCGTTCTGAACCCGAAGTGGCTTAAGGAGTTTGCCGCCAAATACAAGGCCGCGGTGGGCCTCCCCTTCTGGTGCCAGGTACGGGCCGACCTCATCGTACGGCGGCCCGAGACGGTCAAGATGCTCCAGCAGGCCGGTTGCGCAAGCGCCAGTTTTGGCCTGGAGACCGCCAACGATCGTTTGCGCAATGCTATCCTCAAGCGCAACATGACTAAGGAGCAGATCCTCGAAGCCTCCCGCCTGCTGCGCCAGCATGGTATCGCCCTCATGACCAACAACATGCTCGGGCTGCCCACCGGCTCCCTGGAAGCTGACTTCGAGACACTGGAGCTAAACGCTCAATGCCGCCCGGCCTACGCCAACGTCTTCCTCTTCCAACCCTACCCGGGGACGGAGTTAGGGGAGATGGCTTTCCGTGAAGGGTGGACTATGGGCACCTTCGATGATCTCTCGGGCTCCCATACGGAGAACACCATCATCAAGTTTGGCAGTGATGCGGAGAAACGGCAGATTGAGAACCTGCAGAAGCTCTTCGCCCTGGCCACGGAGCTCCCCTTCCTGATCCCCTTCATCAAGCTGCTGATCAAACTGCCCGCCAACAGGCTGTACTGGATGATTTACAAACTGTGGAAGGGATATGCCATGAAAAGGCGCATGTTTCCGCACAAGCTCACCCTGTGGGAGTACGCTGGGGCCTTCCTGCAGTTCATGCGTATCCGCGCCCAGTAGCCCGGAATAGGGGAAAGGAGAGGTGAGGGCCCAAAGGAGGCAGCCAGAAGCCCAGACATTCCCTGAGCCCTCTCCAACTCTGAGGAGAGGGGGGAGATTGAGGCCCCTCCCCGATTCACGTTCCGGCCTGGGCTGGGTAGGGGTGGGGTTGGTGTCGTTGATAATGCTGATAGTGGCCGGCTTGCTGGCAGTAACCGTTCTGGGGTCAGAAACCATGAGTGCGGTGGCTGTGGTCCTTGGTCCTACGGCCACGCCGACGTTGGTGCCCACCGCTACCGCTACGGCCAGGCCAACTTCGACGCCCACTCCCACCCCCACGGTCACACCCACTCCAACCCCCACTCTGACTGTTGAGGAGCGGGTATCTCAAATCCTAGAGCGAACCCATGAGCCCTGGGCTGAGCGTCGCTGGGACGAGGTTATCAGACTGGTGGAGGAAGCCCTGGCCATAATTCCCGACGATGCTGAGCTTGAGGAGAAGTTGCGGGCGGCCCACTTCAACTGGGCTGTGGAACTGATACCAGGGGGAGATCTGGAGGGGGCGCTGGACCATTTCGATCAGGCTCTGGCCCTTGAGCCCGATGATCCCTTGGTGAACAGGGAGAGGGAAGCTTTGGCCGCTTACCTGACTGGCCTGCGAGCCTACGAGCAGCAGGACTGGCCAAGGGCCATACAGCATCTTTCAACCGTCTATGACATGGATGCGGGATACCTTCAGGTGCGCCAACTTCTCTACGATGCTCATCTGCAGCAGGGCCGCCGTTTGGAAGAGAAGGGTGACCTTCAGAGTGCGAGGGACGAGTATGGGCTGGCCTTGCAGTTTGATGCGGAGGGAGCCGAGGCCGGGGTAGAGTGGGAACGGCTGACTGCCCTCCTGACACCGCCGACACCTACTCCTACCCCTGCCCCTCCCTCCAACAAGTGGATAGAGGTGGACATCTCCGAGCAACGTTTCCGTGCCTGGGAGAGCGAGACTTTGGTCTACGACTTTATCGCTTCAACCGGGGAACCGGGACGTGACACGGCTCCAGGGAAGTACCGCATCCAGAGCAAGATCCCCAACGCCTATTCAAGCATCTGGAACCTCTGGATGCCTTACTGGATGGGCATCTACTGGGTCGGTTCAGTGGAGAACGGCATCCATGCCTTGCCCATCCTCAGCAGTGGCCAGACTCTGTGGGCTGGCTATCTGGGCACCCGTGTTTCCTTCGGCTGTGTTATCTTGGATACCAAGGACGCGGAAAAAGTTTACAACTGGGCTGAGATTGGCACCCCTGTGGTAATCCACTACTAAGAACTATCCGAAAAGTATTCGTAGTGGCGGCTTCCCCTGGCACCTGTGCGCCAGGCTTCGTCCTGAGCCCCGCCCTGAGCCCCGCAGTGAGCGGGACGAACTGCGGGACGAAGGGCGAAGTCGAAGGGCTCAGCCCGAAGGGACAGGTGAGCCGCTTCAGAGCGACTAAAGTTTACACTACCAGCGGTTTTTCGGATAGGCTCTAAGGGGGGAGGGAGAGACCGTGATCAGACAGGTTTTTGATGAACAGATAACGGAGCTTCAGGAGGATCTCTTGGCTATGGCCAACCTGGTGGATGTGGCCGTGGAGCGCTCAATCCAGGCTCTGGCTGAGCGTGACAAGGAGTTGGCTCAGGAGGTCATCGAGACTGATGAAGAGATCAACAGCGCTCAGCGTGACATTGAGGAGAGGTGCCTTGTCTTGATAGCCACCCAGCAGCCTCTAGCCGTAGATCTGCGGGTGATTGTCGCCATCTCCAGCATAGCCACTGAGTTGGAGCGCATGGGGGACTATGCCAAGGGGAATGCTCAGTTGGCTATCAAGATGGCCGATGAGCCGCTCCTTAAACCTCTTATTGACCTGCCCCGCATGGCACAGAAGGGACGTCAACTGCTGCACCAGCAGTTGGAAGCCTTCATGGATCGGGACGCCGAGCGGGCCAAGCAGCTCAGTGCCGAGGATGATGAGATTGACGCCCTCTACGATCAGGTCTTTCGGGAGCTTCTCGTCTTCATGATGAGCGACCCGCGCACCATAAGCCGGGCCACCTACCTTCTGTGGACGGCTCACAACCTGGAGCGGATCGGAGATCGGACGACCAACATCGCCGAGAGGATCGTTTTTCTGGTGACGGGCGAGGTGGTGGAACTCAATCCCTAACCCCTAACCCCTAATCCCTAATATTGGAGGGAGCAGATGATGGATCTAGGTGAGGCAACCCAGTTGCTGACCTGGCTAGATGAGGAGCATCGGCAGGACAAGGCGCGGCTGGCCGAGATGGAAAAAGTGTTAAACGAACAGAAGCGCCAGGCATTGGGCTTGGTCAAAAGGCTGGAGGAGTTGGAGGAGAGGTTGACCCATACCCAGGCTCAACTTACCAGGTTTGCCCAGTTGGAGGATGCTCTGAAACAGACCAAGACCGAGGTGGCTATAACCATCAAGCAGGCACAGGAACAGTGGCGGCAAGAGGAAACGGAAGCGGTACGGGTGTATCAAACCGATTTGAAGAATCTTACTACGGCCCTGAGCCGGTTGCAGAAGGATGAAGCGCAGCGCAAGAGAGCCCTGGAATCTCTGGAGGCCCAACGCAAACGCCTGGACCAGGGGCTGGCCAGCCTGCAGCAGAAGGCGGCGGAACAGGGCGATCAACTTGAGAAGGTGCCCATGCAGCTATCCTCGCTGGAGAAGAGATTTGAGCAAGAAACACAACGTACCGGGAAGTTAGGGCAGAAGGTAGCGGAACTGTCAAAACAGGTGGAGGATCAGTACCCCAGGCTGAGTTATCTGGAGGAGTGGGGAGAGCGTAGTGCGCAACAGATCGCGGAACTAAAGAGGTTTGAGGATGAGTTGAAGCAGGGGCAAGCCCAGGCAGCGGAGGCTCGGAGACTGACCGAGGAGAGATGGAAGAGACAGATGGACGAATGGGCCCAGGAGATGGAAAAGCAACGCAAGCAGATGGAGATTTGGGCCAACCACCACCGCTCCTCCGTAGAGCTTCACAAGAAACTTGACAAAACCCTGAACGACTTGCAGAAGATGCGAAGACAGTTAAAGCAAGATCGGCGCCAGTTCCTCCACCTGCAGGAGACATGGGATGAGAGACAGAGACAGCAGTTTGAAGAGTGGGGAGGAAAGTACGACAAGCGTTGGACGAAACAACTGAGGGAATTGCAGCAGGAAAATGAGGAGCGGGACAAGCGCCAGAGCGGGTTGTCAACCCGCGTCAAGACTCTTGAGGAGGGAACCCAGAATCTGAGCCAGCGGTTGATGATAATGTGGCGATTTCAGGAGGAGCGAGCCCACGATGGGATTACCAAGATGGAACAGTTGCTGAAGGAGATGGGCGAGCTCCTGGCTGAACAACAGAAGCGGGTTGCGAAAACTGGCGCATCAAAGAGGACAAAGGAGACAGGGGAGTGGGAAAGTTGAGGGTGATCGGCACCGCCGGGCACGTTGACCACGGCAAATCGGCCCTGGTCAAAGCCCTTACCGGCATTGACCCTGACCGCCTCCCCGGCAGGGCGGGGGTATGGGGGTGTCCCCCACTTTTTGTTCTTGTCTCGAGGGAGTGGGAAAGTTGAGGGTGATCGGCACCGCCGGGCACGTTGACCACGGCAAATCGGCCCTGGTCAAAGCCCTTACCGGCATTGACCCTGACCGCCTCAAAGAGGAGAAAGAAAGGGAAATGACCATTGATCTTGGCTTCGCCTGGTTAACCCTGCCCAGCAGCCAGGTGGTAAGCATCGTTGACGTGCCCGGCCACGAGGACTTCATCAAGAACATGCTGGCCGGTGTGGGAGGGATAGATGCCGCCCTGCTGGTGGTGGCTGCCGACGAAGCGGTCATGCCGCAGACCAGGGAACATCTGGCCATCCTGGACCTTCTGCGGGTCAAGAGCGGATTGGTGGCTCTGGCCAAAATAGATCTGGTTGAGGATGAGGATTGGGTGGAGTTGGTTACCGCTGATGTGGCCGAATTGCTAAGGGGTACCACCTTGGAAGGAGCACCCATCATCCCTGTATCAGCCAGGACGGGGGAGGGGCTGCCCCGTCTGCTGGAGGAATTGGATCAAATCCTGGCCGAAACAGCCCCCAGGCCAGATTGGGGTCGGCCACGGCTCCCTGTTGACCGCGTCTTCACCATCGCCGGCTTCGGTACGGTGGTCACCGGCACCTTGATTGATGGTCGCTTCCAGGTAGGGGACGAGGTGGAGGTCCTGCCTCAGGGGCTCAGGTCACGCATCCGCGGCCTTCAGACCCACAAGGAGAAAATTAAGGAGGCCGTCCCGGGCAGCCGGGTGGCTATGAACCTGGTGGGGGTCAGCACGGAGCAGATCCAGCGTGGAAATGTGGTGACAACACCCGGTTGGCTGAAACCTACCAGGTTAGTAGATGTGAAACTTGAGATGCTACCCGGCCTGGCCAAGCCTTTGAAACACAACGTGGAAGTGGAATTTTTCAGTGGCTCAGCCCAGATCATGGCCAAGGCCCGGGTGCTGGGAGCAAAGGCTATTCCCCCTGGCCAGAGCGGCTGGGTTCAGTTGCGTCTCCAGGAACCCACCGTTCTGGTAAAGAACGACCGCTTCATCATCCGCCAACCCTCCCCCAGCTTAACCATCGGGGGTGGGGTGGTGATTGATCCACTGCCCCGAGGCCGTCACCGTCGCTTCCGGCCTGAGGTCATCCAGCGGTTGGAGATCCTGGCCCACGGCACACCGGAGGAGATTCTGTTGCAGAGTTTGCGGCGGCAGGAGCCCGACGAGGCTGACCGACTTGTCCGCCGCAGCAACCTTGAGCGGACGACAGCAGAGGAGGCTTTATCCAGGTTGATGGAGCGGGGTCAGGTGATGGTGCTGGGTGAAGGGGAGGACCGACAAGAGGAACTGCCCCCGGCTGGGAACCGGTACCTGGTGAGCAGTGCCGGCTGGAAAGAGCTTGGGACCCGTATCAGTGGCATGGTAGGCGACTATCACCGGCAATACCCTTTACGTGCCGGCATGCCCCGCGAAGAGTTGAAGAGTCGCCTGGGGTATGTCTCCAGGTTGTTCAACGAAGTGGTAGATTTGGCGGTTGAACGGGGAGAGCTGGTGGAGGGGAAGGGGATCCTGTACCTGCCAGGCCATGAGGTCAGGTTCACAGCCGATCAGCAGCGTCGTATTGACCAGCTCTTGCGACAAATGGCGAAAAACCCCTATGCTCCCCCCTCGCTAAGCGACTGTCAGGCCATGGTCGGGGAGGAGGAGCTCAACGCCCTGATCGAGCAGGGGCAACTGACCAGGGTCAGCGAGAACGTTGTTTTCCTGACCGAGACCTATCAGGAGATGGTAGAACGGGTCGTGGAATACATGGAGCGGGAGGGGAGTATCACTATCGCGCAGGTGCGGGACATGTTCCACACCAGCCGCAAGTACGCCCTGGCCCTCATGGAACACCTGGATGAACGTAGAGTGACCAAGAGGGTAGGGGATGAACGGGTGCTAAGGCCCTAAATACGGAAGCAGCGGCGCAGGTTGTCAGCCTCGTCGCTGGCAACGAAAGCTGTAACCCGATCCCCTGGCTCAAGCACGGTATCACCATGAGGGATGAAGAAACCCCGGCCTCGCTGGATGGAGACAATGACACAGTCCTCGGGCAGAGGGATATCTTTGATAGCTAGCCCCGCTACGGGCGAGTCCGCTCCTATCTCTATCTCCATGAACTCAGTCCCCGTCAACTTCCCCAGGCGCAGCCGTTCGGTGCGGTGTTGCACCTCAGCCCGGCGCATAATCCCCACGTTGTAAGCGCGGATGATATCGCGCCGCCGAATCTCTCCCACCAGCTTTGTGGGGTCCTGCCGGTCCACCACCGGCAGGCGGCTCAGGTCGCGGGGAGCCATCCGCTTCAGCGCGACCCACATCGGCTCGTCAGGATAGGCGACGGCTGGCGAGTCGGTGGCAATGTCCCGGACCATAAGGGTATTGGCCGGCTTTTGGGCCAGAGCCCTTTCCACATCCTGGAGGGAGACCACCCCCTGCAATTCTCCATTCTCATCTACAACAAGGAAACCATGATGGTGGGTGCGTTGGAATTCGGCTATCAAGGCATCAATAGTCATGGTTGCCGGCACTGTGTCTACATTGGTTGTCATAGCCTCACCCACCAGCACACCCTGCATGACGTCAATATCCCGCCCTTGCTCCAGACGGATGCCGCGTCGCATCAGCTTCATGGTATAGATCGACTCCCGGCTTAGTCGCTCAGCCAGGAGTGTGCTGATGACCGTAGCTAGCATCAGGGGCAGAATGATTCGGTAATCCCCGGTCATCTCAAAGAGGATGAGGATCGAGGTTATCGGTGCCTGTGCCGCGCCAGCAAAGACGGCAGCCATACCCACCAGGGCATAAGCCCCAGAGGCAGCGGTCAGGTGGGGCAGCCATTGATGGACAACCAGACCGAAGGCCCCGCCAAACATGGAGCCCAGGAAGAGTGAGGGGGCAAAGACTCCTCCTGAGCCGCCGGAACCGATGGTCAGGGAGGTGGCCAGTACTTTCAGGACAGTCAACAGGAGCAATGTGTCCATCAGAACCCCGTTGCGGAGGGTGTGCTCAATACTTTCATACCCTACTCCAAAGAGCTGGGGGAAGTTCAGTCCCAAAATACCTATACCCAGACCTCCCACGACAGGTTTGAAGAATTCAGGGAATTGCCAGCCGTCAAAGAGATCTTCAAACTTGTAGAGGACGAAAACGAAGATAACTGCCACCAGTCCTGAGAGCACACCGAGGACAGCGTAGAGAGGAAGCTCCCAGGGACTGACCAGGGAGTAGGGTGGGACCAGGAAGGCAGGGTAGTTGCCCAAAAAGATACGGCTGATGACGCTGGCTGCAACCGAGGAGACAACCACGGTGCTAAAATAGCCCACACTGAACTCCCCCAGGATGACTTCCAGGGCAAAGATGACACCGCCAATGGGGGCGTTGAAAGTAGCAGCGATCCCTCCGGCCGCGCCACAGGCTACCAGGTTGCGAATGCGCTCATCAGATAGCCTCAAGACCTGTCCCAGTGTGGAGCCCAGGGCCGAGCCAATCTGCACGATGGGCCCTTCCCTCCCCACTGACCCCCCGGTGCCGATGCAGATGGAGGAAGCCAGAGCCTTGATCACGACCACAATGGGGCGGATGCGGCCACCTTTCAGAGCCACGGCCTCCATCACTTCAGGCACACCATGCCCTTTGGCCTCGCGGGCAAAGAAATAAATCATCGGCCCTACGAGGAGGCCACCGAAGGCCGGGATGATGATAACGTAGTAGGGTCCCATGGCACCGAGAGCGGACTTACCTCCCTGGAAGGCCAGGGTGGTGAAGGAACCGATCAGCCAGCGGAAAATGATGGCTCCAAACCCGGCCCCCACACCAACCAGAAGGGCGGTACCGATGAGGATAACCGTCTCCGGGGGCTGCCAGCGGTCCAACCACTGGCTCGATTGGGATGTCGGAGATTGCTGCGCTCGAAAGGATGATGATTGTCTCATGGTCTTTTAGGGTGTTGGGCTGGGGAGTGGTTGGGGTGTAGCCGTCTATGAGGGTATCATAGGCAGTGGCTCAAGTTTTGGAATATATGCACAAAATAAAAATATTAGCACAATTTATCATTGAATGCAAATTTCCATTGACGGCACAGTCCTTTCAGGCCACGGCGTCGGGGTAATTCACCTTGACCGATGAGGAAAGCATTTGGGGGTCATTACCATTTTCCTGCCAAATCTGCTATAATCAGTACTTGCGAATTTGGAATCCGGAGTGCAGGTTAATAAGAATCGAGGTGGGGTGTGGATCACCACGGCCAGATAATCAGGTGTAGTGTGGGCATCACCGCTCACAATGAAGAGGCCAATATCGGTCAGTTGCTTCAGGCTATGCTCGATCAAGACCTTCATTGTGTGCAGATAACGGAGATCATCGTGGTGGCCAGTGGCTGTACCGATGGCACAGAGGGGATTGTCCGTGAGTACATGACCAAGAAGGATCCTCGCATCAAACTCCTGGTGCAGAAGGAACGGCTGGGCAAGACCTCGGCCGTCAATCTTTTCCTGAAGCACGCTAGGGAGGATATCTGTGTGCTGGAGAGCGGTGATACTCTACCGCGCCACGACAGCATCGAGAACCTGGTCAGGATGTTTGAGGATCCTCAGGTTGGGATGACCGGGGCGCAGAAGGTCCCGGTTAACGTCCCCGATCACATCATCGGCTACCTTTCCCATCTGCGTTTGAAGCTGGAGCATGCCCTCTGTTTAGAGATTCCCCGTTTAGGGGAGTTGATCGCTTTCCGCAAGGTCTTTGATGCTATCCCTCCCGATGTCTCTATGGATGAGGCCTTCGTGGAGGCTTTGGTTATCCATCGGGGGCTTCAGGTGCGTTATGCTCCCGATGCTGTGGTATTCAACATGGGTCCGGAGACGGTCAGCGATTTCATCACCCAGCGCCGTCGCAACTACGCCGGTCACCTGCACCTGAAACGGAAGTATGGCTACCAGGTCTCCAGCCTGGACACCCAGCGGGTGCTGCGTTTGGCCTTCGGCGAGTTTTGGGGGGCCATTCGCCTCATCTATGTCCTGACAGTCCTGGCCCTCATCGAGGCCTTCTCACGTGTTTTAGGGGCATATGACTACTACATCAGGGGGCAGAGGCACGAAGTGTGGGATATTGCCTGGACAACCAAGAAGGTGAAGGTGAATCCCAAGGAATAAGGCCGGCAAGGGTCAGGGTTCCCCAACCTAGCTCGGGAAAGGGAGGATTTGAAAGACAAGCTTCTTACAGTTCTAAAGGTTGTTATTAGCTTCGGACTAATTGCCTACCTCTTCAGCCGCGTTGAGATGGACAAGGTCGGTCAGGCCATCTCATCGGCCAATATCCCTTTGCTCCTCTTAGCTCTGGCCCTGTATTTCTTGGCCATCAGCGTGGGATGCCTCAAGTGGCAGGTGCTCCTTAAGGCCCAAGGGATAGATGTCCCTCTTGCCAGTCTCCTCTCTTACACCTTTGTCGGCCTCTTCTTCGGCAACTTCTTGCCTACCAACGTCGGTGGTGACGTGGTGCGCGGGTATGACCTGGCCCGTCACACCGAGCGAGCGGCCGAGGCGGCCATCTCCGTCGTGGTGGATCGTTTGGTGGGCCTGATCGCTTTCATGGCTATGGCTGTTGTGGCGGCCGTGGTAGCCACCTACGCCGCCGGCCAGGTTGGTCTGCAAAGGGTGGTCGTGGCTGTCCTCATCGCCCTTGTCGCCTTCGGCGGAGGCTTTGCCATCATCCTCAGCCATCGTTTGCGAACCCGAGTGGCGCAGGTCTTCGCCTGGCCCCTCCTCTCCACCTTCGCTCCTCTCTATGGCCGCCTGTCCGACGCTTTGCAGGCCTACCGCCACAACTACCTGGCCCTTCTTCAGGGATTTTTCATCTCGGCCCTGGTGCTCGTAATCTCCAATTTTGTCAACTACCTCATCGTCCAGGCTCTGGGGGGTGGTATCTCTCTCCTGCACATCTTTCTCTTCAACCCCCTCATCGCCTTTGTCCTCCTGGTGCCCATCTCCGTAGGGGGCCTGGGTGTGAACCAGAGTGCCTACGTCTTCTTCTTCGGGCTGATAGGCATACCGGAGGTCAAGTCCCTTTCCCTCTCCCTGATCATGCAGACCATCATCCTTCTCTCCAGCCTGCCCGGCGGTCTCCTCTGGTGGCGAAAGCGAAGCCTCCCAACCCCTCGGGAAGCGGAAGCTATCTGGGAATCCCCTTCATAAACTCCACTCTGAAGCCTCGACCCCAAGTCATTTTAGCCGCACAAAAAGGGGAAGCCTGGTGAAAAAGCTTCCCTCTACTCTCACCTAAGGCGAGGGGCTCAATCAGGCCTGTTGCAGCCTGGCCAACCTCTCCCCTGCCTCCTGTAAGGTCTCCTCTCGCTTGCAGAAGCAGAAGCGCACCTGCCTCCGCCCCAGTTCCGGCGGCTGATAAAAGCTGCTGCCCGGCACGGTAGCCACCCCCACCTCCTTAACCAGATAGTGAGCGAACTCCCTGTCGTCATCAAAACCGAAGGCGGCGAAGTCGGTCATCACGTAGTAAGCCCCTTCAGGATCGGAGCAGTTGAAGCCCGCATTGCGCAGGGCATCCATCATCATCTGTCGTCGCCTCTGGTACCCTTTTTGCAGGTCGGCGTAGTACGACCGGGGAAAGCGGAGGGCGATGGCCCCGGCCTCCTGCAAAGGGGCTGGCGCTCCAACGGTGAGGAAGTCATGCACCTTACGGATGGCGTCGGTCAGCTCCTTGTAGGCGACGGCATAACCCAGCCGCCAGCCAGTCACCGAGTAGGTCTTGGACAGGCCGCTGATGGTAATGGTGCGCTCGGCCATGCCTGGCAGGGTGGCCATGCTGACGTGAGGCCGGTCCACGTAGATGATGTGTTCGTAGATTTCGTCGGTGATGGCCAGGGCATCGTACTCCTGGCAAAGGTCGGCTATGAATTGCAGCTCTTCCCTGGTGAAGACCCGGCCGGTGGGGTTGTTGGGGTTGTTGATGATGATGGCCTTGGTCTTGGGGCTGAAGGCAGCCCGCAGTTCGTCCCGGTCGAAAGTGAAATCAGGGGCACGAAGGGAGACATAGACCGGTTTTGCGCCGGACAGAAAGGCATCGGGCCCATAGTTCTCGTAGAAGGGCTGGAGCACCAGCACTTCGTCCCCCGGGTTGATCACTGCCAGCATGGTAGCTATCATCGCCTCTGTAGCCCCGCAGGTGACGGTGACGTTCTCCTCGGCGTCCACGACCATGCCGTTGAACCAGCCGTACTTCTCGGCGATAGCCTGGCGCAGGCGCGGCGAACCCCAGGTGACAGAGTACTGATTCCAGTTGTCGCGGATGGCCTGCACAGCGGCTTCCTTCAACTCATGGGGAGCCTCGAAGTCAGGGAAACCCTGGGCCAGATTGATACCCCCGTACAGGTCATTCAAGCGGGTCATCTCCCTGATGACCGATTCGGTGAAGTTCTGCACTCGATGGGCGATCATACAAATCCTTTCACTTTGGTATCCATCCCTCTTCACCTTCTGCCTCACAGATTATACCATAGACATATAACGTGGGGAAGTGTTCTCTCTCTATCTGACCACGATTGAAAAAGGTGATATAATATTGGCTATAAAGAGTGCCAGAGCCGAGCTGTAAAGCTGTGTAGGTGTAGCAGCAATCGGAGGAGGTATTTTCTATGGCGCAGAACGATTTGGTGATCCGGGTGGGAGGCGAATCGGGAGAGGGTATTGTCACCACCGGTGAAATCTTCGCCCGGATCGCGGCCTTCTCAGGACTAGAGGTGTATACCTTCCGCACCTACCCGGCCGAGATACTGGGGGGGCATGTCATGCTCCAGGTGCGGCTCAGCGACCGACCGATATATTCCCAGGGGGATGTGCTGGATGTGCTGGTCGCTTTCAATCAGGAAGGATATGACAAACACCACCAAGAGCTATGTAAGGAGGGCGTTCTGATCTATGATAGCAGCGAGATATCGCTGCCTGACGATGGCGAGCAAATCAGATATCCCCTACCCTTGACAGAACTGGCCGATGAGATGGGATTCCGCCGAGGCAAGAACTTTGTGGCCATCGGAGCCATGGTCAAGCTGTTTGGCCTTCCCTACGAAACCTCTCAGGAGATAGTGCGGCAACGCCTCGGCGGTAAAGGGGAGGAGATGCTCAGGCAGAACCTGGCAGCCCTGGAAGCTGGCTATCGCTACGTGGAGGAGAGGATAGAGAAAAAGGATGCCTACTTGTTAAGGATTGAGGGACTGGAGGTGAAGGACCGGCTGGTCCTATCAGGGAACCAGGCTATTGCCATGGGGGCTATTGCCGCCGGCTGTCGCTTTTACGCCGGATACCCCATCACCCCAGCCACAGACATAATGGAGTTCCTGGCCACTCACCTCCCTAAAATGGGGGGCACTGTCATCCAGGCTGAGGATGAGATGGCCGCTCTGTCCATGGTGTTGGGAGCCTCCTTCGCTGGACAGCGGGCCATGACCGCCACTTCTGGTCCGGGTCTATCCCTGATGAGTGAGCTTGTAGGTTTGGCCAGCATGGCCGAGGTCCCGGCCGTAATTGTGGATGTACAACGGGCGGGGCCGAGCACGGGTATGCCCACCAAGACAGCTCAAGGGGACCTGTACCTGGCCCTCCATGGCAGCCATGATGAGGGGCCAAGGATCGTTTTGGCTCCCACCTCAGTGGAGGATTGCTTCTATCAGATGGTGAATGCCTTCAACCTGGCCGAGAAGTATCAGATGCCAGTGATCTTTCTCAGCGACCAATCCCTCTCTCACCGGGTGGAGACCACTCCCCCCTTCCAGCTCTCCGAGGTGGAGGTGATGGAGAGGTTGACCCCTGACCTGAGCGAGGGGACCGTCTACCAGAGGTATGAATACACCGAAACAGGGGTCTCCCCGATGGCCCTGCCCGGTCAGGCGGGGGGACAGTACACGGCCGAGGGGCTTGAACATCTCCCCAGCGGAGCTCCTAACTATGATCCAGAAATCCATCGCGCCATGATGGAGAAACGGTTCCGCAAAGTACGGTCGGCGGCGCAGGAGATGAAGGAATGGGGGATGGTGCGGCGCTACGGTGACCCACAGCCGCTGGTCGGCCTGGTGGGTTGGGGCTCGACCGAGGGACCGGTGCGAGAGGCGGTGGAGAGGGCTCAGGAGCGGGGATTGAAGGTGGCCACTCTCTATCCCAGGGTGCTGAAACCTCTGCCTGAGGCCGAGATCAGGGAATTTTTGGCCCCTCTGGCGACGGTCATTGTCCCGGAGGTGAACTACACGGGGCAGTTGGCTCATCTCCTGCAGGCCCATTTCCGGGTCCAAACGGTGCCGTTAAATAAGTATGAGGGGATTCCTTTTACCTCAGCCGAGGTGTTCGAGAAGATTGAGGAAGTCTATGAGGAATTGAGACTTCCGGTCGAAGAGGGTGTTCGCTAAAGAGAAGGGGAGGGATGATGGCTACGAGGACTATACTGGACTACAGAAGTAATGTCAGGCCCATCTGGTGCCCCGGCTGTGGCGACTTTGGCGTCTTGAGCAGTTTTCTCAAAGCTCTAACTGACCTGGATATCGCCCCTGAGAGGGTGGCTATAGCCTCAGGCATAGGCTGTTCAAGCCGGTTCCCCGCCTTCGTCAAAGCCTACGGGTTCCACAGTGTGCACGGGCGGGCCTTGCCTTTGGCCACGGGGATCAAAACAGCTAACCCGGAGCTGACCGTCTTCGCCATGGGTGGGGATGGCGATTTCTTCAGCATCGGGGCCGGCCATCTACCCCACGCGGCGCGGCGCAATGTGGATATCACCTGCATCGTCATGGACAATGAAATCTACGGGCTGACCAAGGGGCAGCCCTCTCCTACCAGCCCTCTGGGAATGACCAGAAAGGCCTCCCCCTATGGCAGTATTGATCGCCCTCTCAACCCCATAGCTATGGCCCTCTCTTATGACACTTCTTTCATAGCTCGGGCTTTCTCGGCCAGACCGCAGGAGATGACGGAAATTATCAAGAAAGCCATCCAACACAAGGGCTTCTCTTTCATTCAGGTCCTCAGTCCCTGCATCACCTTCTTCGACAGCTATCGGCTATTCAGAGACATAACGGCCAATTTGCCCCAGGATCACGATGTGGGCGACAAGATGAAAGCGATGGCCCTGGCCCTGGACGAGGAGCGTCTCTATCTGGGGATCTTCTACCAGGTGGAGAGAGTGACCCACGACGCCAGCATTGTAAGCCTTCACCACAAGGCTGGAGCCGACGGTTTCTCCCTCGAAGATTTGATGGAACGCTTCAGAAGATAGGCCGACAAGTATTCGTAGTGGCGGCATCAGCCGCTTTGGAGCGACTAAAGTCGCCACTACCAGTGCAAGGAGAAGAACTTGGGTCAAACTGGACAAGATAGGTTCGCTTTAGAAGGGAGAAAGCCTCCCTGGCTAAAGGTCAAGGCACCGTGGGGCGTGAGCTACGGCCGGCTAAAGGGCCTGGTGCGTGGCCTGGAGTTGCACACCGTTTGCGAGGAGGCCACATGCCCCAACATAGGTGAGTGCTGGGGACGTGGCACGGCTACTTTCCTCATCCTGGGCGATATCTGTACCCGGAGCTGTGGGTTCTGCAACATTCGGACGGGGCGACCTGGGTCTGTGGACCACCTGGAACCGGAACGGGTGGCCCGGGCGGTGGCCCGCATGGGGGTGAAGCACGCTGTTGTCACCTCGGTCAACCGCGACGAGCTGCCTGACGGCGGAGCAGGCATCTTCGCCCGGACTATCCGCTGCATCCGGGAACTGGTACCCCGCTGCACGGTAGAGGTTCTCATCCCCGATTTCAAAGGTTCCCTTGAGGCTTTGGCCAGGGTGATGGAAGCACAGCCTGATATCCTGAACCATAACGTGGAGACGGTTCCCCGTCTGTATCGTCAGGTCAGGCCCCAGGCTGACTACCAACGATCTCTGGAGGTGCTAAGACGGGCCAGGGAGATGGCCCCCGAAGTCTTGACCAAGTCGGGGATGATGGTGGGACTGGGAGAGGAGTGGGAGGAGGTACTGGCCGTTATGGCCGATCTGGTGGAGGTGGATTGTGACATATTGACTGTGGGCCAATACCTTCAACCCTCGCCGCAACACTTACCCATCCACCGTTACTACACCCCCCAGCAGTTCCAGAAGCTCAAAGCTGAAGGAGAGCGCATGGGGTTCAGACACGTGGAGTCGGGCCCTCTGGTACGAAGCTCATACCATGCTGAGGAGCACGCGGAGCTCAAAGTGGGACAACCCCGCTAACGAAGCGTGGTGCCAAGTGGGCCAGGAAAAAGCCTCCAACCTGGAAAGCCGGAGGCTTTTTGTTGTGGTTTGGCCTCTACTTCCTGACGGCTGCTCGTTTGGCGGCCCAGATATTGCCTTCAGGAGCGGTGACGGGGATGACGCATCCGGCCCCGATGATCAGCCCCCGGCCCTCGGTCTGGGCTATGGCATCCCGCACCTCACCCTCCACATCTTCCGGATCACCGGTCAGCAGCGTTTCCCATTGTTTGATCCCACCGATGAGGGCTCCGGCAAAGCGGCCCTTGGCTTCCGCCAGAGAGGGAGATGTGCTGCGATCATGCCAGTTGACGGCCTGCACAGGGTAGTCGTTCAACAGGTCGAACATGATGTCATCACCGTGGATGTGGAGGACGTTGAACCAGGACCCTGTAGCGGCATTCAAGGCTGCCAGATCGTACTTGATCCCGAACTCCCGATATTCACCTTCACTCAGCAGGCGGTAGGTGGCGTGTTGAACGGCCAGGAAGATGCCGGCCGCGCCGGTGTTGGTAACCTCTTTGATGAAACGAGCAAGGGTGTCGGTGATGACCTCCAGGCCGGCGTGGAGAGCATCAGGATGAGTGCGCATATCTACCAGGAAACGGTCGCCGCGCAGGTAACGGGCTACGGCTAACGGGTTGAAGATGGTTTGGATGAAAGGCACCTCATCCTTGAACTCCTGCTTGAGCAACCGCAGACAATTGAGTTGGCGTCCAAGAGCCCCTTTGGTGACGTCCAGGGGCTCCAGCCTGTGCCAATCCTCAGGGGACTTCACCCGCCGCTCGGTGTACTCTCGCGTCCCCTCTTGGTTACCCCGATACACTGCTTTCACTCCCCAATCCTCAACGGTGAAGGAACTGGAGGGGGTGACCTTGACGAAGTCGAAATCGAATCGTCTCTGAAAGGCGATAATGGCTTTAGCCAGATCATCGGCTCGCTGGTCATCTCCGGGAAAATGACGCCAGAAGGCGATGGGTATTCTATCAACCGCTTCCCCCTTTATGGCAGCCTGGAGCCGTGCTTTCTTGGTCATGTTCAAGGGTTCCTCCATCGTTCGACTGAGGACTTCGTCGAGCTCAGTCGAGACGCTCACGAACGTCTGAAAATTGATAACATTGGACAGACCGTGGGTTTAAAATTGCTTATATGAACATGGCTACATCGGCCTCGGCGGCGAAGTCCAGGAAGGCGGCCGCACCAAGGCAGGAGATTCCCTCGATCAGGTCCTCTTCCTCTACATCCATCACCCCCATGGTGGTGGTACAGGCAAAGAGCTTGCCGCCCCCATCCAGGGTAACCTCTATCAGCTCCTGGATGGTAGGCATGTTCGCCTTGGCCATCCAGCCTTTCATGAAGGAAGTGGCCAGGGCTGTCGCCCCAGGCAGGGTGCCGATGATGTTGGGCACCTGCAGAGGGATCGAGGGGAAGGGAGGGGGCATAGCCGGGTTGCCCACCGCTGAAACCTTCAAGGCCGGCAACTTCCTTTTGTTGATGATGTCAAGTCCGTAGAAGGTAAAGAATATCCCCACCTCCCAATCCAGGCTCACCGCTGTTGAGGCCAGGATAAGGGGGGGATAAGCCATGTCAAGGGAGCCCTGGGAAGCCACCAGGGCCAGTCGTCGTCTTTTCTTTTCTTCAGCCATCTCTGTCCTCCTCGATCTATTTTGTCTTGCGCACGTAGAATCTGAACAGGCCATCCTCTTCCCTGGTGTCCAGGAT
>JBHIDP010000026.1:0-20944 GCA_046760185.1 Anaerolineae bacterium
ACGATCTCGTGACCGGTGAACGCTTGCCAACATCGGGTGCTGAAGGGCATCCGGCCACTAACAATGCTGTCCATTTGACTACCGTGCATGTGCGGTAGTCGAGCTAGTTTCAGATCAGGTAAGCTTCGGATAGGTCTGGGGAGAGAAGACGTGCCAAACAAGAGTTGGAGACAATTAGAGGAAACTTACCGGAGGAAAGGGCTCATTCTGGCCCTCGGCGCGGGGGTATCTGTGGGCTGTGGGCTGCCAAACTGGGAGGAATTGTTGAGGCGGCTCATGGTAAGATGCTTTGGAGACAATGGGCCTTCTCTTTATCGGCTGTTGAAAGACAGCGGCTATACTCTCCCAGCCATCGCCAGTGTGATAGACAATGGGTGTGTTGAAGAAGGTACCGAACACTCCGAACTCGTACGCCAGGAACTCTACAAGGATTTTCCCTTCTTCCCGGAAGGAGTTGACAAAGGCAATCGTGGTCAGTTCATCCGGTACATCAGAGAGTGTAATCCGACCCTGAGAGCCGTCGCCAGTCTGTGCGCCCGCAGAGATGAGGGCAAGAGGACCTACTCTCCCAATCCTCTGATCCACGCGGTGGTCAGCTTTAACGTGGATGCTGTGCTGGAAGCTTATGCCTACGCCCGCTACGAGAAACGTATCCTGCGGACTATTGAGCGCCCTTCTGCCGGAGCGATACCTGGCAAGATCAATGTGTATCACATGCATGGCTATCTACGGTTTGACAGGTATATCGGGGATCGCACGAAAGAGGCCCCGGACGTCCTGGTTTTCACAGAGCAGGAGTACTTTGATTTCTTCAACGAGCCCAACAGCCTCTTCAACTACACCTTCCTCTACCTTCTGCGCGAGCATTCCTGTCTCTTCATTGGCTTATCGCTGAACGACGACAACATCCGGCGACTCCTTCACTATTCGAGGGCAGAACGGGAGCACAGCTTTCAGAGAGAAGGGGTTTTGCAGCCAGACGAGCTGGAGATCATCCGCCATTTCGCCATTCTGTCGGACCGGAAAGCTCCCGAGATCAACCATCTGACCGAAGCCTCACTGAAGCGTTTGGGCACGCGCGTGCTCTGGGTGTCGGACTTTGACGAAATCCCTGAGCGATTGGGGAAGATGTACGAGGCGGCAGGAGGTAAGTGGCAGGACGTTTTCTAGCAGCCAACGGGCTGAGTGAAGAGCAGGCCCGCTACCGGCTGCGGAAACTGACCGAGCAGGGCCGACTGGAAGCGGTCGGGGTCGGGCGTGGCGCGTACTACCGCCTGCCGCAAAGGGAGCAAAACGGGGAATTCCTCATTTATTCCCCCATTCAAGGTCCATAAATTCATTCGTGATAGGACATCCTGGAGAGCACAGACACATTTGCAAAGGGGACAACCAGTAGTTTTGAAAGGTTAGACTTATGCTTGACGACCGTCGTCTCATCGAAGACTACCTCCCCATCCGTCACATCAGCGCCGCCGACGACATAGCGTCCAGGATGCTCAGAATGTATCGTGACTTGTTTTGTGGCACTTTGCCTCCCTCTTATTCCTGGTGTACAATGCCTGCGACGCCAAGAGGAGGGATCCCCGCCATCATGCAGAAGCTCAAAGAACGCATCCTCCGCGAGGGAAAGAACCTCGGTCGGGGCATCCTGAAGGTGGACAGCTTCATCAACCATCAGGTGGACCCGCAACTCACGCTGGAGATGGGACGGGAACTGGCCGCTCGCTTCGCCCACCTCAACCCGACCAAGGTCATCACCGCTGAAATCTCAGGCATCGCCCCGGCGCTCACGACCGCGCTGACGCTGAATGTGCCGGTTGTCTACGCCCGCAAGACCAGGCCCATCACCATGCCTAAGAACCCCTACAAAGAGAGAGCACCCTCTCACACAAAGGGGAAGCTGGTCGAGTTGATGGTCTCCCCCGAGTTTCTGGGGCCAGGCGACCGGGTGCTGTTGATTGACGACTTCCTAGCCACGGGCAACACTATCGCCGCGTTGGCCCGCATCGTCGAACAGAGCGGCGCGACCCTGGTGGGCATCGGTGCTGTCATCGAGAAGACCTTTGAAGGTGGCCGTGAGGCCCTGGCTGGCCTCGGGGTGCCCATCGAGAGCCTGGCGGTCATCGTCAATATGGAGGGCGGCAAGATCATCTTCGCCGAGGGTTCGAACTCATGACCGAAAGCCGAAATGCCATCGCCATCGTTGACTTCGGCTCCCAGTACAGCCAGCTCATCGCCCGGCGGGTGCGGGAACTGCACGTCTACTGCGAACTCATCCCCTGGGACGCGCCATGGGAGCAGTTCGAACGGCTGGCGCCCAGGGGCTATATCCTCTCCGGCGGCCCGGCCAGCGTCTACCAGGCCGGCGCACCCTCCTTACCTCAAGGCCTCCTCCAGAGCGGTCGGCCGGTGCTCGGCATTTGCTATGGGATGCAGGCGCTGGCCCGTCAACTGGGCGGCCGCGTCGCTCCGGCCCAGGCCCGGGAATACGGCCCCGCTGAGGTGACGCTGACCACCCCTGACGTCCCCCTCTTCGCGGGCCTCCCCTTCCAGCTCCCTGTCTGGATGAGCCACGGCGACCGCATCGAGGAACCGCCACCCGACTGGGTCCCGCTGGCCACGTCGGCCAATTCTCCCATCGCGGCCATGGGAGACCCCGACCGGGGCTACTATGGCCTCCAGTTCCACCCCGAAGTGGCCCATACTCCCCAGGGCCTGGACCTGCTGCGTAACTTCGTCTACGAGGTGTGCCGTTGCGCACCCACCTGGACAGCCAGCTCTATCATCGAAGAGAGTGTAGCTGCCATCCGCCAGCAGGTGGGCGATGCCGGGGTCATCTGCGGACTCAGCGGTGGGGTGGACTCGGCCGTTACGGCGGCGCTGGTCCACCGGGCAGTAGGCGACCAGCTCACCTGCGTCTTTGTGAATCACGGCCTGCTGCGTCGGGGTGAAGCCAGGCAGGTGGTGCAGACCTTCCAGCGCGAGTTGGACATGCGGCTGGCGGCGGTGGATGCGAAGGAGGAGTTTCTGCGCGACCTGCAAGGGGTTACCGACCCAGAGGAGAAGCGGAAGCGCATCGGTGCCCGGTTTGTGCGGACCTTTGAGGCAGAGGCCCGACGATTGGTGGCCCAGAAGGGGTGTGCTCACCCCTACCGCTTCCTGGCCCAGGGCACCCTCTATCCCGACGTCATCGAGAGCGCGACAGCACGTGATACCCAGGCTGCCCACACCATCAAGACGCACCACAACGTTGGAGGCTTACCGCAGGATATGGAGTTCGAGCTGGTTGAGCCGTTGCGCTACCTCTTCAAGGATGAGGTACGGGCGGTGGGCGAGGCGTTGGGGTTGCCGGAGGAGATGGTCTGGCGCCATCCGTTCCCCGGACCGGGGCTGGCCATCCGGGTGCTGGGTGAAGTGACCTGGGAGAGGCTGGAGACCCTGCGCCAGGCCGATGCCATCTTCTTGGAGGAGCTGCAGGTCGCGGGGTTGTACCGGGCCGCAGCCCAAGCCTTTGCAGTCCTGCTGCCCGTGCGCTCGGTAGGGGTGATGGGCGATGGCCGCACCTACGCCCACGTAGTTGCGCTGCGGGCGGTGACCACCGACGATTTCATGACTGCCGATTGGGCCCGGTTCCCCCACGATCTGCTGGCCCGGGTCGGCAACCGCATCGTCAACGAGGTACCAGGGGTCAACCGGGTGGTGTACGACATTTCGTCCAAGCCCCCGGCTACGATCGAGTGGGAGTAGCCGGAACCCAGCTCGTAAACAGGTGCGCCAGGTCCAGCCGCTGATGGTGGTCAGAGGATATCTGTTACCTGCAGACGCGATTGCGTCAACGACATCGGAGAGTACGTGATATGTCTGCCTTGTTTCCCGACACTCGGCCGGAGGCCGAGCGGGTGCAGATCGAGTTGCTGCGCCAGGCCCCGCCGTGGCGCAAACTGGAGATGGTGGGTCAGATGAACCATATGGTGCACACGCTGGCCCTCAGCGGCCTGCGCCAGCGGTATCCCCAGGCCACACCGGAGGAGTTACGCCGCCGCCTGGCCGACCTGCTGCTGGGCCCAGCACTGGCCGCCCGTGTGTACGGGGCCGTGGTAGGACAGAAGTAGCTTGATGCTCTCTGAACCCGTTGCTGTAACTCTGCTGGTAATTGAGGCGCTAGAGGCATTGGGCGTGCCCTACCTGATCGGCGGGTCGCTAGCCAGCGCCGTGCACGGGGTGGTGCGGGCCACGATGGATGCAGACCTGGTAGCCGACTTGCACCCTGAGCACGCCGAACCCCTGGCCCAAGCGCTGGGCGGTGCCTTCTATGTGGACGTCGAGGCCATCCACGATGCCATCCGTCGCCAGAGCAGTTTCAACGTTATCCACCTGGAGACGATGTTCAAGGTAGACATCTTTGTCCCCAAGCAGCGGCCTTTTGACCGGGTGCAGTTCGAGCGACGGACGCAGCAGGTGGTGGCGACTGATCCAGAGCGTACCGCCTACGTAGCCAGTGCCGAAGACATCGTTCTGGCGAAACTGGAGTGGTACCGGATAGGAGGCGAAGTCTCGGAACGACAGTGGCGGGATGTGCTGGGGGTGCTCAAGGTGCAGAGGGACCGGCTCGACCTGACCTATCTGCGACGGTGGGCCGCCGAGTTAGGAGTAGCCAACCTGTTGGAGAGAGCCTTGGCCGAGGCAGGGCAATAGGTGCACGCTTGTCATCGCAGGCTTTGGAAAGGGTAGATGGGACAAAGGAATGGCTGGAGCTACGGGGGCTAAGCAGGACGCTATGCGGGTGAAGGTGAAGTTCTTCGCTATATACTCTGAGTTGGTTGGATGCAGGGAATTGGAGATGGAGGTTGAGGAAGGGACAACTGTGGCCAGCCTGTGGGAACAGATGAAGAGGGAGAACCCGAAGTTGGGCGACCTCTCCGACCACTGGGTCACGGCTGTCAACATGGAGTACGTCTCCCGAGACACTGCCTTAGCTGATAACGATGAGGTGGCCTTCCTCCCCCCGGTGAGCGGTGGCGGGATATTTCAGATCACCACAGGGGAGATCCACCCCGAAGAGGTGGCTGAACTGGTGCAATACGATGGGGCCGGCGCGGTTGTAACCTTCAGCGGCGTGGTGCGCAACGAGTCTCTGGGTAAGAGGGTCCTTTACCTGGAATACGACGCCTACAAGGAGATGGCCGAAGCCAAAATGAGGGAGATTGGCCAGGAGATCAAGGAACGGTGGGGGATCGAGCGGGTAGCCATAGTTCACCGGGTCGGTCATCTGGAGATAGGCCAGGCGAGCGTCGTCATCGCCGTGGCCACCCCGCATCGTGCCGAAGCGTTCGAAGCCTGTCGCTACGCCATTGACCGCTTGAAAGAGACCGTACCCATCTGGAAGAAGGAGGTATGGGAGGGGGGAGAGTACTGGATTGAGGGTGACCGACCAAGTGAAGCGGAGGGAGAGAACAGATGAAGTACGTGGTTGCGAGAGAAATCTGGCAGGCCTATCCCAGTCTCACCACCGGCCTGGTGGTAGCCAGGGGGATAGACAATGCCCGTAAGGCAGCAGGGGTAGAGGAGCTCTTGACCGAAGCTGAAGCGTATGTTCGTAGCCGTTTAGAGCTTTCCCGTCTGGCCAAGGAACCTCACATCGCCTCATGGCGCAGTACCTATTCAAGTTTCGGGGTCAAACCCAGCCGCTACAATTCGGCGGTGGAATCTCTCCTGCGGCGGGTCTTGAAGGAAGGGAGCCTGCCACGCATTAACAAGCTGGTGGACCTTTGCAACTCCTTCTCCCTCAAGTCGGTGCTACCCATCGCCGCCTATGACCTCGACAAGGTGCAGGGTGATATCGTCATCAAGTTCGCGGAGGGTCATGAAAGGTTCCTTGGGCTGGGGTCGGGTGAGGTTGGGTTTCCAGCGCCTGGCGAAGTGATCTACACTGACCAGGTGGAAGCCCTGAGCCGGCGCTGGAACTGGAGAGAGTGCGACAAGGCCAAGGTACTGGACACGACCAGGAATGTGCTTCTGACGGTCGAGGGGATCAAGCAGATCGGTCGAGAAGTGGTGGAGGAGACGACGCGGCAACTGTCAGTCGAGGTTCAGAAGTTCTGCGGCGGCAGCGTCTGTCATTTTCTTTTGGACAAAGAAAACCAGGAAGCCGAATTCTAACTGTTGATTACCTGAAGGGCACGGGGGTGATCAGGAGGAGGAACGGGACAAAGAGTCAGTAGTTGTGAATCCGGAATACGGAGTGCAGGCTTCGTCCTGAGCGTAGCCGAAGGGCGCAAGCCTGCCTTTGGGCCTTGCAAAGGCGGACGGTTCGGCTGAGACTTCGTCGAGCCCTTCGTCCCGCGTCTCGACTGAGCTCGACGAAGTCTCACTGCGGGGCTCAGGGCGGGGCTCAGTCGAGACGCTCACCGCCGAAGCCTTGCGTCCTCGCAAGCGCTCACCTGACAAGCGGTCACGCTCGCGTCAGCTTATTGCCAGCTTCTACCCAAACCCCGCGTGACCGCTTGTCACCGGGCATGTCCTCAGAGCGTGCTTTGACCGAGTTCGCAGGTGAGCGCTTGCGACCGCACTCCAGTCAGTTTTCAAGACAGAGAGGAGACATCCTTAGTGACACCGGTAAAAATGTGGAAGAAAGCACCTTGCGCATTAGGAAGATTTTCGGCTGCGCTGCCTATAGCAAATTCAACCGCTATAGCCGCCTTGGCCGTTCTTATGATCCTGGCCTCGGTGCTGGGCGCTTGTTCACCAGGCGTAGGTTCAGGGCAGGCGGTGGAGATCAAACTGGCCCCCGCCTCACAGCTCCCGGACTTTGTAGCCAGAGCGCCACTGACGGTCAAGGAGGCTTTCCAGTTCGCCATCGCCAATCCAGAGGTGCTGGAGAGAATCCCTTGCTTCTGTGGCTGCGGCGCTATGGGGCACCTGAGCAACCTGGATTGCTATATTCAGCAGTTCAAGCCAGACGGTTCCATCGTCTTCGACGACCACGCTTTCAACTGAAGTATTTGTATAGACATAACGCGTGACGTTATGCGATTGATGCGTCAGGGAAAATCTCTGGCCGAGATCCGAACCTACATTGATCAGAGCTACAGCCGCTACGGCCCACCGACTAACACCGCACCGGTCCAGTGAGATGTTGGGTAAGGTAATCCTGGCCCTCTTTGCAGCCTTAGCCCTGGCCACTCTGCTGGTCCCGCTCCCTCTGGCAGGTGTGGAACCGGGCCAACGCCACTTCGTGGTGCAAGCCACCAGCTTCGCTTACGATCCAGCCATCATCAGGGTCAACAGGGGTGATCAGGTCAAGCTCGTGTTGAAATCACTCGATGTGACCCACGGCCTCTACCTGGATGGATACGGGCTCAACCTCTCGGCGCCGCCCGGACGGAAGGCCGAGGCCGATTTCGTAGCCGACCGGGTAGGTAAGTTCCGCTTCCGCTGCTCCGAGAGTTGCGGTGCCCTTCACCCCTTCATGATCGGCGAGTTGGTGGTGGAGCCCAACACCCCTTTCTGGCGTTCCATCCTTCTAACAGCAGTTGTGGCCCTGGGGTCCATAGTCTACCTGTGGGTACCAAAAGCGTGAAGGTCGGAGCGCTATCTCTCCGCCGGGTAGAGTTGACCCGCTCATCTTTCATAAAGGGGGTACTCAGGCAGCGGGCCTTTCAATGGGCTTTAACCGTTCCAGCCCTCTTTAGTCTGGTCTTGACCATCCTGGCCGGGCTTTGGGGAACGCCGGTCGGCAACCGTAACTTCGCCGTCATCTTCGTCTGGATCATCTGGTGGGCACTTCTCATCCTCTTTCTGATCCCGCTGGGCGGCCGGGCCTGGTGTGCCATGTGCCCTATCCCTATGCCTGGGGAATGGCTTCAACGCCGCTCCTTTATCGGCAAAAGAGACCATCCTTCCCTTTCTCGACGGTGGAGATGGCCCCGGTGGTTCCGCAACATCTGGCTCCAGAACTTCGCTTTCCTCGGGGTGGCATTGTTCAGTGCCACCATATTGACCAACCCCCTGGTGACGGGTGCCCTCCTCCTGGCCTTTGTGCTGATAGCCCTTGGGCTCAGCCTGGGGTTTGAGAGGCGAACCTTCTGCCGTTATGTGTGTCCCGTCGGGGGCTTCATCGGCCTCTATTCCATGCTCGCCCCTTTGGAGCTACGGGTCAAGGACAGGGAGGTCTGCCAGGCTCACAAGGGGCGAGAGTGTTATCTGGGGAGCCAGGCCGGGTACGGCTGTCCCTGGCTGACTTTCCCGGGCAAGATGGAGCGCAACGCCTATTGCGGGCTGTGCACCGAATGTCTGAAGACCTGCCCCGAAGACAACATCGCCCTCAACCTCAGACCCTTGGGCCTGGACCTGCTGGTCGCCAGGGAAAGGGGGTTAGACGAGGCCTACAAAGCGTTCGTCATGGTGGCCTGCGCTCTGCTCTATTCAGTGGTACTCTTGGGTCCCTGGGGCTGGCTCAAGGAGTGGGCCGATCCGGCCTCCCTTTCGACTTTTGTCCCGTACGCCATCATGTTCCTGACGGTCAATCTTTTACTCCTCCCCGGCCTGTTCCTGGCCTTCACAGTGGTTGCCCAGGCTCTGGGTGGCATAAGGGCGGTCCCGACCAGGGACCTGTTCATTGACTTCGCCTATGCCCTCGTCCCTATGGGCCTCGCTGGCTGGATGGCCTTCAGCATCTCCTTTGTCCTGGTCAACCTCTCCTACGCTTTGCCCGTCATTTCTGACCCCTTCGGCTGGGGTTGGAACCTCTTCGGTACCAGCGGTTACCCTTGGACACCTTACTGGCCCCAAATCGTGCCCTACCTGCAGGTTCCTATCCTGCTGGGCGGGCTGCTCTTCTCCATCTACATCGCCTACCGTATCGCTCAGCAGAACAGCGGTGATCGCCGGCTGGCCCTTCGCGCCCTGGTCCCCATCACTCTCTTCTTGACGGGCCTCTCCTTCCTGTTCGAGTGGCTCTACCTGTGATAGGGATGGTTCCGAGGTGAACAAACAGGAGTCATTTGCCCTTCTCGTTGTCTTGGCTATCGTCGTTGGCCTTCCCCTGACCGTTTTCGGCTACCAGCATCTCTATCTGCCCACCAGGCAGAGCAGCTACCAACTGATTGATTTGACCGCTCAAGTGCCGGAGGTTGGGGGCTGGAGGCCTGAGGTGGTAACCGTCAGGGTAGGGGAGCCGGTTCGCCTGCGGGTAACCAGCCGTGACGTAATCCACGGCTTCGCCATCGGGAAACTGGGCATTGAGGCGGGGATGATCCGCCCCGGCGAGACAAAGGTAGTGGAGTTCATTCCCGAACGGGCGGGGCGATTCACTTTCTACTGCAACGTCTGGTGCAGCCCATACCACTATCGGATGAGGGGTGTTTTGGAGGTGATTGATCCTACAGCTCCGGGAAAGGGGCTGGAGGAGGAAAAGGAGCCTGGCTACCCGGCCGGGCTGGAGATTGATGCCCCTCACGAAGCTGAGTTCTACCCCGAGACCAAACCCTCGGCCTCGCAGGGAAAGGGCATCTTCGCCGCACGATGCGCCACCTGTCATGACGAGAGCACCCTGGCCGAACCGACCTTCACCCGCGACCAAAGCCCAAGCGATATCTTCAAACAGATCGGCCCGCAAACGACGCCCCTTTCCGAGCATGGCTCGAACGATACCCTGAGCGAGGAGGAGCGATGGGACACCGTAGCCTACCTCTGGTCCCTGAGCGCCAGTCCGGAAAGTTTGACACTGGGCCAGGGGTTGTATCAGAAGAATTGCACCGGCTGTCACGGGGAGAGCGGGTTGGGAGATGGGCCTGGCAGCCAATACACTTCAGAGCCACCGGCCAAATTCAGCCAGGCGGAGACCATGGCCGGGGGGACGGGCCAGATTTACCATGCCAAGATCCGTCGTGGGGGGATGGGCACGGGGATGCCCTACTGGGGGACCATCTTCAGCCAGGAGGAGACCTGGAGCCTGGTTGACCACCTGTGGACCTTCCTGTTCTCGTACGATTCACCGTAGGCTGGCTTTTTAGTCAACGCAGCCGGTTGTCCCTACAACCCCAAGACTCTTCGATGGGGAAGGTGCTTTCGATGGCTCGTTTCATCCTTGACACCCATGTGAAATCATGCTATAATTTTCATCGAAAGCGGTGTGGTCTCCTGCCTGAAGCTCTTTACGCACCAAAGAGTCTTCCTGCCGGATCAGCACCACCTCCTGAAGCACCTCAACAAGTCCTTCTCTGATCGTCTCTTCCAACTGATATCTCAACGCTCTCTTGGTGTAACGCTTATCAAGGTAGAAGGTGCCCCTCGGCCACCGCTCCACACAATGCGTGATAGCCTTCGTGACCGCTAATCGGTAGATATCCTCCGAATCTCTAGGCGCCCTGAGAATGCTCTGTTTGTCCACGATTACAGCCACAATCTCTACGTTCTCCTGAGCTATCGCTTTCAACAATCGCTCGACAATCTTGGGCTCCGATGTCGAAGCTTTCATCTCACTGGGTGCAGGCTTCTTACCCAGGCTTTTGCGAGCCCGCTTCACGTGCAATTCGATGGATCGCGGAACCAGAGTGACGAGGATGGTCACCACCAGGAAGCGAGAACCCGAAAAAGGATCTACGTTGCCGGATTCATCAAGGCAACAGGGCATTTTTGCTCCTTGACAGCTATGTACAATTTCTTGTTTACCGATCGGCGTGGGAGCGGACGGCCTCTGCCATCTGCTCGAAGCGAGGCTCGATGGTAGGGAAGGAACCGGTAAGTCTGATCGCTGTGGTCATGTCCTTGAAGCCGGTGCCGGTGATGACCAGGACCACCGACTCCTCGCGGCCAATTGTCCCTTTAGCCAACAGCTTCTGCAGGGCAGCCAGGGTGGCGCTGCTGGCCGGCTCGGCGAAGACACCCTCCTTCCGGGCCAGAAGCTCCTCCGCTTGCAGAATCTCCTCGTCGGAGACAGCCACCGCCACCCCACCTGAAGCTCTGATCGCTGGCAGAGCCGTGGCCCCGTCCAGGGGGAATGGATCGGCGATGGAGGCGGCCAGGGTGGTGGGCGGCCCCCAGCTTTCGATCTCCTCCGGCCCTCTCCCCTCCTCAAAGGCGCGGATCAGGGGCGCACACCCCTCTGCCTGAACCCCGACCAGGCGAGGTAACCTTTCGATCCACCCCAACCGATGAAATTCCTGGAACCCTTTCCAACAGGCCGAAAGGATACCCCCTCCTCCCACTGGCAGGATCACCCAGTTCGGCACAGCCCATCCTGACTGCTCGCATATTTCGTAGGCGATGGTCTTCGGCCCTTCGCCCTGGTAGGGGTTGATGGGGGCGGCCGTGGTCAGGAGGTGCCAGCCGAACTCCGCACGGCCCCTGTTCATCATGTCAATGCAGTCGTTGACCGTGCCCTTGACGGCGATGGCCTGTGCTCCGTGAACCAATATCTGTGTGATCCGCTCCGGAGGGGTAATGGCTGGCACAAAGACGTAGCAGGGCAGACCAGCCCTGGCTGCGTAGGTAGCCGCCGCAGCCCCGGCATTCCCGGCCGAAGCAATGGCCAGGGCTCTCGCCCCAAACTCCAGAGCCTTGGCCACCCCCACCGCCATGCAGCGGTCCTTGAAAGTGCCGCTGGGATTGATAGCCTCATTCTTCAGGTAAAGGTCAGGCAGACCTACTGCCTGGCCTAACTTGTTGGCCGGCAGGAGAGGTGTGCTTCCCTCCCCAAGGCTGAACTGGGGAGTGGACTTTGTGGCCGGGAGAAGTGAGCGGTAGCGCCACACTCCTGGCCCCCCGCTCTTAACCACCATCCCTCTGTCCGCTGTAGCAAGCTGGCTCAAATCGTACCCTATTTCCAGGCGAGCGCCGCACTCAGCACATTGATACAAAGCCTGCTCGGGACCGAATTCAGCCTCACAAGCCGAACAGCTAAGTGAATAGCCCATGTTGCCCCCTTTTTCTTCCTTTGCGCCGCAACCGCTCAAGCCGATGCTCCAGTTCGGCCAAAATCGTCCTTTTCCGCCCCAGAGGGTGGGGAAATCGCGGTGACTGTACCAGGTCAATAGCAGCCAGCACCAATTCCTCGGCCCGGCCATAGTTCCTGACGCGATGTTCGTAGTACTTGGCCAGTTCGACGTAGGGGTAGAGTTGGGCGTTGCCAATGAGGGAATGCCAGATTCTTGTCGCCTTCCCCCAGCTTCCCTGGCGCTTGTACAGGAAGGAAAGGCGGTACAGGGCTGCCTCCCGGATGGCGGGTGGCAAAGGGGAGGCCAGGGCCCCTTGATAAGCCCGCTGAGCGCGATCAACCAGCCCCGCTTCCTCGTATAGCTTCCCCAGAGCGTAGAGATCAGCCCCCTGCCTCCCCACCCTGCTGAAAGGATGGTCGAACAGTTGCACCATGTGCCCTACCAAAGCCACCAGGGAGAGGATATCCTGCCCGTTGTGGTAGAAGACCCCCGCCAATGGCCTTGCATCCCCGGAGCGCAGGTAGTCGAAGTAGAGCCTTGGAACAAGCCAACTGGGCACATCAGCCTGAGCCCGTCGCAGGTCCAGGATGTGCTCTTCCAGGGAGGACAGACCACAACTGGCCAGACGCTCCTTCCAGAGACGCCGCGCCGAGTGGAGAAGGTCGAGATGAGGCAGATTGACCAGAGGTAGTCGCCAGCGGTGATAGATGAAGCGGGTCTGAAGGAGGGGGAGATCGAAAGCCTTGCCGTTGAAACTGACCACAGCGGCAAAGCGCTCTAGAAAAGGGCCCAGGGCGGCCAACATGGCCCTTTCCTCGGCCGGATCACGCATGAAGAACTGTCTGAGGTGGAAGCCCTCGTCTGCAAAATATCCCACACCGACCAGGAAGGCATAGGTGCCCGTGCCTCCAGCCAGGCCGCTGGTCTCAATATCAACGAAGACTGCCGAGCCAGCGTCGAAGGCAGCCAGGCGCTCATCCCTGGCCAGGCAGACAATGGTCTCGGAAGTTTGATTCAGGGCAGAGGAGAGAGGCACCCGGCCCTGAAGATACTCCAGGGGGTAGCGCTCCTCGGCCAGGAAGCAAGGGCCGTGGTCGCTGTCAATGAATTCACCCCGGATCACCTCCTCGATGGCCGGGCCGCGTCTGGACGGGCGTGGCTTCAGGTGAGCGGCCCCCACCTGCACTCCCATCTTTCTGAGCCTGTCGCGCAGATCGAGGTCAGCCATGCCTCAGTGCGTCAACCCTTTCTGGGCCGTCAAAAGGAGGCCCATCATCAAAGCTCCATCCGTGAACTCGCCGTCCAACACCCTTTGCAGAGCCTCATCAAAGTCCATGTAGACCAGATTGATGAACTCATGTTTGTCCAGGCTACGGCTGCCAGGGACAAGGTCACGGGCCAGGAAGAGATGGGTTCCGACGTTGAGGCTGCCAGGGAAAGGAACGTAGTAGCCCAGTTTGATGATGTTGTCCGTGGTGAATCCTGTCTCCTCCTCCAGCTCTCTCAAGGCACCAACCTTCGGATCCTCCCCGATGCGGTGGGAACCGGCCGGCAGATCGTAAATCCAACGACCCAGGGGGTGGCGGTACTGCCGGGTGAGGATTACCTTGTGATCGCCGGTTAAAGCAACGGTAGCTACCGCCTCCACCGGGCTCCGCATATGGACGTAAAGCATCTCCCCGGCTGGTGTCTCCAGCCGCTCCTCAACGATCTGAAAACCGCGCTCGTACACAACCTGGCTGGAGAGGATACGCCAGGGCCGTTCCTCATGTTTGTTCATGGACAACTCCATCTTCATCTTTTGCAGAGCATGCCCTGATCAAGGCTCGTGTATGTTCCTTCCCCCCATCCCCAATCTCGCTGGCCGGCCCGACACAGGAAGGACAGCCGCTAGTGCAGGGACAGTCCTGGATAAGCTCCTCTGCCCGTTTTAGCAGCTCGGCATGTAGACCGTATAGCGCCTGGCTGAATCCCACGCCGGCCGGTACTTTGTCGTAGATGAAAATGGTAGGCTGGCCCGTGAACCTGGATCGGGGCTCGGTTGCCAGGCCGATGTCACGTGGATCGCACATAAGGTAGAGGGGAGCCACCGTGCCCAGCAGATTGGCCAGACCGGCCAGGCCGCTACGGGTCCGACGGCTCAACTCAGCCTGCCCATGACAGGTATGACACAGGGTCACCAGATTGGTCAGGGCATTAGCCTCTTTGTACTTCTCGTTCTTCCCTGGCACGTAGCCGAACTGTCGGAAGGGCACGAGGTGATGCACGTCATGCTCCCGATCCGTTTCCACAGCCCCACATCTCTGACAGGTGAAACGGTCTCGCTGCCGGGTCCGACGTCTCTGGCCTAGCCAGTCAGGGCCGTAGTCAATAGTGTCCCCGCGCCATAGCCCCTCGTCCCGCAGCCGGTCCACAGTCTCCTGCGGGAGGCTGAGCCAGTAGGCCGTGGTCTGCATCTCCTGCTCCGGTAGGTCAATCTCACCCTGCCCCAGGTTCTCGTGGGTGTAGAGCTTGATCTTATTGAATCCGGTGGCTTTGGTGGTGACCATCACCTGGCCGTGAGCTTTCAGGGCCCCGCCTTCTCTCTCCTGGGCCGTCACATCCAGGACGCTGATCTCGACCGTCAGTTGAGCCTCGGTGTAGTAGCCCACAGCCACCCGACGCACGTAGGCCCACCTCCCTTCCCAATCCAGCTCATCCACATGATATTGCTGTCCTTGGTGAAGGTAGATGGCCTCGGGATGGATCAACCAGATGGCACTCTGACGGTCAACCTGGCCAATGACACGGGACTCGGCAGTGCGGTCAACGATCACAAAGTTGTCAGGGGCCACAGTCCGCAGGCTGATATCTTCGGCCGGGTAGGTCTCGCTCATCCAGTACCAGGTCCCACCGGAATGGTACAAGACCTCTTCCTCAGCCAGGAAGTTTAACACCTCGGCCGTAGCCTGGGGGGTAAGGTTGCCGAAGCCTTCACCCTCGGCGAAAGGTAGTTCAAAGGCAGCGCACTTGATATGGTTGAGGAGGATGATCAAATTGTCAGGGTTGATGAGGCCATGCTCTGGCGATTGCTCGAAAAAGTAGTCGGGGTGGGTGACCACGTACTGATCCAAGGGCCCCGCAGTGGCCACCAGCATGGCGGTGGAGGTCTCAGCTCGGCGGCCAGCCCGCCCGGCCTGCTGCCAGGCGCTGGCGATGGTGCCCGGATAGCCGGTCATGACACAAGCCGAAAGCTCTCCGATGTCCACGCCCAGCTCCAGGGCATTGGTGGCCACCACCCCACGCACCTTCCCTTCCCGTAGACCGCGCTCGATCTCCCGTCGTTCGCGAGGAAGGTATCCACCCCGGTACCCCCGCACGCTCAACTGCTTTCTGCCGCGGTCGCCGGCATCATCCTGCAGGTAGGTCAGCAGCACTTCGGTAGTCAGACGGGCCCGGGTGAAGACGATGGTCTGCACGTCACTCTCCAGGAAGCGGTTGACCAGTCCTCTGGCCTCCAAAATGGCACTGCGCCGTATGCCCAACTCCCGATCCACCAGAGGAGGGTTGTAGAAGATGAAATGTTTCTTCCCTTTGGGCGAACCGTCGTTGTCAATGAGGACAACCTCCTCCTCGATCAGCCGCTCAGCCAACTCGGCCGGGTTGGCGATGGTGGCTGAGCAGCAGATGAACTGGGGGCGCGAACCGTAGAAACGGCAGACTCGTTTGAGACGGCGGATGACATTAGTCAAATGGCTGCCGAAGACACCACGGTAGCCGTGGACCTCGTCAATGACCACGTACTTCAGCTCAGAGAAGAGATGAAGCCACTTGGTGTGGTGGGGCAGGATACCGGTGTGGAGCATGTCAGGGTTAGTGACGATGATCTGACCTGAGGCACGGATACTACGGCGGGCTGGGGCCGGTGTATCCCCGTCGTAGGTGTAGGCTCTGATCCGTGTGGCCAGAGCCTCTATCATACGGTGTAGCTCGGCCAACTGATCCTGGGCCAGGGCTTTGGTGGGGAAAAGATAAAGTGCTCGCGCTGTAGGGGTGCGCACCATAGCGTTCAACACGGGCAGGTTGTAGCACAGGGTCTTGCCCGAGGCGGTGGGGGTCACTACCACCACGTTCTGCCCGGACAGGACGGCGTCAACAGCCGAGGCCTGGTGAGAGTAGAGACGCTCGATACCACGCCTGCCTAGAGCCTCAATCAGGCGTGGATGCAGGGCGGAGGGAAAGTCAGCGTAGCAACCTGGTTTGGCTGGCAGCCGATGCCAGGCTGTGACGCAGTTCATGAGGCGGGGATCGGCTCGCATCTCATCCAGAACCCGACCCAAACTCACCGGAGCACTCCTTCGCCAGTTCGATTCTATGCCCACGAGGAAATGAACCGAGGCAAGAACTTTTGGATTCAACGGCTATTTTCCCAGGGAAATTGTCCTGTCATTCGAACATGAATTGCCTCGGTTCATTTAGGCCCATTATACCATAAAGCCCTGAAAGGAATAAGAGCCTATCCGAAAACCCAGCAGCGGGGGCTCCCATGCCCCCACTGGGCGGGCGTGGGAGCCAGCCCAGCTAGTTTTCGGATAGGTACTAAGAGCGTTTTCCTTTAATAGCAACAGAGCCGTCGTTTCGAAACGACGGCTCTGTTGTTGACTGCTATCTACAGGGCCAGAACTGCTTCAGGCTGGGAAAGAAGCGTGTCTAGAAGAGACCTTTGACCGCGCCACCATCAACCTGGATGGCTGTACCGGTGATGTTGCTGGCCCGCTCTGAGGCCAGGAAAACCACCAAGTCAGCAACCTCCTCCGGCCGCCCCATCCGTCCAATGGGGATACCCTTCTCGATCCCCCCGGCCGCCTCCTCGACGGTGATACCCTCGCGCTTGGCCCGGTCCTCCAGTAGCTCATCCACGCGCTCGGTGCGGGTCCAACCCGGGCAGACGCAGTTGACCAGAACACCATCCCTGGCCACCTCGTTGGAGAGGGTCTTGGCCATGCCCACCACCCCGGCCCGCAGGGAGTTGGACAACAACAGGTTAGCGATAGGTTGTTTGACCGAGACCGAGGTCATGTTGATGATTCGGCCCCAGCCCTGCTTCTTCATATGGGGAACGACCTCTCGGCACAGCCTGACAGTGCTCATCAGGGTCAAATCTACCGCCTGCTGCCACTGCTCCTCAGATAGCTCCGCGAACTGGCCGGTCGGGGGACCGCCAGCGTTGGTCACCAAGATGTCAATACGCCCGAACCGATCCAGGGTGGATTGCACCAGGTTTTTGATGTCTTCAGACCTGGTGACATCAGCCTGGATAGCCAGAACCTCGGAGCCTGTCTCATCCCTTATCTCCTGAGCCGTTGCTTCCAAGGTCCCCTTTCCCCGAGCGCAGATGGCTACTTTGGCTCCCTCCACAGCCAGCCCCTTGGCGATGGCCTTGCCCAGCCCTTTGCTCGATGCGGCCACGATAGCTACCCGGTCCTTGAGTCCCAGTTCCATAGTTGCTAGTCCTTTCTAGACTGATAGATCGTACTTTACTTTGAGGAATTCTGCCAACAGATGCCGAAGGGGTAGGCAATCAGCTCTCTTCCTCCTCCAGAGCCATCACTATTTTCTCAGGGGTGATGGGCAGTTCAGTGATCCGCACACCGACGGCATCGTAGACGGCGTTGGCGATGGCTGCGGCAGCGGGCACGGCGGAGGGTTCCCCTACCTGCTTCGCCCCGAAAGGTCCCTCCTCGCTCGGCACCTCCACGATTACGGGCTTAATGAAGGGCACATCGGAGGCTGTCGGCTGGCGGTAGTCCAGCAGATTGGGGTTCTGGAGGTATCCTCTCTCGTCGAACACCAACTCCTCCGAAAGAGCCATCCCCAGCCCCTGAACGGTCCCCCCTTGCATCTGACCCTCTACGGCCATAGGGTTGATGGCAAAACCTACATCCTGAACTACCACCACACGCAGGACTGTGACCTGGCCGGTCTCCGCATCCACCTCCACATCAGCCACGGTAGCCGCGAATCCGGGAGCCTGCTTGCTGCGTCTGGGAATGGAACTCCGACCTACGATGGGACTGTATTTAGCCGTCCAACTGGCGCTCAGTTCGTACAGACGAGCAAAGGAAAGTTCCTTTTCGGGGTCCGTTCGGCACCAGACCCTGCCATCCGCCATCTCCAGAGCCTCTATCTCCTCCTCCAGTTCCTGGGCCGCCCGCTCCATAATCTGCTGTCGAGCATCCTGTGCTGCGGCCAGCACTGCCCCACCCATAGCATAGATGATCTGACTTCCACCGCTGACAGGGGCAAAGGAGGCGCTGTCTGTATCACCTCGTGTCACTTTCACCCGATCGAGAGAAACCTTTAGCACCTCAGCCACTATCTGCGCCAGGGCCGTATCGGTACCGGTCAGGTCCACGGAACCAACGATAAGGTCAACGCTGCCGTCATCCTCCAGCTTGACCATGGCTGAGGCTGGCCCCCGTCCGCCGCCCCACCCTCCGATGGCGACCCCCCGCCCCTGGTTCTTTCCCAGAGAGATAGTCCAAATGGGATGCTCTGCCAGCTTGTTGATGGTCTCCTTCAGGCCGATGAGGGGATGGGGCTGACCGTCCGGTCGAATGGTCCCCTCCTCCGCTGCATTCTTCAATCGAAACTGCAAGGGGTCCATGCCCAGCTTGCGAGCCACCATGTCCATCTGACACTCGATGGCGAAACAGGCATTAGGGGCACCGGGGGCGCGATAGGCACCGGCGCTGGCCTTGTTGGTTAGAACCTCATACCCGTCAATCTCCAAATGGGGGATTTTGTAGGATGCACCCAGGAGCACGCAGGCGATGGCCATAGGGGAGCTAGAGTAGGCTCCGGTATCGTAAACAACACGTGCCTTTAGAGCGGTCAGTGTCCCATCCTTTTTCGCCCCGGTCGTGAGCTCGATCACGTTTTCCGGGGCAGGGTTAGCCGCCTGAAGGTCTTCGCGCCTGGTGAGGGACAACTGCACTGGTCGCTTGGCCTTCCTAGCCAGTAGAGCGGTCAGAGAGGCCATCAGGCCAAACTTGCCACCGAAGCCACCGCCGATCTCGGTGGAGACAACCTTGATCCTGTTCAAGGGAAGCCCCAGGGCTTCGGCCAACTGAGCGCGCTCAAAGAACTGACCCTGCGTACTTACCCAGACAGCGAGCCGATCAGTGATGGGGTCCCAGTGGGCAGTGGCAACCTGGGGCTCGAGGTACCCCTGGTGTACCGCCGGCATGCGGTAGGTCGTTTCCAGCACCACGTCTGCCTCGGCTAGTCCCTTTTCCACATCCCCTTGACTGAAGAGGATGTGGTTGGAGATGTTGCTGGCTTTCGGCTCAGCCCCCTCTTCCTCAGAGGTAACATCAGTATGCAGGCCCAGTTCGGAATGGTCAGCCTCACCGCGATGGCGAATCAGGGGCGAATCCTCTCTCATGGCCTCCAAGGGATCAAGGACAGGTGGCAGGGGTCGGTACCTCACTTTGATAAGTTCCAGGGCCTCCTCCGCGGTGTGAGGGTCCTCGGCCGCTACTGCTGCCACAGGTTGCCCTACAAAAAGGGCCCGGTCACGGGCCAGGAAGGAATGGGCACGTGATGACGGATTGTATTCCACCTCTTCAGGCAGGTCTGCCGCCGTCACCACGGCCACCACACCTGGCAGGGCCTCTGCCTCGGTCGTATCAATGCTCAAGATGTCGGCATGGGCATAGGCACTGCCCAGGATTTTGCCATACAGCATACCGGGCAGGTGGACATCAGCTCCGAAGAGGGCCTGGCCGGTTACCTTCTCCCAGCCATCTATTCTGGGTACAGGTTTGCCCACTACGGAATAGGTGCTCATTTCGTTGTCAACTGTCCTCCACTCCTAAAGAGAAAACCAGCCTCTCTGCCCTCTTCAGTCTAAAAACCTTTTCCTGGTCGTCGTATATAATCCCATGCTCCTCGGCCTCTTGGAGGATCCTTTTGAATGTTTTTTCTATCTCTGCCCGGTCATACGCAAAGCAAGCATCTTTTACAAGGTTTAACGTCTGCCAAGTGGGTATCCTCTTCAGGCCGTTTAGGTCATATACGAGGACAGTGATATCCCTCCCAAACATGGGTATCAATTCACCGAAGGCCTCATACAGTTCATCCTGCTGCCTAAGCGGGAGTTCCTTCTCCGTGATGACGAAAATATCAATATCGCTCCTCTCGTCGAAGTCCCCTCTTGTCAAGGAGCCGAAGAGCCCTGTGGCTAGTATCCCCTTCTTTCTCACCTCTAGGGTGATCCGTCTCACCTCGTCTTTAACCCTGTTAAGCTCCATCGTCCTCTCCAAAGAACGTTTCTACGAATCCTGTCGCCTTATTCACTGATCTCCTCGCCTTACCCACCAACTCCGTGGCCGCCTCCTCTGTACAAAGTTCCGATGGGCTTCTCCAAAGGCCATTTCTGAGTCCCCCGTATGTTGAACGTCCGTGCCAAGGTGCCGCTTCTTTGGCATATGTGGCAACTTCCAGGAAACCATCGTGCAAATGCCCCTCTTCTACCAGTCTCTTCAGTTGCCCTGACGGGTCATGCGTCCAGTTGAACGCTTCGAAGCAGGAGATGAGAGCTTTGGCTGATTTTTCGATCGCCAGTTGAGCGTAGTGGGTAACGGTCACCCAGTCCTTCAACTCGGAATAGCGGATGGCTCTGTCCAGGTCTTCTTTTGCTTCCCAAAGCAACCTTGTGGCTTCTTCCTTCGTATCCATGTTCTATCCGCCCAGCTTGGTATTTCAGTTGAGCACCTATCCGCAAAATAGCTGGTCGGGCTCCCATGCCCGACTATCCTTCGACAAGCCAGCCTGAAAGGCGCAAGCCTGCTTTTTAGGGTGGACGGTTCGGCTGAGGACATTCGGCTGAGCTCAGTCGAAGCCCTCACCGTCGAAGCCTTGCGTCCGCACTCCCGCGTCAAAGGGGCGATCAGGAATAATGCACACCCCTCACTTAGCTCGACTTTGTACAAAACTTGATAAGTGAGCGCAGGTAAGGTAAGCTT
>JBHIDP010000027.1:0-20775 GCA_046760185.1 Anaerolineae bacterium
GCTTCCACCACGTTCACCACGATAATGGCCGGGTCGCTGGCCGTGCCGGCCACGTTGTAGGCTTTCACCAGCAGGGTGTGACTGCCGATGGTAGAAGCGGTCCAGGGTTGCACCAGGGAGAAAGAGGTTTGCCCTTGCGGGCTGGGGCTGGCGTCGCTGCGGTAGAGAGCACCGTCCACCCATAGTTCCACTCTGACGACTCCCTGCGAGTCTGTCGCAGCAGACTGAACGTTGAGCTGCTGACCAACTTCTACCTGCGTCCCGCTGGGGGGTGAGACGATGGCTATGGTCGGCTTTCCTTCCGTTGGACCTGCGCCGAAGAGGTCGCAGGCCAGAAGAGCCAAAAGCAGCAGGAGGGGCACTATCAACCAGACTTTTCGTTGGGGTAGGGAGGAAATCATCTTTACTCTCCTTTCGTGCGAAGGGTGAAAGACCGGAAGGGTTTGGAGCAATTATAGCATAGCTCAATCTACTTGCAAATCGAGATTGACAGTAGTTATCCTTTTGGATATACTAAGTACCTATCCGAAAACTAGCTGGGCTGGCTCCCACGCCCGCCCAGTGGGGGCATGGGAGCCCCCGCTGCTGGGTTTTCGGATAGGCTCTAAGCGCGCGCCTCAGGAGGGTAGGCGAAAGAGAGGCAGCGTTGGTGAGGGTGTGTTGATGAGAATCTTGATCACTGGCGGGGCCGGTTTCCTGGGCTCTCACCTCTGTGACCTGTTCCTGGCTGAAGGCCATGAGGTCATAGCCATGGATAACTTTATCACCGGCAACGTGCGCAATATCGAGCACCTGGCCGGCCACGAAGGTTTCCGCTTCATCCGACAGGATGTGACGGAGTACCTCTACATTGATGGCCCGCTGGACGCCATCCTCCATTTCGCTTCCCCGGCGAGCCCGGTAGATTACCTGGAGTATCCCATCCAGACCCTCAAGGTGGGGTCATTGGGTACCCACAAGACCCTGGGGTTGGCTCTGGCCAAGAATGCTCGCTACCTTCTGGCTTCTACCTCAGAGGTCTACGGCGACCCACAGGTACACCCGCAAAGTGAGGACTATTGGGGGCATGTCAACCCCATCGGCCCACGGGGTGTGTACGATGAGTCCAAGCGCTTCGCTGAGGCGATGACCATGGCCTATCACCAGTATCACGGACTGGATACGCGCATTGCACGTATCTTCAACACCTATGGAGGGCGCATGCGCCTTGACGACGGCCGGGTGGTACCCAATTTCATCGGCCAGGCCCTACGGAGGGAGCCCCTCACCGTGTATGGCGATGGCAGCCAGACCCGCAGTTTCTGCTACTATCAGGACCTGATCGAGGGGGTTCGACGGTTGCTTTTTGCTGATGAGGTACTGCCGGTCAATCTGGGCAACCCACGGGAGACAAACATCCTGGAACTGGCCCACATGGTCAACGATATGACCAAGAACAAAGCCGGTGTCACCTTTGAGCCGCTGCGCGAGGATGATCCTCAGGTGCGTCGGCCCGATATCAGCAAGGCCCAACGAATCCTCGGCTGGCATCCGGAGGTGGATCTGGAGGATGGGTTGCGAGTGACTATTGAATGGTTTCAGAAGCAGGGAGTGGAAGGCTAGAGTTTTGTCACTGGACAAAGTGATTTGTCATTGACTATCTGTGAACGGGGGGAGCTTACTGGTTAGGGCACGAGCCTTTTTGTACCTGGTTGAAGACGAGACCTTTCGTCAAGCCCTCTTATTTGTCCTCATTCTGGCCCTTGGCTTGGCCATAGTGAAGCTACCTCTGAATATGGCCGTAGCTCTTGTGGCAGGCGGTGTGGCCACTTTCCTTACCCTGCTCCGCCCTCTCTACGGCCTCTACTTCCTCATCTTCGCCATCCCCTTCGCATCAATTAAGGAAATTCAGATCGGTGTGGCCACCGTAGGGGCGACGGAGTTCCTGGTGGCCCTGGTTGTGAGCGCCTGGTTGGCCAGGATGGTGACCGACCGTCGAGTGCGCATCGTACCACCTCCGCTTCTGTGGTCTTTGCTAGTTTTCCTGGCCCTTCTCACTCTCACCTTTGCCGTGACCCTCTCCTTGCAGGCCAGTGTGAAGGAGTGGCTCAAGTGGGGGGAGGTCCTGGTCGTCTATCTCTTCGTGACCAATTTCGTTCGGCGAAATCAGGTGCCTACTGTCATGGCCCTCATTCTGGTGGCCGGCATTGCCCAGGCTCTTCTCGGTCTGTATCAGTCCTTCGCCCGCATTGGCCCTGAGGGTTTTCTCTTTCCTGTGGCTGGCCGGCTGATGATGAGAGCCTACGGCACCTTCCAGCAGCCTAACCCCTACGGTGGTTATCTGGGCCTGATTATGCCTTTAGCCTACAGCCTGTTTGTGGTGAATTGGTCGTGGCGGGGGGAGAAGTGGGCCTTCCCCTTGTGGCTGTTGGGTGGGCTTGGTTTGGCGGTGATGGGCCTGGCCATGTTGATGACCCTGTCTCGTGGGGCATGGCTGGGGTTTATTGCCGCCTTTGTGTTGATGAACGTGGTGCGCAGCCGCCGCGCCCTGATCCTCTTCTTGATCCTCCTTATCCTGGCAGTTGTTGGCCTCTTGCTGGGCGGTGTTGGACTTCTGCCGACAGTCATCACCCAGCGCTTCCTGGATTTCCTGCCCTACCTGGGTGTGGTTGATATCGGCAGGGTCGAGGTCACACCTGAGAACTGGGCTATCATTGAGCGCATGGCTCACTGGATAGCCGGCTGGAGGATGTTCAGCGATCACCCGTGGCTGGGGGTAGGTGTTGGCAACTACGCCGCCGTCTACCCGGCCTACGCCCTCCCCGGCTGGGAGGACCCGCTGGGCCACGCCCACAATTACTATCTCAACGTAGCCGCTGAAGCCGGCCTGCTTGGCCTGATGGCCTATCTAATTTTCGTGGCCGCCTGTTTCTGGCAGGCGTGGCGCACCCTGCCCCTGGTGCGCGGCCTGTGGCAGGGGACGGTGGTTGGGATCATAGGGGTGCTGGCTGCCCTGAGCACCCACAACCTCTTCGATAACCTCTATGTGCACGGTATGAACATCCATGTAGCCATCCTTCTAGGGCTCATCTATGTGGTGGCTACCCAGCCCATACTCAAGCATCAACCGATGAGGTCTCTATGTCCAGATTGACAGAACTGCTCCTGAACAACCTGCGGGAACTGCAGCGCTTCGTCAAGTTCGCCATCGTTGGCACCAGCGGGGCGGTGGTAGATTTTGGTATCCTCAATCTGTTGATCCTCGGTTTTGGATTCAGCAAGGCCCTGGCCAACACCTGTTCCTTCAGCGCGGCGGTGGTCAACAATTTTACCTGGAACCGGCTCTGGACCTTTCCCGAATCAAGGGACCGGCCTGTGGGTCCTCAATTGCTGCAATTCGTTGCGGTCAACGTGGTGGGGTATATCATCAATCAAACGCTGTTCCTGAGCCTGGATCAGTACATTTTCAGCCCCTACGGTACACTGGGCTATAACGTGGCCAAAGCCATAGCAGTCATTGTTGTTCTCTTCTGGAACTTCAGCATCAACCGTATCTGGACCTACAAAGGCATTTAGTACCTATCCGAAAACTAGCTGGGCTGGCTCCCACGCCCGCCCAGTGGGGGCATGGGAGCCCCCGCTGCTGGGTTTTCGGATAGGCTCTTAGTTGAGGAAGAGAAGTGGGTTGCGCATAGGGATAGACTACACAGCGGCTGTACGACAGGGGGCGGGTGTCGGTCGCTACACCCGTGGTCTGGTTGACGCCCTGGCTGAACTGGATCGGCAGAACGAATATGTCCTGCTGGTGGCCAGCGACAGCAAGCCAGGGGCAGCGAAGACGTGGCCGGACAACTTCCGTCTGGTCACCCTTCCCCTTCCCGATCGTATCCTGACCATCCTGTGGCATCGGCTGCAATTGCCCCTCTTCGTTGATCTCTTCTGCCATAAGCTTGACATATTCCACTCACCAAATTTCGTCTTGCCGCCAGTCAGGCGAGGCCGAACTCTTGTAACCGTCCACGACCTATCCTTCCTGCGCTATCCGGTCGGAGCTGAGCCCAGCCTGCGGATCTATCTCCAGAAGGTAGTACCCCGCTCCGTGAGACGCGCCGACAAGGTCCTGGCCGACTCCGAATGCACCCAAAATGACATCGTGGAGCTGCTGGGCATTCCGGCCGAGAAGGTAAAGGTCGTCTACGCCGGTGTGGACGAGCGGTTCCGCCCCATCGTGGATGGGGCCCTCCTGGCTGAGGTGAGGGCTCGCTACGCACTAAACTTCTCCTTCATCCTGAGCCTCGGCACCCTGGAACCCCGCAAGAACTACCTACGCCTCGTTGAAGCTTATGCTCTACTTAAAGCCAGAGGACTGGGGACTGAGAACCAGAGACCAAAACTGGTGATCGCCGGTGGCAAGGGTTGGCTCTATGAGCCGATCTTTCGCAAGGTGGACAGTCTGGGGCTGAAAAGGGATGTCCGCTTTTTGGGGTTTGTCCCTGATGAAGACCTACCGGCCCTCTACACCCTGGCCGACCTGTTTGCCTTCCCCTCCCACTACGAGGGATTTGGCTTGCCGGCCCTGGAGGCCATGGCCTGTGGCACGCCGGTGGTGGCCTCAGATAGAGCATCGTTGCCTGAGATCATCGGTGATGCTGGCCTATTGGTGTCCCCGGATGACAGAGAAGGACTGGCTACGACAATGGCACGGGCCTGGGGCGATGGGTCTTTACGGGAGGAGATGAGGGAGAAGGGGCTTGAACAGGCCAGAAGGTTCACTTGGCGTGGTGCAGCAGAGAACCTGCTGCAAGTTTACCTCGAATTAAGGGCCAAAGAGCTCAAGGTGGCGTGAGGGAGGATGATGACCAAAACCTACAGACTGGACCCAGAGACCTACTATTTTACCTTCGGCCCCAACCCACCAGCCCTACGGGTACGGAGCGGTGATACGGTAGTTGCGCCCACTCGCGATGCTGGTGGATTGGACGCTGATGGGAAGCCGATGCCTGAAGAAAAGAAGCCGCCGGGCCATGGCTCCAAGTTTGTGGAAGCGAATCCCCTGGTAGGGCCCATCTACGTTGAGGAGGCTGAGGTGGGAGATGCCCTGGCAGTGCACATCGAGGCCATCGAGCTAACCCGCCGTTCGGCCTGGTCTCGCCTGCTGCCCCATTTCGGCTCTCTTACGGGGGAGGGACCGGCCAGGGAGCTCCTTCTCAACGAGCCGATCCCTCAGCGGGATTTCGAGTGGGCCCTGGACTTGGAGCGGGAGGTGGGGGTCCTTGAGTTGACGCACAGCCGGGTCTCGCGGATTGAAATCCCTCTCCATCCCTTTCTGGGTTCCATTGGGGTGGCTCCCCGCTTTGGCCGTGCGGAAATGAGCTTGACGCCAGGCGATTATGGGGGCAACATGGACTGCGTGGAGACGAAGGCTGGGACGACTATCTACTTCCCTGTTGGGGTACAAGGTGCTTACCTGGCCTTCGGCGACGTCCACGCCGCCCAGGGAGATGGGGAGCTGTGCGGTGTGGCCTTGGAAACCACTGCTGAGGTTACTCTCAGGCTGGAGGTGTTGAAAGGGTGGGCCATTGACTGGCCTCGCCTGGAGGATGATAGTTACATCATGACGGCCGGGAGCGCGAGGCCTTTGATTGATGCTCTGCGGCTGGCTGAGGTTGAGCTGGTCAAATGGCTGACCGCTGACTACGGGTTCGAAAAGTGGGAGGCCTGGCAGGTTGTCTCCCAGGTGGGGACGATACGGGTAGGGAACGTGGTTGATCCCAACTACACCGTCGTGGCCAAGTTCCCCAAGAACTGTCTGCCTTGATCAGCACCTTTTTCGAGGGATCTTATGCAGGCGAAGAGAGTAAAAGACTCCAGAGTAACAATCAGCCACGTGGTACTGCCCACTGACGCCAATCCTCGGGGCTATGTCCACGGTGGAGTGATCATGAAGCTGGTGGATGAGGTGGGTGGGATCGCCGCTGCCCGGCATGCCCGTTGCCCGGTAGTTACCGTGGCCATTGACTCCGTGACTTTTCTCTCGCCGGTCTATGTCGGCAATCTCCTTACCTTTACCGCCACCCTGACCTACGTGGGCCGGACCTCGATGGAAGTCCATGTCAGGGTGGAAGCGGAGGATGTGCTGACCGGTGAGAAGACGCATACCAACTCGGCTTACGCCGTCTACGTTGCCCTTGACAAGGATGGTCGCCCCTGTGAGGTGCCACGGCTGATTGCTGAGATGGAGGAAGAGAAGCGACGTATGGCCGAAGGCAGGGCCAGGCAAGAGCACCGACTGCGCCGGAAAGCCAGAGAAAATGGTGCAGAATAGCTTCATAGATAACACAGTTGAAGTTCGGACAATGGAGTCGAGCCCTTCGACTAAGCTCAGGACGGCGCCTTCAGGCGGTTTTCCGGCTGAAGCCTCCACTCCGAATGCACGAGCTCTAACTGGCATCTCTATTGGGTGATGGGAAAGTGAACGAGATTTTGAATTTCCCATTCGCGGCTTTGGTGGGCCAGGAGGAGATGAAGAAGGCTCTCATCCTGGCTGTGGTCAACCCGCTGGTGGGAGGTGTGGTGCTCATTGGGCCGAGAGGGACAGGCAAGACTACGGCGGCCAGAGGGCTGGTAGACCTGATGCCTCCAGTCACTCGTAGCAGGTGTCCATGGGGGTGTGAGCCTGAGGCAGCCTATGAAGGCGGGATGGATGCCATCTGTCCGGCCTGTGCTGAGAAACTGGCTATGGGTGAGGAGATCACCTACCAGGATCGCATGCGCTTTGTCGAGTTGCCCCTCAATGCCGGGCTGGGGGATGTGGTTGGTGGCATAAACGAGCGGGTAGCCCTGGAACAGGGACGGGTCAAGCTGGAGCCCGGTATCCTCTCCTACGCCCACAAGAACTTGCTTTACATAGACGAGATCAACCTCCTGGACGACATCATCGTGGATGCCATCCTGGATGCAGCGGCCCAGGGGCGCTATACCGTGCGACGGGGAGCGTTGGCCGGTACCTATCCTGCTCAATTCATCCTGGTCGGTTCCATGAACCCGGAGGAAGGGTGGTTGCGTCCTCAGATACTGGACCGCCTGGGTCTGCGGGTCATAGTCACCGGTCTGAAGCAGGCGCAGGATCGCCTTGAGGTCTACCGCCGGGTCAGGGCCTTCGCCGAGAACCCTCACCAGTGCCAGGCTCAGTATGCCTTCGAAACAGCGGCCCTGAGCGAAGAGATTGTGTTGGCCAAGGAGCTTCTGCCTCGAGTGACAGTCACTGTTGAGGCTGAGGCCGTTGGCCTGCGCATGGTCCAGGATTTGGAGATTGATTCCCACCGGGCTGAACTGGTCCTCTTTGAGGCGGCCCGGGCTCATGCCGCAGCCGATGGCCGTGAGGAGGCTACCGTTGATGACGTGGCAGCCGTAGCCTCCATGGCCCTGCGCTATCGGCGTAGCCAGTTCATGAAGCGCTTTGCGGCCGAAAGCCGGGAGGAGGAAGAGCGGATTGAGAAAGCCGTCCACGCTGTGGCAGGTAAAACATGACCAAATGAACCGAGACAAGAACTGCTGGATTCAGCGGCTATTTTTCCTGGGGAAATCGCTCTGCCATTCCGACATGAATTGCCTCGGTTCATTTAGGTTGACGGTGTTGGGAATTATCCTGGCTCTGGTCGGCTACTGGGGACCTTGGGTTGATCACAAGGCAGCTTCCCTGGTCCTCATCGGTCTGGACCTGGCCGAGTTTGTCAAATTCATGCCGCAGGTCAGGGAGGGCAGCGAGCGCGTAGTTCGTGAACTGTTCTACCTGCCTCCTCTGGCTGCGGCTATTGGCCTGACGCTCGTGGCCGCCAGCAGGCGTTCTATTGCCTCCCGGCCTTGGGTACGGGTATTCCTGATCGTGGTCGCAGCCGTTTTGGCCTTCAGTATCCTCCCCCCCTTTCCCTACCACCTCCCTACCATGCTCTCCTCAGAGTTCCGCTGGCAGACTGCCTTGGCTGTCTTGGGGTTGCTGATAGTGGCCGCCTACCCCTTGCTCCTTCGCCTGTCGAAGCGAACCCAGGATCGGGTTCTGATAGGGCTCTCTCTCCTTGGGGCCCTTCCGGCCGTGGCTCAGTTCTTCTCTATGAAGGATGCTTTGGACCAGGTCTACAGCCGGTCGGTCAGGGTGGGGTGGGGTGTGTGGATTACGCTGCTGGGATTTGGCATCGTGCTGGCTGCCAATGCCTGGTGGTTGAAGCGAGGAGAAAAAGATGAAATTGACGAAGAGAATGGGCCGTCTGGGGACAGAGTCAGCTTTCGAGGTGTTGGCCCGAGCCCGGGCTCTGGAGAGTCAGGGGCGGGAGGTCATCCATCTGGAGATTGGGGAACCAGATTTCGACACACCGGCCCACATCGTGCAGGCGGGCGTTGATGCCCTGCGGGCCGGGTACACGCACTACTCCCCGGCCGCCGGTTTGCCTGAACTGAGGGAGGCTGTGGCCGAGCACATATCCCTCAGCCGGGGTATCCCCCTCTCTCCTGAACAGGTGATTGTCGTCCCTGGAGCCAAGCCGATCATGTTCTTCTCTATATTGGCCCTGGTAGAACCAACTGACGAGGTAATCTACCCCAATCCAGGCTTCCCCATCTACCAGTCCATGATCAACTTCGTGGGTGCGACCCCTGTGCCCCTTCAGTTGAGGGAGGAGAGGGAGTTTCGTATTGATCATACCGAGCTTCAGCAGTTGGTCACTGACCGGACGAAGCTGATCATCATCAACTCGCCCCAGAACCCTACCGGCGGTATATTGACCAGGGAGGACCTGGAGGCAATCGCGGCCGTGGCCAGAGAACGGGACCTCTTTGTCCTCTCCGACGAGATATACAACCGTATCATCTACGAAGGGGAGCACCTGAGCATCGCCACCCTGCCGGACATGGCTGAGAGGACGATCATTCTGGATGGCTTCTCCAAGACCTATGCCATGACTGGATGGAGACTTGGCTACGGCGTTATGCCCAACGTCACCTTGGCCGAGGCGGTCACCAGGTTGATGGTCAACAGCAACTCATGTACCGCAGCCTTTACCCAGATGGCCGGTGTTGCAGCCCTGAAGGGCCCTGATGAAGATGTACAGCGCATGGTGGCCGCTTTCCGTCGTCGCCGGGATGTGATCGTCGCCGGTTTGAACGCCATTCCCGGCCTGCGCTGCCAGGAACCCAAGGGTGCTTTCTACGTCTTTCCAAACGTACAGGGGACGGGGATGGATTCCGCCGCTTTTGCCGATTATCTCTTGGACGACTACGGGGTTGCCACTCTGAAGGGTGAATCATTTGGGGAGTTTGGACGGGGGTTTATCCGCATCTCCTACGCCAACTCCGTCAGCAACATAGAACGGGCGCTTGATCGCATAGATGCGGCAGTTAGGGCTCTAAGTTAGTGCTTTTTCTGAAAGTTAATGGAGCGGCGATATGCAGAGAATCATTGATGAGCGACGACAGGTTCACCACAGAGGTGCCACGGAAGCCTGGCACAGCCGCGGTGGGGCTTACCTTGGAGACATCATCTTCGGCGCAAATGACGGCATCGTCACCACCTTCGCTCTGGTGGCTGGCGTCGAAGGAGCAGCCCTGTCTAGTCATGCTATTCTGGTCGTGGGGCTGGCCAAGCTCCTGGCGGATGCTGTCTCTATGGGCCTGGGCAACTATCTGGCCATCAGGTCGCAGGTTGACTTCTACAATAGTGAGCTGGCGCGCGAATGGTGGGAAGTCAAGCATCTTGCGGACGTGGAGCGGCAGGAAATCCGCGATATCTACGCCGAGAAGGGATTTGAGGGGGAAGATCTGGAGCGAGCGGTGCAGATCATCACCAGCGATGAGGAGCGATGGGTGGACGTGATGATGAAAGAGGAACTGGGGCTGATCGAAGAGGGATCGGGCAGCCCTAGCAAGAGTGGGTTCCTGACGGGAATGGCCTTCATCCTCATTGGTGCTCTACCACTGCTCCCTTACATGCTGGGCATGGCTGGCTCGTCAGCATTATGGTTCTCGGCGGCCCTGACGCTGGCGTGCCTCTTCGCTGTAGGGGCCTCCCGCGCCATAGTTACCGCCCGCATTTGGATTTGGAGCGGCCTGGAGATGCTGGGCATTGGCTCGGCGGCAGCGTTGGTGGCCTATCTGGTCGGTTCACTAATAGGTGGCTAGAAGTAAAGAAGCCTTGCCGGTGGAGGATAGACGCGGCAAGGCTTCCTGCTGTACAGAAGCGTTGACCTCAGCTTTCAGCTTTGAGCTTCTTGAACTCTTCGGTGAGGATCGGCACCACCACAAACAGGTCGCCGACGATACCGTAATCTGCCACCTTGAAGATGGGGGCCTCGGGGTCCTTGTTGATGGCCACGATATACTTGGAGGTCTTCATCCCGGCCAGATGCTGAATGGCCCCGGAGATACCGCAGGCGATGTACAGGGAGGGGGAAACGGTCTTGCCCGTCTGACCGACCTGATCTGAGTGAGGTCGCCAGCCGGCATCCACTGCCGCTCGCGAGGCACCTACCGCCGCCCCCAGCACATCAGCCAGCTCCTCAATGATAGCATAATTATCCGGACTACCCATACCCCGTCCACCGGAGACGATGACGTCCGCCTCGGTAAGCTCTACCCTCCCCTTGGCTGTCTGGATCAACTCTTTGACCACCGCGTGGATGTCTCCTGTGTCTACCGTCAGCTCTTCTATCTCGGCAGTGTGCCCGCTGTCTGGCTCAGGGACGGGGAAGACGTTGGGGCGCAGGGTGGCCATCTGAGGCCGGGTAGTTTCCACCACGGTGGCGATGGCCTTACCAGCATAAATCGGTCGCGTGATACGCAGGCTACCATCGCCATTGATCTCAAAGTCGGTGCAATCTGAGGCCAGCCCTACCCCCAGCCTGGCCGCCAGGCGCGGAGCCAGGTCCTTGCCGAAGGCAGTGGCTCCCATCAGCACCACGGCCGGCTCTGCTTTCTGAACAAGATCGGCCAGGACTTTGGTGTACCCTTCACTGGAATAGTTGACCAGGGAAGGGTCATCGGCCACGTAGACCTTATCCGCGCCGTGTTGGGCCAGGAGTGCGGCCAGGTCACCCATCCCGGAACCCAACACCACCGCTTCCACCTGGCCCCCGAAGCTCTGAGCCAGCTTTTGTGCTGCCCCGATTCCCTCCAGGGACACCTTCTTCAACTCACCATTTCTTTGCTCAGCCACAACCAGGATGTTGTCAGCCATCTCTTCTTGCTCCTTGTATCAATGAACTTGGATGCAGACCGCATTCCAAGCTAAACTTGCTCAAAAATACGTTCCCATTTTGAACGGTGCTTCACGAGAGGAAAACAGTCTCCAAACCGTGAAGTTGTTTCTGTGCAAGAGCTAAACTACTTTCGCTTCTTCCCTCAGCAATCGGACCAGTTTCCTGGCTGCCTCAGTAGGCTCGCCGGGGATAATCCGACCAGGCTGTCGAGCTGGAGGGAGTTGGACATCCACCATCTTTATCTTGGCTGCTCCCTCTCCTACAGTGGCAGGGTCAATGCCCAGTTCCTCAGTGCCCCACTCATGGATGGTCTTCTTCTTAACCGACATGATACCCTTCAGTGAGGCATAACGAGGCTCGTTCAACCCTTTCTGGGCACTGATGACGGCCGGCAGGGTGGTCTCCACTATCTCGTGTCCCCCTTCTATCTCCTTCTCAGCCACGGCCTTGCTCCCATCGTCAGCTATATCCAGCTTGACCACAAAGGAGACATGGGGGATGTTCAGCAGCTCGGCCAAGGTGATCCCCACCTGGCCATGGTCCTCGTCCACCCCTTTCCAGCCGCACAGGATCAGGTCATAGTCTATCTTCTCCAGGGCCTTGGCCAGGATACTGGCTATGGCATACGGGTCGGAGCCAGCGAAGGCTTCATCCCAGAGATGTGCCCCTTCATCGCCCCCCATGGCCAGGCCACTCTTTATGGCCTCCTTGGCCCGTTCTGGCCCACAGGTTACCAGGGTAACCTTCCCCTCACTGAACTTATCCTTGATCCGCAGGGCTTCCTCAACGGCATATTCGTCATAGGGATTGACCACATACTGAATGCCCTCGCGGTCGATTTGGCCCTCTTTGACCTTGATTTGCGCGGCCGTATCAGGCACCTGCTTCACACAGACAACGATGTTCATCAAGTCAAACCTCCCATCTTAATACTTACTCAAAAATACGTTCCCATTTTGGACGGCGATTCACGAGGGAAAAACAGTCTCCAAGCCGGGAAGTCGTTTCTGAGGAATTGCTTAGCTCAAAAGCAACCTTGAGATCACTATCCGCTGAATCTGGTTGGTGCCCTCGTAAATCTGCATCAGCTTGGCATCCCGCATATACTTTTCGACCGGGTATTCCTTGATATAGCCATACCCGCCGAAAATCTGGACAGCATCGGTAGCAACCTGCATGGCTATGTCTGAAGCATAGCATTTGGCGATAGCGGATTCGAAGGTATTGCGCTGGCCGTGGTCATGAAGCCAGGCAGCTTTCCAGGTGATCAGTCGTGCTGTCTCGATCTTGATGGCCATGTCGGCCAGCATAAACTGGATAGCCTGGAAGTGAGAGATAGGCTGTCCGAACTGCTGTCGCTCCTTTGAGTACTCGATGGCTGCTTCCATCGCTGCCCGTGCCACCCCTACGGACAGGGCGGCAATACCAGCGCGGGATGCGTCAAGGGTGCGCATGGCGATCTTGAAACCCTCCCCCTCGGCACCCAGCCGGTTCTCCTTCGGCACCCGGACCTCCTCGTAGATCACCTGGGTGGTGTTTGAGGCCCGATGGCCCATCTTGTCCTCTTCCCTCCCCGTGGAAAGGCCCGGCGTGTCGGCCGGCACCACGAAGGCGGAGAAACCTCTCGTCCCTTTCTCCGGGTCTGTAACGGCGAAGACAGTATGGTAGGAAGCCACACCGCCGTTGGTGATGAACTGCTTTGTACCGTTCAGGATATATTCGTCCCCCACCCGCCGGGCCTGGGTCTTGGTGGCAGCCACATCGGAGCCGGCGCCGGGTTCCGTAAGGTTGAAGGCACACAGGATCGGTTCGGCGCAGATGGCACTCAGCAATCGCTTCTTCTGCTCAGGGTTACCGGCAAGGAGGATGGGGGTAACGCCCAGGCTGTTTCCCATGACGGAGGAGCTAGTCCCGGCGCACGCGGCAGCCAACTCCTCGGTAACAAGACAATCCTCCAAAGTTCCGAGGCCTCCCCCACCATACTCTTCGGGGACGGTGAGGTTCATCAGGCCGATTTCGTGAGCTTTCTTCAGAATCTCCCACGGAAACTCCCCGGTTTGATCATAGTGGCTGGCTACCGGGGCCACCTCCTTCTGAGCGAACTCCCGGGCCAACTGACGCAATGCCTCCTGCTCCTCGTTGAGAGAGAAATCAATCATCGGTTTCCTCCGTTGGATTTGGTTTGATGGCTAGCCGCTTGGCGCTAGTACTCTGTCACAGGGATTCAGGTAGGTAGGGGCAGTGCCTTGCGCCTGCCCTGGTATCCAAAACCCCCGTTGCTGACGTGAATACGCCGTTGATCAGAGGGCGACCGCACGGGATCGCCCCTACATCAACGTCTCAAAATCAGTGTGATGAGGTACTAGGCTTTCGCGGGGATAGAACGTGAAAAGGATGTGATGAAATTCACAACCAGCGAGCGATTGTAGCAAAAAAAGGGGAGGCTGTCAACCTTGCACTGCCGGGATCAGAAAAGAGCCATCCTCTCTTGGGAGATGGCTCTCTTCGGCCAGCGGATACCTAGCGGATTAGCGGATGGAAGTGCAGGCCTGGATAAGCCCATCCGCTAATCCGCTATTTCATCCGCTGACAGAACCTCACTCCACGCATTGCGGATCGTTGTCCTTGGTCCAGTAAGATATGGCTCCGTCTCTTCAGTGAAATGCCTACTCCATTCGGGCCATCTCCAGGATTGCGCGGACGCCCCATGGCTTGTCGGCCAGCTTTCCCGGCAGGAAGACCGGCTGGTGGTCAACGTCGTAGGTCGCGTTCACCGGATTACCGTGCTCCGGCAGGTTCACCCGCACCCACGGAACTCCCCCCACGACGGCAGCGTTTACTATGTCTGTCGTGTGCTTGTTGTGCCACCAAAGCGGCGGCTGATGGAAAACCGGGATCTCGGCCTCGCTGCTGGGAGGCTGAGCGTGATCCCATCGGGCTTGCAGTCTCAGATACCTGCCCCGGAAACCGCCGATGAACCTGATTGCCTCACGTTCCTCCCAGAATGCCTGGTTCTCCGGCGACGGGTCCCGGTGCGTGCTGTAGTGTCCCAGGATCCCGTGCACCAGCTCGTGTTTGTCATTGGATGGGTCGCCGTCCAAGGCCAGAGGTTCGTGGCAGGTAACGAAGCTGTTTGGGGGCCCCTCTTCATCAACGAGGTACTTGATGGGAATCTCGGGATGACGTCCGGCACAGCCTGCGCCCATAGTGATGCCATAAGAGTGGGTGTAGAGGCCAACATTGTCGGCTATCACGTACTCGAGCCCCATAGCGTACTTCACGATTTCGCACAGGCCGTCCTGGTGACGGTAGCCGTTGTAATCCTCGGTTCCCTCTGAAGCGATATCCTGGGGAGATTTATCAACCCGACCCTCAGCATTGAAGGAGAGGACCACCATGCCCGCTTCAGCCAGGAGCTTGGCATCATGGCCTATGGCCAACAATCTGCCGGGATTGATGCCGCCGGGTACCATGACTACGGCGGGGAAGCACAGGTCCGGGTGGAGTGCCAGGTCAGGCCGCCGGATCAGGCCGTAGATCCGGTTGCCGGAGGGGGCCACGAGGTCGAAAGGCTCAACAATCGTCGCGTAGGGCTCGGTCACGCGACCCTCCGCCGGGAGGGTCGGCACGCACTCGTACCCTGGCTCGACCTCGTGAGCGGGTGACGCTTCTGGCGCGGAAGTTTCCTCTTTCACAGGCGGGCAATCCTGCGGACACAACCCCGTCGTCCTTTCTCTATCATCGCAGATGCCGTCACCGCATTTCCCAGGGGCGGGCTTCTGGGCTGGAGGTGACGTTGGAGCTGCAGTCGGTTCCGCCAGCTTCTCAAGGGGAGTGCACCCACTGGCTAGAAAAACACTGATTATGAACATTCCCGACAGTGTCAATACACCCAGAGCTTTTGCAAGTTTCATCCCGGCTTTTATCTCCTCTGTTTTTGTAATGGCTGCTTGATTTGGTGCCGGTTCGATCCGATTCACCGGCCTGTACTTCACGGACCAGACGGAGACGTCGTCATCGGCTTAAACGAGCCAGCCACAGAAGCGGTGGAAATCCTTATCCCTCTACTCTCCAGACATGTATCAGCGATTTGTCTCCATCGGCCAAGGGTTCGAAAACGTACAACAGACCTCGCTCGCGGTCGAAACTGGCCGCGCCAACGTGATGTTTTTGCTGGCTGGATTCGATGTGATACAGGTATTCATCAATTCCCAGTGTGGCGTACGGCTGGGGCTCGTAGGGCTCCATTTCACCCCTGGCTACCGCGGCCAGGTCGGCGGGATCGTAAAAGATGATCTGCCCCTCAAAGCCGGTGCTCCACCAACCTCTCTCAGGACAGTCAGGAGGGTAAGGAGGCTCATCCGGCCACACCGTTCCGTCCGAACACCCGTACCAGCAATCTCCTGTGCCCTTGGTGCCAACGAAGGTGACGGCCGATTTGTCTCCAGCCGTCAGCCAGGCCCCGCCCGACCATTCGTCGGAGTGGTGATAGTTGTCCATCGTGAAATCATCCTCCGAGGTGACGTCGGTGTACAGGAGTAGGGGGATGGCCGAGAGCGTGCTGTTCGGCGCAGGCGGATTGCCTTCGTTCCACGGCCCGTAAGCGAAGAGGGATGGACCTCGAGCGCCCTGACCCCCGTCCCGGAACCGGCCCGTGGCCAGGTGCATCCCCGGCGTGTTGGCGTCCGCCCAGGCCTGGGGAATAGCAAAGATGTAATCCGTGGTGACGTAGTTCCAGTAATCCCCGATGCGCCACGCGCCAGCGGTCTGGGGGTTGGAGAGGTCGAGTTCGCTCCAGCCGTGGGAAGGGTTGGTCGCCCCCTCGTCTAGATGGGGCGCCCAGGCGAAGTAGAGTTTGCCGGAGGTCTGCTCGCCCTGGGGAGGCAGGTAGGCCAGCCCCACGCGGGGCATCTCCATGTAGCCGAATAGTCCCCCACGGATGTCACGGAAATCCTGTAAGGTCTCTGCCGTGTTCAGGTCGTCCACGTTTTTGCCCGGAGAAATGATCGGGATAGGGATGTTGATCTCGGAGACGTACTGGGTCTGGTCGTGGCCAACGCCAAAGATGGAGCCGGGATAGCCGTCGGCGAGGCCGGTGGGGTCCCCGTCGGGGTAGTAGGTCATAGCCGAAGCCCAGTTGCTCCATTCCCAGCCGACGTTATCCGGCGTTCCGGGTGAATCCGGCAGCCTGAACGCGCCCTGGTACACCAGGTCAGACGGTTGGAGGAGCTGAGCTGAAGCACCTGCGTGACGTGTTGGTTTCGGCGCAGGTGTGCGCGTGGCGACGTCGGGCAATGGGGTCGGTCTAGGCGCGGGCACCTGTGGCAATGACGTCGGGGTGAGCGTGGCAACGATGATGATCGGCTTGGGCTTCTCTTGCGGCCAGAAGAAGTAGTAGGCCAATCCCCCCATCGCGAGAAGGAGGCAGCATAGCCCCAGGAAAGCAGTCACCGATACCAGGATTACGTTTCTGCTCTTCACTTTTCACTCTCCTTTAAGCCCGCATTTTTAAGAGTTGGAGTCGAGCCTTTAGGCGGATGTTTGAACCGGCTAAAGCCTCGATTCCAACGGGCTCAAACGAAGTCTGAACTTCTTATCATCGAGCAGTGTAGGTCCTGATCGCCTGGTCAATGAAATTCACAAACAGGGGGCCGATGGTCCGGTTGGCCAGCTCGTTGGGATGCGCATCCCACTCATCGGTCTGGTATTCGGCCCGCAGCATGTTGGTGGATGGGTCGGCCAGCAAGTCGAATAGGTTGAAGGTGAAGACGTTGGGATGGCCGCTCAGGTATTCATCCGAGGCCAGCCAGTCAGAGAAGGCGCGGGCCCTGGCCGCCGCCTGGGGGTCGGTATCGTTCGGTATCTCCGGCGGCTGGGTGACGACGATGAAGACCTTGTTGGGATACTGGTCCATCCGGTCGCGGATGGACAGGTAGTAGGACTTGTACTGGGCCAACTGGGCGTCGCTCTCGATGAGACTGGTCGGGAAACAGGATTTGAAGGCGATGGCGTCGTACTGCATTAGCTGGCTGAAGGTGTTGTCCGGCGGGTCATGCAGCGGCTGGGCAAAGATGACAGCGAACCCGTCCGGGTCGGTGTTGTCATCAGGGACGTCAAAGTTGCGGCCGGTCCAGGTGCCGTCGGCCAGGACCAGCCCATCCTCGTTGTAGCCGTGATCGTAGAACTCGTAGCCCAGGTCGGTGAGACGCTGACGCACGCCGCCCTGCTCGATCAGGTTGGCGCCAACGGAGTGGTGCAGGAACATGACGCGGAAGCCACCCCCAGGCAGGGGAGAGATGGGTGTTGGCGCTCCGGTCACCTCGGTGACTGGCGCTTCGACCACTGACTCTCCGGGCGACCCAGTCCCCGCCAGTGTCAGGGCGACGGCATCGGCGTTAGCATAGCCGGTGCTGGTCGCTTCGATCACAATGCTGACTGGCTCCTCGGCTTCGAAGGGGAGTGTTGCCAGCCAATACCAGGCATCGCCATTGTTTCGCTGGTCCACGTTGACCGTCATTGGCCCGCCGCTGTACACGATGGTGAATGGAGTGTCTGTAGCCCGATCCTCGCCCCACGGCCACCATGTCCAGACATCGTACTCGCCCGCGGTTGTAACGCTGAAATCGAACCGCGCCCGGCAAGAGATGCAAGTCGGATCAGCAAAGCGGAAATCGGCACCGTAGGGGGTGCCCTGGCAGTCACCATTCTCACACGTCCCCCAATCTCCAGCTTCGATGGTGAAGCCGGGGTCGGCGTTGTCCACGATGATCCTGCCAGTTGGGAGTGGCTGGGCGGGTGCCTCCGGTGGCGGGGTGGGCGCCACAGGCACGGGTGTGGGCGTAACTACGATGACCTCCGCCGTCGGCCTGGCCCTGCCGAGCTCACAGGCCAACAGGCTGGCCAGCAGAAGCAGCACGACGACTATGACGATCTCGCTCTCCAGTTTGCTGTCTCTGATCACATCATCACCTCCGTTTGTCAGGGTGCGTAACTCACTCGCCTATCTCCTCATGAGGACCAAAGGAGGAGCTGCAGGTCCCAGAACTGGAGCACCAGGGTGTGCTGTAGGATGTGGCGGGCTCTCGAAGGGATGGTCCGGTCCGTCCATGTCAGCGTGTCAATCACTCGTTGGCGCTCAGGCGCGCGCAGCTGACGACGGAAGGTTGGCTGGTCGTCTCAGGTTAGTCGCCGGTTGCATAGTCCGCGATCACCCCAACTTCGACGTACAGGACAACCCCATACACGTCAACCATCTCGATCACGTTGGTGCCAGGAACCATAAGATCGGAGATCAACACGTCGAGACTTTCGTCGAAGAGCGTGTCGTTGGGGTTGTCGCCGGTATCTGCATCCATGATGCGCCCCCCGATGGTAATCGTGTCATCCTTATACGCCTGCACGGTGACGTAATTCTGACGTGGAACAGAATACGGACTCGACCAGCTCCCTAAAATCCAGTCCCAGACCTCATCGAAGATGTCCTGGATCATGTAGCTCGAAACGTGGTCCAGGCGATAACCTCGGATACGCTGCCCCCACCAGTCCGGGTAGTCTACAGCGTTGAAATCGAGTTCCTGGTAGCCGCTTCTGGCAGCAACCCAGAATTCGCCGTAAATCGGCCCTACGTTGTCGTAATAGTATTCGTCGTCTCCCAGGTCGCCGGTTGCCAGGGCGGTGAATTCGACGCGCACGGTTCTCAGACAGGGTTCGCCGCCCCATCCCAGGATATCGCTGGGCGGCGATTCCCGATCGGGGCGAAGGGGGTCGTCGCCGGCATAAGCCGTCATGTAAATGTTCCATTCCTCGCTGCAGGTTGGCCGCCGGCGCATCTCTGCCAGCCGCTCCTCTTTCGGCACAGCGAACAGGTAATTGCCATTGACGTACACTTTGAACCCGTCAATGCTCTCTGGGTCGCCCTCCCATATCCAGGTCAATAACCGGTCCTCCACGATACGCCACAGCGTGACGTGGTGCGGTTGCGGGAGCGCGCCTTCTTCGCACGAACCGGGGCAAATGCGGTAGTGGATATGGAAGTCGTGGCCTTCATCTCCCTCTATTGAATGATCCGAATACTCGCCGTAAAAGAGCTCCTCCCAAGCAGAGTTAAGCGATTGGAAATAAAGGCCCAGGTCATAGCGCCCTTCGGGTCCGAGGAAGGGGCGGTAACCGTAACAAAATAATGAAAAAGACAGCCATTCACCTTCATCCACTAAAAAGGTGATGCTGTTCTCGACACCCAGGAACAGAAGCTCCCATTCATGCTCTCCCGACGTTCGGAACTCGTAGAGTTCCACACTACGGTGGTCTCTGAAAAAGTAGCATTCCAGTTGATCGTAGACTTCACTCGTTCGAAATTCCAGCAGTTCCAGCATCACCGGCACGCGCACTTTTTCGCGCAGTTCTCGCGGTATCAGCAGCTCGCCCGGGCTGAAACCCGGGATGATGTTGAAGATTGCGCGCTCCGGCGGCTCTTCGGCGTCGGGGATGCCGTCCTCGTCGGCGTCCGCGCCCTCGCCGGGGGGCGGCGCGCCGCCGTGTTCGGGGAAGCCCGGTTCCTCGGGGGCCAGGTCGGCGTCATCCGGAACGCCGTCGCCGTCGCTGTCGCCTGCGCCGGTGTCCGGCGCGCCGGCGCTCTCCGGGCGGCCGGGTTCGTCGGGGCGCAGGTCTTCATCGTCCGAGACGCCGTCGCTATCCCGGTCCGGGCAGCCGGCGTGCTCTGGCAGGCCGGGCTCGCTCAGGCAGGCGTCTTCCACATCGCGGACGCCGTCGCCGTCGTCGTCGGAGCAGCCGCCGTGTTCGGGCAGGCCCCATTCCTCCGGGCAGGCATCCTCGGCATCGGGCACGCCGTCGCCGTCGCTGTCGCCGGGCGTGGGGCAGCCGGCATGGTGCGGCCAGCCCGCTTCGGTCGGGCAGGCGTCCTCGGCGTCGCCGACGCCATCCAGGTCGGCGTCCGGGCTGCCGGCGGCTATCGGCGGGCCGGGTTCGTCGGGGCTGGCGTCATCCTCATCGGGCACGCCGTCGCCGTCGCGATCTCCCTCGCCAGGCGTCGGGCAGCCGCTGCCGGTGGGGAGGCCGGCCTGGTCGGCGCAGGCGTCCGCGGCGTCGGCCACGCCATCGCCATCCCGGTCAGTGCAGCCGTCGAACGCCGATCCCGGCTCGTCCGGACAGGCGTCGGCCTCGTCAGCCACGCCGTCGCCGTCCCGGTCGGCTCTTTCGATGGCCTCCACGTTGATGGAAGCGTGCGCGCGGCCGCCCTCGGCGTTGAAGGCGCGCACGATCAGCGTGTGCGTTCCGGGGGAGAGCGGCTGCCAGTAGGCCACTAACGGGAGCGGCGAGACGCCCTCAGCCAGCGCGCTGCTCTGGGCTTGCTGCAACTCGCCGTCCACCCACAGTTCGACGCGCGTCACTTTGCGCTCGTCGCGGGCGATGGCGTGGAGAGTTACGCGCTCATCTACTTCGATTTGTTCGCCGTAGCCGGGCGAGCGGATCAGAACGACCGGTCTCCCGGCCGGCCGTGGCCAGAGGAAGTAGCCCAACCCGCCTGCTACAA
>JBHIDP010000028.1:0-20153 GCA_046760185.1 Anaerolineae bacterium
GGACCATCTGACCAAGGACTACCTGACCATCTGACTAACCGACTAACTTCCAGTTGACGAGGAGGAGGTTCCCCGTCGCGAGGCGGGGCTAACGACCACGAAAGATTTCGTGCCTTTCGTGTGTAGGAAAATCGAGAGATCAGCGGAAGCCTCCAGGGGTTGTGACGGCGCTCTCATCTGCGAGGGCAAACATGACAGTGACGTTGCTCAAGCGGGCGAGAGTGCGCGTCGGCCACGCCCCTCATCTTCCCCTCCCGAGATGATGCGCTCCTACAAAACCATCAGGTGACTGGTGGGACAAAAGAGACCGCGCAGTGGCCTTTGCATAACTCTGCTCCAAGCCGTTGGCTCCAGGGAGGGCCCCCTTTTGGAAACACGTTGTTCCTTCCCCATTGGACCTGGGTCCCAGGACTCTGTCGAGAAAGGCGACGTGGCCGGGCAAAGCCCGCCGTCTGCAACTGCCCCCTCATTTTCACCCTCTCTCGCCTTCGCTTTCCTCCCCGTGCCGACGGTTGGTGCACCGTTTGTTTCTTCCCACAGGTGAGGAAGGGTCCTCCTTGTGGATTGATGTCAGATGGAGGAATACGATGTGTGGCATTGTTGGATATGTTGGTCCCCGAGAGGCGACCCCCATTGTGATGGAGGGGCTACGGCGTCTGGAGTATCGGGGCTATGACTCGGCCGGGTTGGCCGTCATCCAGGAAGGGAGCATCAAGATTCGACGTGACGTGGGCAAGCTGGCCAATCTGGAACGGATGGTGGCCCAGGATCCGGTGGATGGACAGATTGGGATCGGTCATACCCGCTGGGCTACCCACGGCCGGCCGTGTCAGATGAACGCCCACCCCCATACCGACTGTTGGGGCCAGGTGGTGGTCATCCACAACGGCATTGTGGAGAATTTCCTCCCTTTGCGCCAGGAGCTCCAGGCCGCAGGACACCATTTCAAGTCTGAGACTGACACCGAGGTCATCGTTCACCTGGTGGAGAAGCATCTGGATGAGGGGGAGAACCTGGAGGGAGCGGTACGTCGGACGCTACGCTGTATCCAGGGCGCCCACGGTATTGTGGTCATGAGCAGCCGCGAGCCGGATAAACTGATCGCGGCCCGGCTGGGGAACGCGGGCGGCGTGACCGTTGGCCTCGGTGAGGGGGAGATGTTTGTGGCCTCCGACATACCGGCCATCCTGGAGCATACCCGGCAGATGATCTTCCTGGAGAGCCGCCAGGTGGCTATTGTCACCAGAGAGGGGGCGCGCTTTACAACGCTCGACGGCCAACCGGTCGAAAAGGAGGTGCAAACCGTCCCCTGGGACCCGATTGCAGCAGCCAAGGGGGAGTACAGGCATTTCATGCAGAAGGAGATTTTCGAGCAGGCCCGTTCCATCACCGACACCATCCGCGGCCGGGTGGATTTCGGGGCTGGCCAGGTGCTCTTAAAAGATCTCAACCTCTCGCCAGAGGAAGCGCGCCGGGTGGAGAAGATGGCCATCGTGGCCTGTGGCACCTCGGCCTACGCTGGCCTGGTGGGGAAGTTCATCATCGAGGCCCTGGCCAGGATCCCCGTTGAGGTGGACTATGGCTCGGAGTTTCGCTACCGAGACCCCTTGTTGGATGAGCGAACCCTCGTTTTGGCCATCAGCCAGTCGGGGGAAACAGTGGACACCCTGGCGGCCATGGAGGAGGCGCAGGGCAAGGGGGCCAGGCTCATCTCCATCGTCAACGTCATGGGCAGCCAGGCGGCACGGGTGGCGGACGGGGTCATCTACATGCAGGCCGGGCCGGAGATCGGTGTGGCTTCCACCAAGGCCTTCACCGCCTCGCTGGTGGATCAGTACCTGCTGGCCCTCTATCTGGGGCAGGCCAGAGGGGTCCTCGACGCGGGTCGGGTGAAGGAGCTGCTCGACGATCTGGCCGGGTTGCCTGACCTGGTGGGGCGGGTGTTGGACCGCGCCAGTGAGTATGAGCGCCTGGCCCGCTTCTACTGCCATTGGGAGAATTTCCTCTACCTGGGGCGGGGGATCAACTTCCCCATCGCCCTGGAAGGGGCCCTGAAGCTGAAGGAGATCAGTTACATTCACGCCGAAGGGTATCCGGCCGGCGAGATGAAGCACGGGCCCATCGCCCTCATTGATGAAGGGATGCCGGTGGTGGCCATCGCCGTCAAGGACCACGTCTACGACAAGATGGTCAGTCAGATAGAACAGGTCAAGGCCCGTAACGGCCAGGTCATAGCCGTGGCTAGCGAGGGAGATGAGGCCATAGCGGGGAAGGCCGATCACGTCATCTATCTACCGCCAGTGTCGCCACTTCTGACACCGGTGGTGGCCGTCGTTCCTTTGCAGCTCTTCGCCTACTACACAGCCGTGCAGCGGGGGTGCGACGTTGATCAACCCCGTAACCTGGCCAAAAGTGTCACCGTGGAATGAGAGTCCGATCCCGAGTGACGAAAGCACCAACCTCGGCTGGGGCAAGGGCCGAAAGGCTCTTGCCCCACCTCTTTTTCTGAACTATAATAGCCTTGATGCGAATTGCCATGATCGGGCCCTTTGGTTTACGGCCCAAAGGGACTATGAGTGTACGGGCCTTACCTATGGCCAAAGCGCTTGTGGCTCGCGGCCATCAGGTGACTTTGATCATGCCCCCCTGGAGCTGGCCTGAGGATTCGGGTCGGGAGTGGGAGGAGGATGGGGTGGAGGTGGTGAACATCCCCTTGCCACCACCGATCCCGCTCCTTCAACACCTGGTCATCACCGCGCGCCTGGTGCGGCGGGCCTGGCGAGGAAGGCCCGACGTTGTCCATTGCTTCAAGCCTAAGGCCTACGCTGGCCTAGCGGCTATGGCCCTGTGGTTTCTGGGCAAGCTGGGGCTGGCGAAGGTCCGTCTGGTCGTGGACAGCGACGATTGGGAAGGGGCGGGTGGGTGGAATGAGATCGAGAACTACACCTGGCTGCAAAAGCGTCTCTTCGCTTTTCAGGAACGGTGGGGGCTGACCCACTGTCAGGCTTTGACCGTGGCCAGCAAGGCTCTTGAGACCATCGTCTGGAGTCTCGGTGTTCCAAGAGATCGCGTTTTCTATGTGCCTAATGGCCTGGGATTGGTTGCCGCTGATCAGGGGTCACAGGGTAACCATCCTGGGCCCAGAGCTCTTCCTTCGAGTTCAGACCTGACTACCCAGGGGGGGCAAAGGGTCCGTGCCCAGTTTGGTCTGGTGGATCGGCCGGTCATCCTCCTCTACACCCGCTTCTTCGAGTTCAGGGTGGAACGGGTCATAGAGTTTCTGGCTGACGTGTTGGACAAACTGCCCACGGCGCGACTGCTGGTGGTGGGTCAGGGGCTTTTCGGTGAGGGACGACAACTGACAGCCCTGGCCGCAGAGAGGGGCCTGGCCGACAAGGTAATCTGTGCTGGCTGGGTGGAGCCCCGGCAGTTGCCACACTACTTCGCCGCGGCTGACGTGGCCATCTATCCCTACGACGACACCCTCATCAACCGCACCAAATGCGCTGTCAAGTTGATTGACCTGATGGCCGCCGGTCTCCCTATCGTGGCCGAGGAGGTGGGTCAGAACGGTCAGTACATCGAGCATGGCTGCTCGGGACTTCTGATTGAGCCGGGCCACACAGCCGCTTTGGCCGGGGCCGTGCTGGGGTTGTTGCAGGACAGGGAGCAGAGGGAGGCTCTCAGTCGGGCGGCACGGCGAAGGGTGCTTGAGGAGTTCAGTTGGGACAGGCTGGTGGAAACGGTGGAGAGGGCCTACGGGGGAATCACCTGAACTACAACGTGTTCTTGTTCCGGGCCGTTGTGGAAACCCTGGCCCTGATGAAGATCTCACCGAAGGGGTGTTCCTGGTGGACGAGGACCTTCAACTGTTTGATCAGCTCCAGGATGGCCAGGAAGGTGACGATAACCTCCAGACGGGAGGCCGAGGCAGCCAACAGGTGCTGGAAACTCAATTCGTGGTGTTGAGCTACCAGTTCCTGTATCTGGGCCATCTTGTCATTGACACTAATCTCGATGGCGCTGACTACCTCATCCACCGGCTGAAGCGGTTGAGCCTGCAGGGCTGAGCGGAACACCTCCACCAGGTCGTCCAGACTGACCCCTTCCAGGCTGATGGTCCTCCTTCCCGGGGGCGGTGGGGCGGTGCGGGCATAAGCGCGGCGTCCTTCCTCTTCCCATCGTCGTAGCGTCCCGGCCACGGCCTTGAACTTCCTGTACTCTAAGAGTTGCCGGACCAGCTCTTCACCCGGGTCACCCTCTTCCTCGGTCTCTTCCAGAGCCGAGGGCTGGGGCAGGAGGACTCTGGATTTGATCAAGAGTAGTTTGGCCGCCACCATCAGGAAATCGGCCAGGTTGGCCGGGTTGAGCTCCTCCAGGCGGCTGAGGTAAGCCAGGTACTGATCGGTTACCTGGGCCAGGGAGACCCTGGTGATGTCCAGTTCCTCTTGTTCTATGAGGTGCAGGAGCAGGTCCAGCGGCCCTTCGAAAATGGGCAGGTGAATCACATACTGGTTTGAATCATTCATCGGTGGCCTCAGGTCAGATTATACACCAGAAAGCAGTAGGTGTCTATGACACGAATTTGGAATCGGGAGTGCAGGCTTCGTCCTGAGCCCCGCCCTGAGCGGGACGAAGGGCGAAGCCGAAGGGCTCAGCCCGAAGGGCGCAAGCCTGCTTTTGGCCTCAAGCGGTTGGTGGCGGCCACAATTATCCCCTTGCTCATCATGGGGCTGCTGGGCTGTGCGTTGTTGTCCGCCATGCCGGGGGAAGAGGGTGAGGAAGATGGCCAGGCGCTGGCTGTAGTCAACGGTCGAGAGATAAGCCAGGCTGACCTGGAGAAGGAGGTTGCCCTCAACAGGATCTTCTATTTTCTGACCACCGGCTCTGAGTTGGCCGACCTGGACGAGGATAAGGTGCTGGATCAGATGGTTACCGACAAGCTGATCTGGCAGGAGGCTGTAGAGGCTGGCCTGACTGCAACTGCTGAGGAGGTGGAAGCAAAGATTGCAGATTTTGCGGTCAGGCGCCTCTTCTCCGTAGAGGAGTTGGAAGCGGAAGTGGCCAGGGCTGGCCTGGAACGCGATGACCTCTACCGCCATTTTGAGCGGACTTTAATCAATGACCGCTTCGTCGAGGAGGTGGTGTTGCGAGGGGTGTCCCCACGGGAGCGGCAGAAACGCCTGGACAGTTGGCTCTCGGAGTTGCGGGCTGGAGCTGAGATCGAATTGGATCAGGAGCTATCCACCCCTCCCAGCCGTTCCGCTGAGGTAGGAGAGCTGGCTCCCGATTTCACCCTGACCGATTTAAATGGACGGGATGTATCCCTCGGCCATTTCAGGGGCCGGCCGGTACTGGTCAATTTCTGGGCTACCTGGTGTCCTCCCTGCCGCATCGAGATGCCGATCATCCAGGCTGCCTACGAGAAATACAAGGAGAAGGGTCTGGTTGTGCTGGCCGTGGACATCGGGGAAGCGCCAGAGGCAGTGGAACGTTTTGCCCAGGATCTAGGCTTGACCTTTACCATCCTGCTGGACAACGATGGTCGGGTAGCCAGTCTCTACCGGGCGCGGGCCATTCCCGTCAGCTTTTTCATAGATGGTGAGGGGGTCATCGTCTACAAGCACATAGGGGCCATGACTGAGGAGAGGCTTGAATACTACCTGGTCAGATTGCTGGAATCGAAGTGAACCCCTAGTGCTGCTAGTGATCTTGCTTATCCGCCGCGAACCTGCCCTACTACCGGGGGGGGTGTCACAGCCGTCTACCCTCCCGCAGGTTGTGGCGATGTTTGTTCAGCCAGCGAATTTGAACCTGCGGGAGGGTTTCAGTTTCGAGTGCCTATGGTGAATAGCTATTTGATCAAGCTGGATCGTGTCAGTAAGGTCTACAGGATGGGACGGGCTGTCATCCCGGCCCTGCGTGATGTCAACCTCAGTGTCGAACGGGGGGAGTTCCTGGCTGTGGTCGGTCCCTCGGGGAGTGGCAAATCTACACTGCTGAACATCATTAGCGGCATTGATAAGCCTAGCCGAGGCACCGTGGTGGTTGATAGCCTGGTGATCAGTGACATGGATGAGAACTCGCTGGCCAGATGGCGGGGCGAGAAGGTGGGCATCGTCTTCCAGTTCTTCCAGTTGCTACCGACCTTGACCGCCCTGGAGAACGTCATTCTCCCCATGGAGCTACGGGGCACTTTCAAAGGAAGAAGAGAGGAACGGGGCATGGCCAATCTGGCCCTGGTCGGTCTGGCTGACCGGGCCCACCATCTGCCAGCGGAACTATCTGGTGGCGAACAGCAGCGGGTGGCCATCGCCCGCGCTCTGGCCAACGATCCCCCTCTGATCCTGGCCGACGAGCCAACCGGCAATTTGGATGCCGAAACCGGAAAACGTATCCTCGCCCTGCTGGGAGAACTTAACCAGAGGGGCAAGACCATCGTACTGGTTACCCACGAGGAACCTCTGACCTATGCTGCCAGACGGATGGTGTTCATGAGGGATGGTCGGCTGACCGAACCGAAAAATTGCTGGTAGTGGCGACATTAGTCGCTCTGAAGCGGCTGAAGCCGCCACTACGAACACTTTTCGGCGCTTAGCTGCTTGTTTTTTTGTGGAGCGGGTAGTATAATAACGGTGTCTACTTTGTACTCGTGCAATAATAACTTTCCGCTTTTGATCCCATTTGTAAGGACAAAGCCAGGACGCAATAGCGGATATTATTTGAGTCTGGCTAAAATCTGTGGAGGAGTGGAGCCTTCAGGCGGATAAAACCGGCTCACCTGTCCTGGCGCACAGGTGCCAGGGAAAGCCTCGACTCCCACAAGTTTTGGCCACGCTCATATTATTTCTGCACGAGTGCTTTTGGAGAAGAACTATGCTGAGGAGCCATAGTTGTGGCCAGTTGCGAGAGGAACACGCCGGGCAGAAGGTGACCCTGGCCGGTTGGGTCAATCGCCGCCGTGACCACGGCGGCCTTGTCTTCATTGACCTGCGGGACCATGAGGGGGTGACGCAGGTGGTCTTCAGTCCCGAGATTTCACCCCAGGCTCATGCTCTGGCCACCCAGGTGCGGGGTGAGTATGTCCTGCAGGTAAAGGGTAGCGTGCGCAAACGTCCATCAGGGTTGGAGAACCCCAACATGGCTACGGGCGAGATCGAGGTGGCGGTTGAGGAGGTCCAGGTTCTCAACGAGGCCAAGACCCCACCCTTCTACATCAGCGAGGAGGGCTCGGTGGATGAAGCTCTGCGCCTGCGCTATCGTTACCTCGACCTGCGGCGGGAGCGTATGCAGCGCAATATGGTCCTGCGTCATCGAACGGTGAAGTTCATTCGCCATTTTCTGGACGAACGTGGCTTCATAGAGATCGAGACCCCGATCCTCACTAAGAGCACCCCTGAGGGAGCGCGCGATTATCTGGTGCCCAGTCGTGTCCACCGGGGCAAGTTCTACGCCCTGCCCCAATCTCCTCAACAACTGAAACAACTGCTGATGGTGGCCGGATTCGACAAGTACTATCAGATCGCGCGCTGCTTCCGCGACGAGGACCTGCGGGCCGACCGGCAGCCTGAGTTCACCCAGTTGGACCTGGAGATGTCCTTCGTGGAGCGCGAGGACATACTCAACCTGACCGAGGAGCTGTTCATCAGCCTGACGGAAAGCATCAGCGACAAACGCATCCTCTTCAAACCCTTTCCACGTTTCACCTACCAGGAGGCCTTGGAGAAGTATGGCACCGATAGGCCCGACCTTCGCTTTGGCCTGCCTCTGGTTGACCTTTCCGACCTGGTGGCCGCCAGCCAATTCAAGGTTTTCAGTTCCACCCTGGCGGCAGGGGGTCAGGTGAAGGGACTTCGCGCTCCGGGGTGCGCGACCTACACTCGACGCCAGTTGACTGAGCTGGAGGAGTTCGTCAAAGTTCACGGCGCCCAAGGATTGACCTGGCTGGCTTTGCTTAAGGAAGGGCTGAAGTCACCTCTAAGCAAGCACCTCTCTGCGGAGGAACTGGAAGGGATAGTCGAACGAACGGAGGCGGAAGGGGGGGACCTGGTTTTGATTGTGGCCGGGCAGCCGAAGGTTGTAGCGGAGGCCCTGGGCCGGCTGCGTGTCGAAATCGGATCGCGCCTGGGCTTTCTGGACGACAACGTTCTGGCCTTTGCCTGGGTGCTGGAGCAGCCTCTGGTTGAATGGAACGAGGAGGAAGGGCGGTGGGACCCGGTTCACCATCTCTTCACGGCCCCCTTTGACGAGGACCTGCCACTGCTGAAAACCGATCCCGGCCGGGTGCGGGCCAAGTCGTACGACCTGGTGGGCAACGGCTTTGAGCTCGGCGGTGGGAGCATCAGGATTCACCGCCGAGAGGTTCAGGAGTTGATCTTTCAGATCATCGGTCTTTCCCTGGAGGAGGTCCGCACTCAATTTGGTCATATGCTGGAGGCTTTCGAATATGGTGCTCCTCCACACGGCGGCATCGCGCCCGGTATTGACCGTTTGGTGATGCTCCTGGCCGGGGAACATAACATCCGTGAGGTGATAGCCTTTCCCAAGACTCAGGCGGCTATGGATCTGATGTCTCGCTCACCTTCTTCGGTCTCGCCCGAACAATTGGAAGAACTGCATCTGCGTCTGATAGAAAGTGACGCCTCCTAAGATTCGATACAAGTCTAAACTCTTTATCGCTGCCAGAACCTTAAAAATCGCGTCTTTTGCTCTTGACCCTTTCCTGATGGTTTGAGTGAGGGGGAATCTCAGGTTTTGAGGACAGAACCGACTGACCAGGTTGGTAGGGTCTACATGTTGTGTCACAAGGCGTGGATAGCACTATATCTTGTGTTGTTGCCGGCATCGAGTAGGTGGAGGTTTCCATCCAATCCCTATTTTGCGCCATGCCATCCTTCAGTACCCCGATTTGACTTGCACCGATTTTGTGGTAATATGTATTTGTGGCACCCTGCTGTGTCCGTGACGCGAATTTGAGGTTTGAGCCAACACTTATTTATAGGGAGCCGATCTCAGCTTGGGGCTGTCCAAACCTATATGGAAGAGGGCAAAACCGGCGGTAGGCACCCACCTGCGTTAGCAGGTTCAAAACCTTAGTAGCGCACGGCATAGCGGGGCGGCATAATTTGAAGCCAGCGGGTCCAGAGGGCTCGCTGGCTTTTCTCATTCCCGGTGTGCTTCCTCTACGGCGACCTCCCCCGGTTGGGATGGCGAGGACTTACCCTTGGAACCCTCAACTCAACAAAAAACCCTTGACATCACCTTTCCTTTGTGTTATGCTCTTTAACAGTGATGGGCTCTATGGTCCAGTCATCTCGCCATTGCCCGTGATCAGGAATGGGGTATGAAGCAGGAAAAAGTTTCGGAGGACATCTGCGTTTTTACCAGCGATATCTACGCCCAGGTCAATGCCGGGGCCGTCTTTACCCCTGCCGGTGTAATCGTTATAGATACCCTCCCTTTCCCGGAAGAGACGAAGCAGATGCGCCAGGCTATTCTGGCCCTGAGCCAGGGTCAGAGGATTCGATACGTGGTCAATACCCATCGCCACGGCGATCATACCCATGGCAACTGCTTCTTTGAGGAAGCGGAGGTCGTGGCCCACCAGCTCTGTCGTGAGGCTCTACTCAAGTGGGGTCAGGAGAGCCTCACCGCCGCCAAACGGGAGACCCCCGAACTGGCCGAAGTCGAACTGCGTATCCCGGAGATCACCTTCGACCACGAAATGTCCCTCCATCTGGGAGGGAAGGTGGTTGAGTTGCGGCATTTGCCAGGCCATACCCCCGATCTGGCCGTGGCTCTGGTCAAAAACGACAAGGTACTCTTTGCCGGAGATGCAGTCATGCCCATACCGTACATCGTGTGGGGGGATGGGGGGGAGTTTATCACCTCCCTGCAAGCTATCCGGGAGATGCCTCTGGAGAACATAGTGCAAGGTCACGGGGACGTTCTGTTGCGAGGTGAGATCCGGCACACGATTGCCCGGAGTGTCGCCTATCTGAAGATCATTCAAGATCGGGTTAAGAGGGTGTTGGAGACAGGGGGGACCAAAGCTGATCTCGGGAGGATCGACATTGAGGAGTGTGGTGTCTCTCCCATCGCCCTGGACGGGATAGCGAAGCGGCTTCACCGGGACAACTTGCTCTGGCTCTATGAATCACAACTGCCTCCAGATAGTTGACAAAAAGCTGTTTTTGTGGCATACTATCAAAAAGTGGGGGACAAAGGCTTTGACGGAAACGAGTAACCAGGAGTAGTCGCTCAGCACTCGTGCGGAAAATAATGTCCCCGTTGCGTCCTGACTTTGCTTGGCAAAGGGGGGTAAAAGCGGGAAGTTATTGTTGCACGAGTACCCAGAGAGCCCGGGTCAGGTGAGAGCCGGGTGCGATGATCCTGGTGAAAATCCTTCCCGAGCCGCCAACCGAAAGGTAGTCGAATGGTCCTTAGTCGGATAGTCCGGGGTCAACAAGTCGGACCATCAGACTGAGGACCACCCGACCACCGAGTAGACTTGGCCGGGCTCGCCGTCCGTTATCAGCGGCGGGGGTATAATGACGTACCTCGCAAAGTGGGCGGCAACGCCAATCAGGGTGGTACCGCGGGAGTAGCAGGCTCTCGTCCTTGGACGAGAGCTTTTTGTTTATGGCTCGCTAGTGGAGTGACATTCAAGTCAGAGGGGGAATGATGACCGAACATCTCTATCAGATGGATAGCTATCTCAAGGAGTTTGAGGCCGTGGTCACTGCCGTCTCGGAGGAGGATGGGGCCGTCATCCTCGACCGCACCGCTTTCTATCCTGGTGGAGGCGGCCAGCCTTGTGATACGGGCACGTTGACCGTCGGCTCTACCGTGCTACCGGTCACCAGGACCCGCAAGCGGGGGGACGACGTGTTGCACTTCATTGACGGCGACCTGCCGGCTGTAGGGGCCAAAGTTATCGGGCATCTGGATTGGGACCACCGCTACAAGTTAATGCGCATTCACACCGCCCTGCACATCCTGTGCGGGGTGATCTGGCGCGACTACGGAGCTTCGGTCACAGGGGGCAACATGGAGCCTTTGCAGGCCAGGATGGACTTTGAGTTCGAGAGGATGCAAAAGGAGTTGGTGAAGGAGATTGAGGAGAAGATCAACCGGGAGGTCAAAGCGGCGCGGGAAGTGAGGGTGGCCATCCTTCCCCGCGAAGAGGCCTTTCAGATCCCCGATCTCATCCGTACCAAGATCAACCTGCTACCGGAGAGCATCCGTGAAGTTCGGACCGTGGAGATTGTCGGGCTGGACCTACAGGCCGATGGCGGCACCCACGTGGCCAATACCTCTGAGGTTGGTCCCATCCGCATCACCAACTACAAGAGCAAGGGGCGCATCAACAAGCGCCTGAGGATTGCCCTGGAGGAGTGACCCGTGCCCTTGAATCGTGCCGGAGGGAATATCATGTTCAAAGAGGTTGATAGCAAAGTCAATCTGGTCGAGATGGAGGAGGAAGTCCTCCGTTTCTGGCAGGAGAACCAGATCTACCAGAAGAGCCTGGAGAACAGGAAGGACGATCCTCGCTACGTATTCTATGAGGGGCCGCCTACGGCCAACGGCCTGCCCCATGTGGGCCATGTCCTGACCCGTATTTATAAAGATATCATCCCGCGCTACCAGACCATGAAAGGCAAGTACGTGCTGCGCAAAGGAGGATGGGACTGCCACGGCCTGCCGGTGGAGATAGAGGTGGAGAAGGAGCTTGGTTTTTCCGGCAAGCAGGCCATTGAGGAGTACGGTGTAGCCGAATTCAATCAGAAGTGTCAGGAGAGCGTCTTTCGCTACGTCAAGGAATGGCGCCGGCTGTCGGACCGCATCGGTTTCTGGATTGACATGGATGACCCCTACGTCACCCTTACCAACGAGTACATAGAGTCGGTGTGGTGGATACTGAGGCAGTTGTGGGACCGCAACCTGCTCTACCAGGGGTACAAGGTGGTGCCCTATTGTCCGCGCTGTGGCACCCCTCTCTCTGACCATGAGGTCTCGATGGGTTACGCCCAGGCTGATGACCCCTCGGTCTACGTCAAATTCCCGGTGCGGGATGAACCAGGCACCTATTTCCTCTCCTGGACAACCACACCGTGGACTCTGCCCGGCAACGCGGCTCTGGCTGTTCATCCCCAGGTTGAGTATGCCGTGGCTGAGGTGGAGGGGACTAACGGGGAAAAGGAAAACCTGATCCTGGCCGCTGACCTCTTGCCTCAGGTCCTGAGCGGGGAGTACCGGGTGGTCAAGAAGATGAAGGCCAAGGATTTGGTAGGGAAGCACTACCAGCCCCTTTTCACTTTCCTGCCAGTGCCGGAGGACTACTGTTATGTGGTAGCGGCCGATTTCGTCACCACCGAGGAGGGAACGGGCATTGTCCATATCGCTCCGGCCTTTGGCGCTGAAGACCTGGAGATGGGCAAAGAGCACGACCTCCCTATCCTGCGCACCGTTGACCTGGCGGGCCGCTTTATTGACGCTGTCACCTCCTGGCGCGGTCTCTTTGTCAAGGAAGCAGATCCGCTCATTACCCAGGATCTGGAGGAGCGGGGGCTCCTCTACCGCGCCGGCCGCTACAAACATACCTATCCCTTCTGCTGGCGCTGCCACACCCCCCTCCTGTACTACGCCAAGACTACCTGGTTCATCGAGACCACCCGACTCAAAGAGGAACTCTTGGCCAACAACCAGAAGATCGAGTGGTATCCGGAGTATATCCGTGATGGCCGCTTCGGGAATTGGTTGGAGAACAACGTGGATTGGACCCTGGGCCGAGAACGTTACTGGGGCACCCCGCTACCGGTGTGGGAATGTGACGACTGTGGCCGGAAGGAATGTGTGGGCAGCATCGGTCAGTTGCAGGAGAGGGCTGGCCGTTCTTTGCCTGACCTGGACCTGCACCGGCCCTACGTAGACGGCATAACATTCAGATGTGAGGAATGTGAGGCTGAGATGCACCGCGTGCCGGAGGTCATTGATGCCTGGTTCGATTCTGGAGCGATGTTCGTAGCTCAGTGGCACTACCCCTTTGAAAACCAGGCGCTGTTCCAGGAGCAGTACCCAGCCGACTTTATCTGCGAAGCTGTGGATCAGACCAGGGGTTGGTTCTATAGCCTGCACGCCATATCAACCTTGCTCTTCAACGAACCCTGCTTCCTGCACGTTATCTCTCTGGGGCTGGTCCTCGATGGTGAGGGGCGTAAGATGAGCAAGTCACTGGGGAACGTGGTGGACCCATGGGATGTGCTCCGCCTTCACGGTGCCGATGCTTTGCGTTGGTACCTGTACACTGCTTCTCCACCGTGGCATGAGCGCCGCTTCTCCGTGGAGTTGGTGGGGGAGGTGGTCCGCAAGTTGCTCCTCACCCTTTGGAATACCTATTCATTCTTCGTCACCTACGCCAATCTGGATTTTGAGGACTGGAAGAAGGAGGGCGGGGATAGTTCCGCCAGCCAACTGCTGAAAGAATCCCAGGATCGGGAAGGACGCGGTCGGCTGGCCGAATTTCAACTCCTGGACCGCTGGGTACTGGCCGAGTTACACTCCCTGGTCAAGAGGGTTGATGACAGGCTGGCGGCCTACGATCCCACCTCCGCGGCTCGGGCCATCCAGGAGTTTGTTGACAAGCTATCCAACTGGTACGTACGTCGTAGCCGACGCCGCTTCTGGAAGGCTGAGGAGGACGCGGACAAATTGGCCGCTTACCTCACCCTCTACGAATGCCTGGTGACCCTGGCCAAGCTCTTGGCCCCCTTCACCCCCTTTGTGGCTGAGGAGATATACCGCAACCTGGTCCTCTCGGTGGATGGGGATGTCCCCCAGAGCGTGCACCTGGCTGATTTCCCGCTGGCCGATGAATCTCTGATTGACGAAAAGCTCATGGCTGACACCAAGTTGATGATGCGCCTGGTCAGCCTGGGCCACGCCGCTCGCAACCGTGCTGGCCTCAAAGTACGACAGCCCCTGGCCCAGGCCCTGATCAAGACACGCGATCCTGAAGAACGTCGAAGCCTGGAGACCCTGGGCGATCAGGTTACAGAGGAGTTGAACGTCAAGGAGTTGGCCTTCGTGGAGGACGAACTGGACCTGGTTGACTACACCCTTAACCCGGTGTCGAGCCTGTTGGGACCCAAATATGGGGAGCTGTTCCCCAAGGTGCGGGAGGCGTTGGCCGGGATGGAGGCCAACGAGGTGGGACGACATCTTCGGGCCGGCCAGCCGGTCGAGTTGACGGTGGAGGGGCAGGTGATATCCCTAACACCTGAGGAAGTAGAAGTGGGTTTGGTGGCTAAGGAAGGATACGCTGTGGCTGAGGAGGGCGGTTACCTGGTGGCCATCACCACCACTCTCACCCCGACCCTGCGCAGCGAGGGTCTGGCCCGTGAGCTGGTCCGTCGTATCCAGACTTTGCGCAAGGAGGCCGATTTCCGCGTCGAGGACACGATAGTGACCTACTATGAAGGCGACCCGGCCCTGGGCCAGGTGATGGTCGAGCACAGTGACTACATCAAGCAGGAGACCCTGTCCCGGTCTCTGGTGGAGGGATCGCCTCCTGAGGGTTGTTTCACTCGGACGATGGACATTGAGGACCACAGGGTTACTCTGGGGGTTGTCAGGAGCTAGAGGAATCGCTGCGCTATCCGCTCGACCCAGGCATTGGACAAAGTACGGGGAATGGGGTAGAATGGATTAACCCGCAAAGCACTCGTGCAGAAGTAATCTTCCCATTACGTCCCGACTTTGCCTCCGCAACGAGATCAAGAGTGGGAAAGTTATTATTGCCCGAGTACAAAGGAGCGGAGGGGAAGGAGGTGTAGCTATGGAAGGCGATGAAGCCGAAATTCGGAGACGTCTCGAAGAGGAACGTTACCGCTTGATCTACGGGCTGGAACAGAGTGAGGGGGCGGTGGTCGAGGTGGATCGCCCTGGCTATGGGAACCACATGGCCGATGATGCCTCAGAGGTCTTCGAGCAGACCAAGACCGCAGCCTTGCGCCAGAATCTGGAACGGGTTCTGCAGCAGGTAGAACATGCCCTGCACAAGTTGGAGGTGGGTTCCTATGGCATTTGCGACCAGTGTCAGGAAGCAATAGGGGCGGCTCGCCTGGAGGCCCTGCCCTACGCAGCCCTTTGCCTTTCCTGTGAACAGCACCGCGAGGCTAAAGGTTTTGCCGCCGGAAGCTAAATGGCGGGTGGCAGATCTTGCTCTTGAGTGTGGATGTGCCGTTGTCTGACAAAAGGTGGTATGGCGTTATCCTGCCGGGGTTAGCCATCGTCGTATACGCCCTTGATCAGCTCAGCAAGTACCTGGTTTTGAAGTACTTGTCTGTTGGGCATCCCTGGAACCCTGTTCCCCTCCTACGGTCCTTTGTGAGCTTGACTCATGTGACCAATAGTGGAGCGGCCTTTGGGCTGTTTCCGGGCGCGGGCCTTGTCTTCACGGTTATCGCCATCGTCGTAGCGGTAGCCATTATCGTCTACTATAGATACCTGCCCAAGGGTCAATGGCTGGTGAGGCTCAGCCTCGGCCTGCAACTGGGTGGCGCTCTGGGCAACTTGACCGATCGGCTTCGCTACGGGTACGTGATTGACTTCGTTGATTTCAAGGTGTGGCCAATCTTCAATCTGGCCGATGCAGCTATCGTTATTGGGGTAGCTATCCTGGCTTACCTCATTCTCCAGGACAAGGGCGTGGAGGAAGAGGCTCCGTTGACTACGGAGGGGGAGACCCAGGAAGGTTTGCCGGGTGCAGAGCAGTCAACCGGTAGAGGCTATTAGGGATTAGGGTTGGGGATTGTGAGAGGTGGCTAGGCTGCCTTGAGATGATTCGATTCACACCGAGACCGAAGGGCCTCGGTGTTCCTTTTTGGGGAGGCTGCGGAAGTGGCGATGCCTATTCTGGTGCGGTCCTGGAGTACCCTATGGAACGGGTTGTCAAATTGGTGGCAGAAGCTCCTGGTCAGCGGATTGACAGGTATGTGGCTGACCTTCTGCCTGATCTATCACGGGCTGCTGTACAGCGACTAATTGATCAGGACCTGGTGAAGGTCAATGGCTTGTCGGTCAAACCTAGCTACCGGCTGGGGGAGGGAGATCAGATTACGGTCCAGCTCCCACCCTCGGAGGAAGTCCCGCTTGAGCCTGAGCCGATCCCGCTGGACATAGCATATGAGGATGGGGACCTCATTGTAGTGAATAAGCCGGCCGGCGTGGTCGTGCATCCTGGGCGCGGCCATGGCCGGGGTACCCTTCTGAACGCGCTGTTGGCTCACTGTCCCGAACTGGCCCAGTTGGTGGGGGACCGACCTGGCATCATTCACCGCTTAGACAAGGACACATCGGGGCTCATCATTGTGGCCAAAAATGAGGCGGCCCAGAGAGACCTTCAACGACAGTTCAAAAGCAGGGAAGTGAAGAAGGTCTACCTTGCCCTTCTCGAAGGGCGCCTTGAACCGGAGAGGGGGATAGTAGAGGCTCCCATCGGGCGCCATCCCAGGCAGCGCAGGAGGATGGCCGTGGTGATACGGGGTGGCAGGGAGGCCAGGACAGAGTACGTGGTCCTGGAGTACCTTGGGGAATTCACTTTGGTTCAGGTGCTTCCCGAGACCGGCCGTACTCACCAGGTCCGTGTTCACTTCTCCTCCCTGGGGCATCCTCTGGTAGGTGATCCGGTCTACGGCTTTCGTAGGAGTTCTCTGGGGCTGAGGCGCCAATTTCTACATGCCCAGACCCTTGGCTTTCGCCTGCCGGGAAGTGGTAGCTACATCGAACTGACAGCGCCGCTTCCCCAGGACTTGGAGCAGGTTCTTGTGGAATTGAGGGCACGTCACCTGAATTGAGGTGGAGCAAAGATGGCGACGGAATCGGTTACAGCTCAGACCCTGCGTTTCTTGCAGACGGAAAATGCTCGTCTTCAGGAAGAGAACGATCGTCTCCGCCAGGAGGTGCTATCCCTGCGCGGCTATATTGCCGCTCTGGATGCTCTTCAACGGGCAGCCCAGAACATTTCCTCCGAGACAGACCTGGAACAGCTTCTCGACACCATCCTTTATTCGGCCTTGGAGGTGGTCAACGCTGCCGATGGCTCCCTGTTGCTTCTGGACCTGGACACCGATGAACTGGTTTTTGTCGTGGTGCACGGACAAATAGAATCGGAGCTATGTGGTTACCGAATTGGAGGGGATGAAGGGCTTGCTGGCTGGGTAGCTGCTCACGGGGAACCTCTCATCGTCAATGAACCACGGCGGGACCCTCGTTTCCTGTCCCGCATTGATGAACTGTTCGGCTTTGAGACGAAATCCATTATCTGCGTCCCATTGGTGGTCGGTGACCGGGCCCTGGGGGTTGTCGAGATATTGAACAAGTTCTCTCAGGAACCATTCAACGAGGCCGATCTGGACCTCCTTACAGTCCTGGCCAACATCGCCGCTACAGCTCTGGATAAGATTGCTTCAGCCTCATAGCTATCAGGAACCTGATCCCATTTGACACAAAGGAGCTATCCATGAGACCGATTAACGTTGCTGTAGTGCAGATGCATCCTCAGTTGGCTGAAATAGAGGAGAACATCATTCGCATGTCCAATTTTATAGAGGAGATATGCAAGTCTGAGAAAGTGGACATAATCATTTTTCCCGAATTGATCACTACTGGTTATGAATGCGGTGTCCGCTTCACAGAACTGGCCCAGCCGGTGCCCGGCTACACTGTGGGGCTTATCGCCCAGCGAGCGGCCGAATTCAACGTTCATTTGGCCTTCGGCATGGTGGCCAAGCACAAGGTGGAGAGCATCCTTTATGACGCGGCTGTGCTCATCGGCCCTGACGGCGAGTTGATAGGGGACTATCACAAGGTTCACTTGAAGGGTGAGGAACGCCTGGCCTTTCGCTCTGGCTACCGCTACCACATTTTCGAAACGGGCTTTGGGCTGCTGGGCCTTCTCATCGGCTGGGACCTGGCTTTTCCCGAAGCAGCCCGCAGTTTGGCTCTGGAGGGGGCGGAGTTGATCTGCGTCTGCGCCAACTGGGAGACCCCCAATACTGAGGAGTGGCATACCTACGTTCTCTCTCGCGCCCTGGAGAACACAATCTTCGTCGCTGCTGCCAACCGTGTAGGAGAGGAGTACACTTACTCTTTCTTCGGCGATAGCATGATCGTAGGGCCCAGGGGCGAGGTCTATGCCTCCGTTGATCACGACCTGGAGGGGTACGGTCTGGCCCGTATTGACCTGGATGAGGTCAAGAAGTATCGGGAGGAGTTACAGATACTGCAATGCCGTCGCCCCACCACCTATCGGGCCATCGTTAAGAAATATTAGGCTTTGCGAGAAATCCCAGGAGGACCTTCATGAAACCCATTGACCTGCGTAGCGACACTGTGACCTTGCCTACCGCGGAGATGCGGGAGGCCATGTACCGGGCCGAGGTAGGGGACGATGTCTTCGGTGAGGACCCTACCGTCAACCGTCTGGAGGAACTGGCTGCGGAGAGGATGGGCAAGGAGGCTGGACTCTTCGTGGCCAGCGGTACTATGGGCAACCTGGTTTCCCTTCTCACCCACTGCCAGCGTGGCGACGAGGCCATCATGGGCCATCTGGCTCATACCTTTCTCTACGAGGCCGGTGGAGCTGCGGCCCTGGGGGGCGTTCAACCCCGTACCTTGCTCAACCAGCCCAACGGCATGCTTGACCCGGCTGAGATCGAGGCCGCCATCCGGGCTGACAACGTCCACTTCCCCCGGTCGCGCCTGCTCTGTATCGAGAACACTCACAATCGCTGCGGCGGTGCGGCCCTCTCACCGGAGCAGATGAGGACCATGATTGCTGTAGCCAAAAAGCACAATCTGCGGGTCCATCTGGATGGAGCCCGCATCTTCAACGCGGCCGTGGCCCTCGGTATCAATGTGAGGGAGCTGACCAAAGAAGTGGATTCAGTCACATTCTGTCTGTCCAAGGGATTGTCGGCCCCGGTAGGCTCGGTGGTATGTGGCAGTCGGGAGTTTATCAGACAGGCGCGGCGCAGCCGTAAAATCGTGGGCGGCGGCATGCGTCAGGCGGGCATAATCGCCGCGGCTGGCATAGTGGCCCTGGAGAAGATGGTAGACCGTCTGGCCGAGGACCACGCCAATGCCCGTCGCCTGGCGGAGGGGATCGCCGAGATCGAGGGTCTGGCGGTGGACCTCGACCGTGTGCAGACCAATATCGTCATCTTCGAGCTGGTGGCGGAGGGGATGAGCCCAGCTCAGTTAGTTGAGGGATTGCAGCAGCGTGGTGTGAAACTTCTGGCCATAGGGGGGCAGCGTCTGAGAGCGGTCACTTACTACGGTATCGAGGCTGAGGATATTGCTGTGACCCTGCGGGCTATGGGTGAGGTGATGGGGCAGAAGCGGTGACCGCCAGGCGTCGGAAGAGACGACGAAAGGGTGGGGAGATTTCGCTTGTAGACCCTTACTTCTCCTTCCTTTTCTTTGTGGCTGTCGGTGCGGGGAGTTGGCGGTTTCCCCTCCCGGTGCGCATGACCCTTCTGTGGGTCGTCCTCTTGGTAGTGGTCCTCCTGTACTCCGGTCGCAAGGCTCTAGTGGCCCGCTACAGTCTGCTCAATCTGAGCCGTGGTGTTATCGCTGGTCTCATCATCTCTCTCCCTTTCCTTGCTTTCGCTCAGGACTTCTTGTTGGCTACAGGCTTTCGCCTTTTCGCCACCTCGGAGCCGCTGCTCCTCTTTCAGCGTCTTGTCTTCATCGCCGCCCCGCTGGAGGAGGCCTATTTTCGCGGATTTCTTCAGCGTGAAAAGGGCCTGGCCCAGGCAGCGCTCCTCAACTGCCTGGCCGGGTTTGTCTATTTTTCCCCCCACACCCAGGAGTTTCTGGCAGTATTGGCCGTGGTTGCCCTGGGCATGGGTCTGCTGGCAACCATCTACGGCTATGCCTATGAACGCTATGGCCTGACTGCCAGTGTGGCTTGCCATGGTACAGTCAACTTCATCTTCTTTGTCATCCCTCCTCTCCTACACCAGGTGATGGCTATCCTGGCTAGCTAGTTCTTGGTGCGAAAGGCCAGGAGTGCAGGCTTCGTCCTGAGGCCTGTCCTGAGCTCTGCCGAAGGGTCGAAGGGCTCAGCCCGAAGGGCGCGAGCCTGCCTG
>JBHIDP010000029.1:0-19982 GCA_046760185.1 Anaerolineae bacterium
CAAGCGCTGGCCTGTAGCTTCCTCATACATACCAATTTCGAGCCAATACTCACCGGGAGGGGCACCAGACTGAATGGCGATAGGGTGTCTATCTATTACTATTTCCCCTCTCAGCCAGGTGTTAGTTGGATACATGTCTTGACCCGGCTGACTGTCATGCTGTCCCCAGATCCGACTTTCTTCATCCAGCAGGTGGGTAAATACTTTATATGGCCGCTCTGGATGGGCCAGGCCTTGCCAATAGAGAGTAAGCTCTACCATCCCCCCAGGTTCTACCGACTCCCTATCAACATCATAGCCCAAGAAGCGTATCGCATCCCCCAGCCTGGCATCAAGAGGGTGTTGTATTGGGGGTACTACGTATAAGCGATCCCTCTCAAGGACCTTGACTGAGGCTAACTTTACTGCTTGACCTTGCAGAACTCCCTCCCTGAGTATCAACCCTCCCAGAAGTCTATCCTCACGTTCTCCCCATCCACCCAAGGTGTCACCTGTTGTGGGGTCCCACAGGGCTACCTCCAGGCTGTATCTACCACCTGGCAAATCCGCCGGCACCGACAATTCGTATTGCCCCCGCACCACTTCGTCTACATCCCAGGCACTCAGGGGATAATCTCTCCTGGTCAACTCCGTTCGCTTCTCCACAGCTATCTCGCCCTGGTCGTCAACCAGCACGATGGAGACCAAATACTCCATATCCAATTTCTTGAGGGCCCGCCAATAAAGGTCCAATGCCAGGGTATCACCCTGTCTAATCTCTGATGGAGTGAAATCAAGACCAAGAAGCTGAATCTTATTGGCAAAAGTGACCTCTAACGGTTGTGATATCGCAGGGAATGGAAGTTCTTGACCAGCCTTATCTACATGGATTGGTCCCAGATCAACCCCCCCATACTGAGGGACATCGTTTTCACCAAGAGGATTCAGGAAACGCCTCTCACTGGGCCAATACAATTCTACCTGCAAACGGTATTCACCAGGGGGGGTACCTGATGGGATAAATAGAGCATGGTTATCTCTAACGCTCTGACCCGGTTGCCATGTATAGGTAGGACACGATCCACCACACGGTTCGCTGACCCTTTTCGCCCAAACGCGCCCCTCGGGGTCTACCAGTTCAAGCGTAACCATGTAACCGTTCTCCTGCTCTACTTTAGACTGCCAGTAGAAACTGGCCCGCACAGCCCCTCCGACCTCCACCTCACCGGTGTAAAGTTGGCACCGCAAAAGGCTGATGCCTTTCTCGAAATCCTGGGGTGAACATCCATGGGGTTCACTATGATCAGGAGCGAAGTAGTAAGCTACAAAGTTACTATCCGGAAACCACTTCTTGAAAGCTTGATAGGTATGCTCATTCAGCCAACGCTCCACCAGGGAATGCGGATCTGCCGTCCAGGGGCCGTGGATCAGCCAAATAGCGCGATAATTCTCCAACACTTTCCGCAAGGCAACATCAACCTCTTGCTCTGAAGGGGGTCTGAGTGAGTTTGGGACCCAGTAGTGCGGCAGATTTCCGTCATAGTAGTAGTATATCAGCGCCCATTGCGTATTGTGAGTCAAAACCATGGCTTCTCCGGCCTGACTGTTATTCTCGACCTCAGCCAGTGCCTGCCCTAAATAGAGACCCTTTCTCTCGAAATGATGTCTCAAGCTATAACCAAAAACTGTACCCACTATGAGAAGACCGAGCATCAACAATATCACATTAGTCCTGTGTAGCGCCCATAACCCCAAAGCCAGGAAGATGTAACAGGCCAAGGGGACAGCAAATGATAATGATCGCGCCATCACATCATGGGGCATAATAAAGATTGCCAAAAAAGGAACGACGAGCAGAAGCAATAGAAGGAAGCGAATTTCAGTGTAACCCAATTTAGACCACGGTTCTTTACTCCGGAAATCAGTATAGCGTGATAATACTCCGGGCAAAACGAGGAAAATGAAGACAAAAGTTGCAAAACGTATCCAAATAGGGACGGCTCTCACATCCAAAGGCCCGAAAACCAAATCCTGAACTACTTTTTCGGCCTCCTTCAAATTCTTCGCAAATATGAAAGGCGCTTTGACCAACAGCCTGGACATGGCGTCAACAAAGCCAGGTGAAAGCAGAATCCATATCAGAGGCACAAGAAGGAATCCCAGTTGCAACAGACCCCATCTTGGCAACACACTTTTGAACTTGCGGTGATTAACGGCCAAGAAGAGGTTCTCTACCAGGAACAGGAGGGCAAAGTAGTAATGAGTGGCCATGCCAATAAGGCTTACCAAAACAAAACCTGACCACCAAACAACGCTCTTCTTCTCCAGACAATACAAGAAAAGCTCAATAGCTATCAAGCCCAAACAGGCCAGTAGCGTATACATCCGCCCTTCCCTTGAGTACGCCACTTGGAAAGGTGACAATGTAGCCATGAAGGCAGACAATATTGCCAGCTTGGGACCAAGGAACCTGTTTACAAAGCGATAAAGTAAACAGACAAAAATAACCCCAAGCAAGAGTGAGAAAAAGCGCAGTGCAAACTCGCTGCTACCGGCCAGCCTAAGCCAGGGGAAAAGCATAAGAAAATAGAAGGGGGGATGCTCAAAAATCGCTTGCCGAATGTAAGAGATGATGCCCCCAAACCCCTGCGAGGCAACAAAATATGTCCCTGCCTCATCATACCACAACTCAGTTGCCCCCAAGCGGTACACCCGCAGGGCAAAGGCCAGTAAGAGGACGACAATTATCAGAAAATGCCGGGATGTGACAGATCTTTGTCTTATGCCTTGTATCACGAATTCCCTCCTACACCGGACGATGGACCCTGGTGAGGCACCAGGTCACCTGCGCACCTCGACTGATTCAAGAAGGATTCTGTGGTGCTAATCAACCACACGTATTTTGCTCAGAAGGACGCGATTATCAGGCATGGCCCCCAGCTCACCCAGCACCATCAACCGCTTACCGCTACCCTGTAGATACAATCCAACCTCGAGGTCATAGACATCCAGGGGTGTATCTGGCCTGACTACCAAACGGTACTCATCCTTTACAACCTGGCCCTTGACCCAAGCGGAGGTCGGGGCCGCCCCTCCCTGAGGCTGACTGTCCATCTGCGCCCAGATCTGGTCACGGTCTCCAAGCATATGGGTGAAAACGGTGTAATCCTTCCCCAAATCGGCCAGGGCCCGCCAGTAGAGGGTCAACTGGAGCGTTCCTCCAGGAGGAACCGCCCGTCGATCAATGTCATACCCTACCAGGGCAATCTTCCCCTCAAAAATAAATGTCACCGGATTGGGCAGACCCCCTTCCTCGCGGGGCAAGACAGCTATCTTCCCGAAGCGCACATTATCCCCGATGGCCCTCCCACCCGCTCCCTTCGCCAGCAGACGATCGCCCGAAGTGTAGTCGTATAACCCGACCTCAAGTCGAGCCGTGTTAGGGGTAAAAGCCTGAGGAGGCACCGACAACACGTAGACATCAGCAATGGTATCACCTTCCCTCCACAAGCTGGTCGGATGGGTGCCCAGGCCTGGATAGGTATCCACCTGAGCAATCATAAGGTCATTCTCGTCCAGGAGATGAACGAAGACACTGTAATCTCGTTCCATCCTAGCCAGAGAGCGCCAGTACAAAGTCACTGCCAGGTCCTCCCCTGGCTTGATCTCCTCTCTGCCAATCTCATACCCTAACAGCTCCATCTGGTCACCAAAGTTCACCTCGAGCCGATGCGAGATTCCACCAGTTTCCTCCTCTGAAAGGGCCGCCGGTTTGGCATACGCAGGCGCAATATAGCGGAAGGGAATGGACAAGGCAATCAAGAATAATGCTCCTCCCAGGACCCCAACAAGGGCGAAATGGAACCGGACGGGCAACCAGGAAGCCAGCCCCAGGAAGAGTAAGATGGAGATGGCAGAGATGGCGGGGAACATCAGCCTTCCCTGGGAGGCTGCTGTCATAGCTGTCCAGCGGACAAGGGCCAAGAGGATAACGGCTATCCACAGAGCCAGGATCACTAGAGAGAATGGAATAAGCGCTTCTCCCTTCCGCCAACGTTTGACAGCAAATGGCACCAGCCCTACCACACCCAGAAGGCTCAGCAGGTCGTAGAATCTGTACAGAACCCTATCAGCCAGGATGTTGACCCCCCCGAAGAGCCCCCAAAAAGAGAGACGAAACCCTTCGAATTCCCGCATCAGATCCGCCAGGGAGGGTGTCACCTTTCTGGCGCCAGCCACAGCCAGCCAAAGATTGATCCCCAGAGGATCGCCATATAGACGCCAGTTTCGAAGGTACCACCACCCAGCAATGGCAGCCACGATGGAGAGCACAACAGCGCTCCAAACGGCAAAGTCTGTCAGAGAGCGGTCTCGCCAAGCCACTACACCTAGAACCACTATGGTCAGCGGTATCAGCCCCAAAGCGCTCAACTTGGTAACGGAGGCCAGGCCGATGACCAGTCCCAACAGGGTACATTTTGAGAAAGTGGGAGCTGGCCCGGGGTTGGTCAGACTCAATAGCAGCAATATGGTCAAGGAGGACAGGGGTACCACCAGATTATCGTTGTTGACTGAGCCACTGATAAAAAGGAACATGGGGTTGAAGGCTACCAGGACAGCGGCCCCAGTGGCCAAAGCTTCAGCCTGGGGAAAGGCCTCCAAAGCGATGCGATAAGTAAGGAAGACCGTCACAGCCCCCATCAACACTGACAGAAAGCGGATGAGATGAAGGGCCAGAGCAGTGCCATGATAAGGGAAGTTTTCCCGCTCGGTGTGAATCACCATATTCTTGTTTCCGTGAGCCAGAGGCACACCGATCTGGGCATGGGGATTGACCCATCGCAGTTCCGTCATGTCGTCGGTGTTGATCCAAAAGGTAGCCAGCGCGGCCAGGGTATAGTAGAGAGGAGGCTGACTTCCTTCCTGTCGCCACAACTGTTCTTCCTGGGGGTTCTGCACCGGCAGGCCACGCCCGTCCGCCAGATGTTTGACTACGGGATAGTGCCACAGCTCATCTGAGGCCTCGAAGATCGGCGTGATCACACTATAGACAGTGCCAAGGCCGATAAAAGCTGCTACAACGAGCAGGATGGGTAGGCTAGGGAGATAGAACCTTATCATAGACTGTCACTGTCTCCGTCGCTATTCTCTCCCAGCGAAACATCCTGGCCAATTCCTGGGCACCCTGACCCAATCGCCTCCGTAATTCCGGCTGAGCCATCAACCGGGCTATACAGTCAGTCAGCGCTTCCACGTTCTTGATCGGGGCCAGGATGATGTTTTGACCGTCCACCAGTCCCGGTAGCAAGGTGCGTGGTTCGGTGCTGACAATGGGCAGGCCGTGGGACAGAGTGGACAAAAGGGTCGTACGTCGAAAGGAGGCACCATCACGATAGGGAAGCACACAGATATCGGAAGCCAGCAAACTGGCCGAAACCTCAGCGGGGGTGATGAAGCCGGTCCACAGTACTCTGTCGTCCAGACCAAGCTCCTGAATGAGAGATTTCACCCTCCGCGCACATGCCACATTGGTAGGGTCGCTGGAACCGATCTCCCCTCCCACCATGAGCAATCTGACATCATGTCCTCTCCGCACCAGCCTATCCAAGGCTCGAACCAGTTCTTCTCCCCCCTTGCTTTCGTTTAGAAAGCCGAAATATGAGAGCAACACCACGTCGGGCCCGACGTTCCAACGAGTACGCCATCTGGAACGATTGTAGTCCGCTGGCGGGCGGGGCAAGATCGTAGTGCCAAGAGGGATGTGGAACAACGCAGCAATCGGCGGAAAGCAGGTCAGCCGAATTCGACCTTCTGGCTTCCTCCTCTCGCCAGTCTCATCCCTGAGGAGAGCATAGTCCTCGACATTTGTGACGATTACGGCATCACTCCACCGCGCCAGGGCCAACACAACCCACCATCGAAACGGTCCTGCCTTTGGGAAAAGGTATGGGACCCTCAAATCGTGAAAGGTAACGACGATCTTGGGCCTCCAATCATCCAGACGCAGTCGAAGGGGCAAGAAATTGACAGCCGGGTGCATGCCGTAGGCCGCAGCCTGATACTGAATGTGGAGGATATCAACCTCCAGATCACGAACCAGGCTTCTGATTGTCCTCCACATTCCCCAATTCCATCTCTGGACAACAGGATACAGATCACAACCACTCTGCGCCCCTTCAGTCCTTCGAACCCCTTGTTGCCGCCCCGAAGTCTCGGCCTGGGTGGAGGTTATGACTGCTACTGTGATCCCCTGGGCAATCAGCTCTCTCCCCAGATCATGGGTATAATCCCCTACCCCTCCTTGCATGGGGGGATATTCACCCGTAACAAAGCATATCTTCATCCCGACTGCCTCTGTGCTCCTGCCAAGGTATCAGCGGGGACCCCCCGCAGTCCGGACCGCAAAACCTGCCTGTAAGCAGCAACCCGTTCCCAGCGCAACTGCCGTTTGTGCCCTACCAACCCTTTCAGACCCTCCAGCACCAACTGATACAGATAGGTTGCCAGAAGAAAGAGGCGCAAGATCTCAGCTTGCCGTGGTCCATAATGTTTGCGAAAGAAAGTGACCTTACTGCTCTGGAAATGAATATGCTGGTATGGCAACACTTGTTGGCTACTCTGCCCTCCATAGTGAATGACCTTTGCCTCCGGCAGATAGACCACTTTCCAACCCTGACTCTTACACCGATAGCACCAATCCAACTCCTCGAAATACATGAAAAAGCTCTCATCAAAATACCCTACTTGTGTCAACGCCTCGTCTCGGACCATGAAGCAGGCCCCCGTTACCCAATCCACTTCCTGCAATTCCTGGGGGGAACCATCGGCCAGATAGTAGTGTCGCAGCACAGGGTTGTCAGGGAACCACTGTTGCAAAATGGTGCTCTCCAGGAAAGCGGTGGCCATGGTCGGGAAACGGCGGCGCGAGGATTGCTCGCTCCCATCAGGATTGAGCAACCGGGGCCCCACCACTCCCACCTCGGGGTTAGCCTCCATATACTCTACCATGGTAGACAAAGCTGGACCGACGATTTCGGTGTCAGGATTGAGGAATAGAACATATCTGGCACCCGATCCTTTGCCCTCGAGGCTTGAGCCAGCTTCTTGACCGCCCTTGATGAGGCCGATAGTTTCCAGAGCCTGGTTGTTGGCTGCGCTAAAGCCCGGATTGTTGTCGTTGACAATCAGCCTGACTTGAGGAAAGCAGCGTTGAACCATCTCAAAGCTGCCATCGCTTGAACCGTTGTCCACCACAACGACCTCTAGAGCAATATCCGCCGCTTTGCTCGGCATACTGCTGTAGACGGAATCCAGACAGCGCCGCAGCAATTCTCTGACGTTCCAACTAACGATCACAACCGCCAGACCAACCATCGTGTTGATTTTTCAACTCCCCCTTCGTGAGAGAAGACTGAGCAGCGGTCACACCAGTGCTTAGCGAAAGAGGGGGAAACGGGATTGACCTTCCTCTATCCCCTTTCCCCCTCAGCCAAGAGACCGACAAAAAAGGGCCAGGAGAGCCAGAGATGTCCCCCCTTCCCCCGATGGCCACCTCAAGTTTCAACTCTCGTCCCAAAGGCGAGATACACCACTACGAGGTCATCACATCCTTCGATCCACCACGAAATCGGCTAAATCAGCCATCGCCTGGCGGTAGCGGTTTTCGGGTAGGAGGAGCAGGGCCTCCTTGGCCCGAGCGGCGAAGTTCCAGCTCTCGTTCATGGCCATCTCGATGGCTGGAGAGTCCTTGACCAAAGCCACGACCTGGAGAACAGCCTCATCACTGCCATCGGCCAGAAGTCCTTTCAAATCTCCCCGCTGTGGACTGTCCTCAAAGAAATAGATCACCGGTAGAGTGATGGTCCCTTGACGCAGATCAGACCCGACCGGTTTGCCCAATTCCTCCTCGTCCCCGATAAAGTCCAAGACATCATCAACGATCTGGAAGGCCATTCCCAGGTAATGTCCATATTCTCGAAGGGCAGCTATCTCTTCCTCTGGAGCACCGCTGAGGATTCCTCCCGCTTCCGCTGCTGCTGCCAGCAGAGAGGCAGTCTTGCTGTAAATGTGTTGGTAGTAGTCCTCCTTGGTGCGGTGCCCATCCCCTTCAGCGAATATCTGCCGTAGCTCGCCGGCACATATCGTCCTCAAGGTATGGGCGAACACGGTCAGGATACGGGTATTCTCTATCGCCGCAGCTAGGGAAGCGGCCCGAGCGAAGAGATAGTCCCCCATTAACACCACAGCCCCAGTGCTCCATATAGCGTTCAGAGTCGGATTCCCCCGTCGCACGAGAGAATTGTCAACGATATCGTCATGGACCAAGGTAGCCGTATGCAACATCTCCACCGCAGCGGCCAAGGAGAGCGTCTTGGAGAAGTCGGCTTTGTGGAACTTGGTGGCCAGCAGAACCAGGGCAGGGCGGAGGCGTTTGCCTCCGATGTCTAGAAGATAGTTTAACACCTGTGCTACGGGCGGATAGTCCGCCTGCACCGCCTGGCGCATCGTCTCCTCAACAAGCTGTAGCTCATCCTGGATAAGTTCGAGGGAAGGGATGTTTCTCAAGTTGCTTCCTTTCAGTTGATAGATGGTTGACCGTTGATGGACTTGAGGCCATCGTGCCCAGCCCAAACAGGTGATGCGCGTTGTGCACGGTGGCAGAGGCCACCGTCTCCAAGGTCAACCCTTTGATGTCAGCGATAGCCTTGGCTACCAGCCTGACATAAGCCGGTTCATTCCGTTTGCCCCGGTGTGGGTGGGGCGTGAGGAAGGGTGCATCAGTCTCAACCAGCAACCTATCCAAAGGGACATTTCTTGCTACCTCCAGCGGATGTCGGGCATTGGTGAAGGTCACAGGACCAGCCAGGGAAATACAGAACCCCAGCGACAGGACCTCTCGGAGCATCTCCAGTTTGCCAGAAAAGCAATGCATTACACCAAGTGCCCTATCAGTGGCATGGCCAGCAGCCCACGCCTGTAGTATTTCCATGACATCTGCATGGGCCTGTCGGCTGTGAATGATTACCGGTTTACCCACCTCCCTGGCCAGAGCCAACTGAAGCTCAAAGGCTCGCCGCTGAGCGTCACGAGGTGAATAGTCCCGGTAGTAGTCAAGCCCGGTTTCACCAATGGCCACCACTCTGGGGTGCTGAGCCAGTTGCCACAGTTCGTCCAGGGCGGTGTCATTCAAGCCAGAAGCGTCGTGAGGGTGAAAGCCCACAGTGGCGTAGAGGAAAGGATAATCTTCGGCCAGAGCGATGGCTGCCTGACTGGACTCCAGGTTGATACCGATGGTAACGATCTGGGTTACGCCTGTCTCCAGGGCCCGCCCGATCACTTCCTCGCGGTCGTTGTCAAATTGAGGTAAATCGAGGTGGGCGTGAGTATCAATCATTGGCGTCATAATCCGGCTAGCTTCATTCCCTCGGCAAGGATATCCTGTACTTTCTCTTCCTGGGTTGTCTCTGTATAGACACGGATGATTGGCTCGGTGCCAGAGAAGCGGACGAGCAGCCATCCAGCCTCGCCCATCTCAAACTTGAAGCCATCAAGAGTCTTGACCTCGGTCACTTTCAGACCAGCAATCTTCTCTGGTTGAGCGGTATTGAGGCGCTGAAAGATTGCTTCTCTCTTCTCCTGGGGAAAAGTGGTGTCAATACGGTCGTAGTAATGCGGCCCCACTTTGGAATAGAGATACTCGATGAGCTGCGAAGGTGATTTGCCCAACTGCACCATAAGGTCCAGGAGAAACAAACCGGCCAAGATGCCGTCCCGTTCAGGTATGTGTCCCTTGAAAGCAAAGCCACCGCTCTCCTCTCCACCGATGATAGCCTCTGTCTCCAACATCTTGGGAGCCACATACTTGAAGCCCACACCGGTCTGGTGCACAGGAACATCATACATCTTCCCCAATTTCTCCAGCATGGAGGTGGTAGATAGAGTCTTAACTATCGCCCCTCGCCAACCACGCACCTCCAATAGATACAGAGCCATCAAGGCATAGACTTGAAGTTGGTTGACAAAATTGCCTCTCTCGTCCGAAACTCCCAGCCGGTCAGCATCGCCATCGGTGGCCAGGCCAATGTCTGCACCCACCTCCTTGACAACTTCAAAAAGCTTGTCTACGTTCGGCGGTATAGGCTCAGGGCGGGTCATCTCTGGAAACAACGGGCGGCGTCCGTTATGAACCTCAACGACCTTCGTCTTGCCACCCTTCAGGATACGCGCCAACCAACCGGCGCCTGTTCCCCACATGGAATCCACAGCCACCGTCAGGCCTGCCTCCTTGATCGGTTCCACATCTATCATCTTCCTCAGTTGAACCAAATAGGCAGGCGCCGCATCGAAGGTCTGGATCAACCCCTTTTCGACCGCCTCATCATAGTCAATCTTCACCACCTGATTGATCTTAGAGATCCAATCCTCTATCTCGCGCAGCGTCTCCGGATCGGCCGCTCCAGCGTACTCTGAGCGCACCTTGAAGCCGTTATCGGTCGGTGGGTTATGGCTGGCGGTTATGGTGATCGCCCCAGCGGTCCTCTTGTCCAAGACGGCATAGGAGATCATCGGGGTGGGTGCAGCCTGATGGCAAAGATAGACTTTAATACCGTTTCCAGCCAATACCTCGGCCGCGGCGGCAGCGAAATGCTCCGAGGCGAAACGGTTGTCATATCCCACAACCATACCCCGCTCTGCCAGCCCTCTGTCAACAAGCACCTGGACGACACCCTGAGTGCAAAGGCGCACATTCTCAAAGGTGTAGTCCTCGGCAATAACCCCCCGCCAACCGTCGGTACCGAACTTTATCCCCTTCGTTATGCTCTCCCTAAGCCTCAGTGATAAGTTACACCCTTTCGCGCCAGTAATCCAACAGGTCCCTCATGGTTTGTTCGAAAGGAATCTTTGGTTCCCAACCCGTTTGTTTGCGGAATTTACTGTCGTCGGCCCAGAGGACCTTGACGTCTGATGGACGTAGCCGGGCCGGGTCCTGTTTGACCTCCACTTTGACGTTGCTCATAGACAGGAGCAACTCCAGCATGAACTCGATTGTACGCGGTACGCCGCTGCCGATGTTATAGACCTCTCCGGGCACGCACTTCTCCAGGGCGAGCCAATAGGCTCGCACAAAATCTCGGACATCGGTCCAATCACGCTGACTGGTCAGATCACCGACGTAGATCACTGGCGGCCTCAACTCCTTCTCGATCTCAGCGATCTGCTTGGCAAAGCTGGAGGTGGAGAAGACCTCCCCCCGACGAGGCCCCTCGTGGTTGAACCCCCGGGTGACAATGGTCTTAAGGCCATAGCTTCTGAAGTACTGCCAGGCCAACTTCTCCTGGGCCACCTTGCTCACGGCATAAGGGCTGAGAGGGCGCAAAGGATTATCCTCCTTCATCGGCACCTCGTCAAGATAGACCATTCCATATTCCTCACTGCTTCCGGCTACGTGGATGAGCGGGGCAATGCCTACCTGGCGAATAGCCTCGAAGAGGTTTACCTGCCCAATAACATTCACCTGAAAGGTCTTGACCGGAGCGTTCCAGGAGGCAAGCACGTAGCTCTGGGCAGCCAGGTGAAAGATGCGATCGGGCCGCACGGCGTCAATGAGGCGCAGCATTGAGGTCGGATCGGTCAGCTCCCCTTTGATAAGGTTAACCTTGCGGTCGTCGGCGAAGTTGCGCAGCATGGCCGGGCTGGTAATGTTCCCCTCCAGAGCCCTGGTGTTCAGCTTCCCTTGTTGGGCGATATCCTCCAAATTGTCCAGCCGACTGCGCCAGCGACAGCTTCCATAGATCTCTACGTCCTCCATAGTCATCAGGTACTCGGCCAGATGGCTGCCGGCCATGCCGGTGATCCCTGTTATCAAAACTCGCAAGATGAACCCCTCCTTATGATAATGTCAGGATGGAAATCTCTTGAGTCTGGCTAAAATCTGTGGAGGAGTGGAGCCTTCAGGCGGATAAAACCGGCTAAAGCCTCGACTCCCACAAGTTTTGGCCACGCTCAAATCTCTTCACTTCCTTGACCTGCATCCTCCAGTAATCGAGAACATCGCCGAGGCTCTTCTCCAAAGGGATTTCCGGCCGCCACCCGGTTTGCCGTCGAAACTTGCTACAATCACTGACACTGACGGGGACATCAGAGGGTCGGAAACGGGCCGGGTCCTCCTCGACGGAAACGCTGACGTCACCCATATCCAGCAACAGATCCAGGATGCGCTGAATAGGGCAAGCTACCTCTGAACCGATGTTGTAAACCTCCCCAGGCTCCCCTTTGGACACAGCCAGATGATAGCCGCGTACAACGTCCCGTACATCGGTGAAATCGCGTTGGGGGGTAAGGTTTCCCACTCGCAGCACCGGTGGCCTCAGGCCAGCCTCGATCTCGGCCATCTGCTTGGCGAAAGCCGGGGCCACAAAACGCTCACTCTGCCGGGGACCCAGGTGGTTAAAAGGACGCACCCGTACAGTATGGAGTCCGTGGCTAAGGTAGTACTGTAACCCCAGCATATCCTGGGCGATTTTGCTAACCCCGTAGGGGCTATCGGGACGTAAAGGATTGGTCTCCTTGACAGGCAATTCATCAGGCCTTATCTGCCCGTACTCTTCATTGGAGCCCACCACCAGAATCTTGGCCTCCAGACCCAGATCAACCGTTACCTGCAAGATGTTTAGTTGAGTCTTGATGTTGGTCTCAAGCGTGGCCCAGGGATCCTTCCAGGAAGAGGGCACAAAGGCTTGACCGGCCAGGTGGTAGATGTGATCCGGTCTGCTCCGGCGCAGGAGATCCGTTACTACCTCCCTGTCACGGGCATCCCCTTCCAACAGCCGAAGCCTGTCTTGAATGTGGGCAATGTTGCGGTAGGAAGCATAAACGAGCCCCCAGACCTCCCAGTCACCCAGGCCAAGAAGATACTCGGCCAGATGGCTGCCGGCGAAGCCCCCAATGCCCGTGATCAGCGCTCGCAAATCCAACTCCTACCGCTTCGAAGAGTTTCTTCCGTCATGTGATCGGCTCAATCGTCGCCCATTATACCTTACTTTAGCTATGTAAGCAAGAATTTGCCAAACAAAAGCCCCCACTTCTTGTTTCCAGAAAGTGAGGGCAACAATAATGAACCAAAGGAACCGAGGCAAGTAGGGAGAGGGCCGGCCCTCTCCTTAGAGAAGAGCTAGCCCCCTCCCTCGTTCCAGGTGACGAAGGGTAATCCACTCTTCCTAGGTCCCCTCCTTCCAGGACCTAAGATATCGTTCCTGCTCAGGGGTCAGGGTATCTATGCCGATACCCATTGACTCCAACTTCAGGCGCGCGATCTCCCGGTCAATCTCCTCCGGTACAGAGTAGACCCGCTTCTCCAGCTTCGAGCTGTTCTTGACCATGTACTCAGCGCACAGGGCCTGATTAGCAAAGGACATATCCATCACCGAGGCGGGATGTCCCTCCGCGGCGACCAGGTTGACCAGGCGGCCCTCCCCCAGGAGGTTGATCCTGCGGCCATCAGGCATGATATACTGATCAACGAAATCAACAACGTGTTTCACCTCTTCTGCCAGCTCTTCCAAAGCGGGGATGTTGATCTCCACGTTGAAATGGCCAGAATTGGCCAAGAGCACCCCATCCTTCATCACCTCGAAGTGTTGACGGTCAACGACGCTGATGTCACCGGTGGAGGTGACGAAGATGTCCCCTATCCTGGCCGCCTCCAACATCGGCATCACCCGAAAGCCGTCCATGACCGCCTCCAAAGCCCTGAGCGGATCCACCTCGGTCACAACCACGTTGGCCCCCATGCCCCGTGCTCGCATGGCGATGCCCCGCGCGCACCAGCCATAGCCACCGACCACGAAGGTTTTGCCTGCTATCAGAAAGTTGGTGGCGCGAACTATCCCGTCAATGGTGGATTGCCCTGTGCCGTAGCGGTTGTCGAAGAGATGCTTGGTCATGGCATCGTTGACGGCCACGATAGGGTAACGCAAGGCCCCATCAGCCTCCATGGCCCGCAGGCGGATGACCCCGGTAGTGGTCTCTTCGGTGCCACCCATGACATCATCAATGAGGTCAGTACGTTCCTCGTGCAGAGTAGAGACCAGATCAGCCCCATCATCCATGGTTATGTTCGGTCTATGGTCGAGGGCAGCGTGGATGTGCCGGTAGTAGGTCTCGTTGTCCTCACCCTTGATGCCAAAGACAGGTATCTCCTCGTGGACCGCCAGGGAAGCAGCTACATCGTCCTGGGTGGAAAGGGGGTTGGAGGCACAGAGCACCAGATCGGCCCCCCCGGCCACCAGAGTCCTGGCCAGGATAGCCGTTTCGGTGGTGATGTGTAAGCAGGCGGAAAGGCGCACTCCCGCCAGCGGCCTCTCCTTGGCGAACCTCCTCTGAATAGTGGACAGCACCGGCATCTCCTGAACAGTCCACTCGATCCTGGAACGCCCCTTCTCCGCCTGGGAGATGTCCTTAACATCGAACCTATCCTCAGTCATTCAATCGCTCCTTTACTTTCGTTTTCGATATTATGCAACACAAGCCACCGGCCACCAGACCATCTGACCACCCGACTACCCCGACTACCCGACCACCCTACCACACTGGGAACTCACCCCGGGCCAGCCGCTGGGTGTAGTCGTAGATATTCTCCAACTCACGGTCAATCACAACCTCAACATCACCACGGATTGACTCCAGCTCTACACCTGTGTTCAGGATGAGTTGAGCGGAGGCGATCAAGGGCTGGTCAATGGGCACCCCGATCTGACTGCAGAGCCAGATGTAGACCTCCTTGATGCCCGGCACTGTCTGGTAAATCTCAGCGGCGATCTTGTGGCTCAACAGATTGTAAATCTTGCCCACGTGGCTGATAGGGTTCTTTCCGGCCGCCGCCTCTGTACTCATCGGTCGGTTAAGAGCTATGACCCCGTTGACCTTATTGCCGCGACCAACCTCGCCACAATCAGCCCCTTCGGCCGAGGTACCCAGCACGGTAAGGTACATCCCCCCTTCTCCCCGGCCAGGGGCATCCAGGGTATTAATGTCCACGCTGACGTTATCGAAGTTTTTCTTTTCATCGGTCACGAAAGCCTTAACGTCGGCCACAATCTCTTCCTTACGGGCAAAGTAGGCCTTCTCACTGGCAACGTAGCGATCAATGAAGGCCGTGGCGATGGTGAGGATCAACTCCCGATCCCGGCGGTATCCCATGACCTTGATGTCCTCGCCGGTCTCGGGGAAGGCTTCCTTGAACTCAGGGGAGTTCATGTACTTTTCGGTAGCCAGCACGATCCTCTCCGTCTCCGTCAGGGGTGCATATCCCACTGCCGCAGAAGTATCGTTGGCCCCGATAACCTTCCGGGCGAAGATATCGGTCAGCTCAGGCGAGCCCTGCTTGATCTCGTTCTGGTAGATGACGTGACGCTCGGGGTCAACCAGGCGAAGGTTCTCCCTGAACCAGCGCTTGGCCGTCTCAATGGCGATCTCGCCCACGGGGACGTGCTTCCCCTTTATCTCGTAGATAGCACGGTCCCCAAAGATCAGACGCATGGGCTCATCCACCGTGCCGCCACCAATGCGGGGGGAGGTCTGTCCCGCTACCAGCAGCCCCTTGTCAATGTTGTGGTGCACAATGGTTCCGAAGGTCTCGGTGTATGCTTTGCACAAAGCTACGGAGATCTCCTCCATAATGGCATCGCAAATGGAGTCGGGATGTCCCACCCCCTTGCGCTCCACCAATTCGACGTGCTGCTCCTCCACGGGTACCTGTTGGAGGCTTTCCAGCGTGATGTTTCTCATCGTTCTTCGCTCCTTTTCTTGTTAGTTTAGTCGTTCAAGAATTACGCAATGTCACTCACCCCTTCTTTCGCACACCTAAGACCTCGATGTAGCGGCAGTGCTGGCGAAAGCCCATCTTCTCATAGATGTGGAGAGCCGGCGCATTGGTCGTGCTGACGTTGAGCACCACGTCCAACCCCTGCCCCAGCAACTCCTCGACCACGGCGCTGGTGCAGGCCGTCGCATATCCCCGGTTGCGGTAGTCGGGATAGGTAAAGACATTGCCGACGGCGGCCAGACCATAGGTGGGAGAAACCAGATGGGTACCGGCCACAGCCACCAGGCGTCCTGCCACCTCCACGCCGTAGTATACCCCCTCCTCCAACTGATAGGGGGCGAAAGCATCCCCTCCCCCAGCTTCGTACAGCTTTTGCAGGTCATGCAGGTGACGGAGGCTCAGCCGCGTGACCGGCCCCGCTTTGGGACGAAAGTGCTCGGGTATCAAAACCATCCTGGCCATCTCTGCAACCGATCCCAGGGAGTAGAAAGCATTTAGCACGCCACGGTGTTCAGGACGACTGGTGAAATACACCCGTTTGGGACGGAGGGCACTCCCCAGAATGAGGACCAAGTCAGCGGAGCGGCCCATGGTGAAGAGCGCGTGGGGGTTGAGACGCTTGAAGAACAGGCAGAGGGCCGTCTTCTCCGCCCCCTGCTCCGTCACATACCACTGGCAGTGCTCAAAGAGGGATGGCTCAAGGTCACCGATGGCATAGGCCGCGTAGATGCGGTCCTGCTGGAGAAAATCCAGAATCTCTTGTTTGTCCGCTACCCGCCTAACGTGCAATATCCCTACCTCAACTCTAATAAACGATCCAACCCCTCCGTATCGCCGAAATTCTCCTGGTAGCGGGCCACAAATTCGGACAGGGTGAAATGGTGAGTCTGAGTCCCATGTTCCTCGATGGAATAGGTAGCCGTCAGGCTACCCAATCTGCCCACAACCTCCAGAGGATAGCCATGGATGAGCCCCTTTATAATCCCGGCGCGGTAGGCATCACCAGCTCCCGTTGGGTCCACCAGTTGCTTGGGAACAGCAATAGGGATCTCTATCACCTTCTCGTTGGTCTTGATCAGCGAGCCTTCCTCACCCCTGGTGATGATAAGTATCTCGGTCAGATTCAGCAGCTCCTCCTCAGAAAGCGCGGTCTTGTTCCTGATCATCTCGCACTCATAGTCGTTGACCACGAGCATCCTGGAGCCGCTCGTCCCTGCTATCAACTCCTCCGCGCTCAGGCGAATGATCTGCTGGCTGGGGTCGTAGATGTAGGGGATGCCCAGTTCGTGGCACTCTCTGACGTAGCGCACCATAGCTTTCGGGTCGTTAGGGGAGATGATGACCAGGTCAATGTCGGAATAGTGCTGATCCTTGAAGGAGAGGATGTGGGCCTGACTCATAGCTCCTGCATAAAAACCGGTGATCTGGTTGTCAGCCCGATCGGTGATGATGGTACAGGTAGCGGTCAATTCCCCCTTGATCGCTTTGATGGCCGAAGTATCTATACCACACTCCTCCAACCAGGCACGATATTCATCAAAGTCCTCGCCCACTGTGCCCATGATATGAGGCCGCTCGCCAAGAAGAGCTAGGCTGTAGGCGATATTGCAGGCGCAGCCACCTCGCTTCTTGATCATATGGTCCACCAAGAAACTGACGTTCAACACATGTACTTTGTCGGGCAGGATGTGATCCTTGAAATAACCGGGAAAGACCATGATATGGTCGTAAGCCAGAGAACCGGTGACGATGATGTTCACAGATATCTCTCCCTCATCTTGTTTGAGACAGAAGCCATCAACTCCAGGGCCCTATCGCTTGCCGGGACGGAGAGAGTACGCATACCACAGGAGGGACTGATCAGACAGGCAGCTAACAGATCATCGAAAGGAACCCCCTTCCGCACCAGCAGACCCATGGCCTCGTGCAGTTTCTGGATCAAACTATCGTCCGTCTCAGCCGCCAGTGCCGCCTCATCATCGGCCGGGACGATCCCCCAGGCGATCATGCCTCCTCGTCCCAGGAAAGCCTTTACCTCGTCAGCATACAGAGATAGGGTTTCGGCGTAGCGATAGGCATCGAAACTGAGGATATTCACGGCTGTGGCCAGCAAAATTGACCAGTCGGTGTTGCCGCAACAGTGCATTCCTTTGAGCCCCTCGACGCCGCTGAGGACTTCCTGCCAAAGGCTGAGCACCTGTTCCCGGCCCACAGACACATAGGCCGAACCGAAGGCGCTCATATAGGGCTCATCAATGAAGATAATCGTCCTGCCGTTGACCTTTTTAAGTTCCCTCTCCTGCCAGGCAGCCTTCAGCCGCAGGTGTTTGGCAATGGCATCGGCCAGGATATCATCATAGAGGACCGGGCGGCGGTCCTGATCGGTCACAAAGAGCCCCCAACTAACAGGGCCCGTAACCTGTCCCTTGATAGCCAGGAACTGTTGGTCGTTGCAAAGGTGGGGCAAAGCAGCCAAGCCAGCCGCATATCCTGGGCTGATGGCCGCAAACTCCAGGTCATTCTCCAGATAGGCCGCATAGAGGCATTCCAGACCAGCGCTTAGATCCTGGCTTCGATCAACCCACAGGCGCTCATTCTCCTCATCAATCACTACCCCTGGAAAACCCTCGCTGTATTGAACGTACATGTTTTCCTTAAAGGTACGCTTGGGAAGCTGCGGCCAGGCCGGTAGCCTGGGTGAGAAACGGAAGATAGAACTCCAGGCAGCCTCCGCATCAGTATGGGGCAAACTGCCAAGGGTCAAGGGCAGAAACCGAGGCTCAAAATCGGGTCTCATTTGCTTTTTCCTCACGGCTCTTCCGTACCACTTCCCGTAAGCCTTTCTCATAGGGTGGGCGTACCACACCGTACTCGGTGATGATACCTGTAACGTAGCGGTGGGGCGTTACGTCGAAGGCGGGGTTCGCCGCCCTCACCCCAGCCGGGCCGATAGGCTGCCCCCTCACGTGCGTCACCTCCATCGGGTCCCGCTCCTCGATAGGGATCTCCGCCCCGGAAGCGACTGAAAGGTCAATGGTAGAGGTGGGCACCACGGCGTAGAAGGGAACGTTATTCTCCTTAGCGACCACGGCCAGCTTGTAGGTGCCGATCTTGTTCACTACATCGCCATTGGCTGCCACCCGGTCAGCACCGACCAGGACGATGTTCACCTGGCCCGACTGAAGGAAGTACCCCGCCGCGTTATCGGCGATAAGGGTCATAGGCACCCCCCACTGCATCAACTCCCAGGCGGTCAAGCGAGCCCCCTGTAGCCGTGGTCGTGTCTCATCCACCAGGACGTGGATGCGCTTGCCCTGTTCATGGGCGCTGCGGACCACACCCAAAGCTGTGCCCCAGTCCACAGTGGCCAGCCCACCGGTGTTACAGTGATGTAGGATGGTGTCACCATCCTTGATCAACTCCGCTCCGTGTGCCCCCATGCGCTTGTTGATCTCCACATCCTCGTCGGCCAGAGCCTGAGCCTCAGCAATCAAGGCCCGGCGAAGGTCATCTACCTCCGTCAACTTCCCAACCTCGGCTGTACGCAGCATGTGTTCGATGGCCCAGAAGAGGTTGACCGCTGTAGGGCGGGCCGCCCGCAGGACCTCGGCCGCCTTCTCCAAATCAGCCTTGAGCTCCTGAGGGTTGGAGGCTGTACTCTGCAGCCCGGCCAGGGCCAGGCCAAAGGCCGCCGCAGCACCAATGGCCGGCGCCCCCCTGATGTACATTTCCTTGATGGCGCGGGCCACATCGTGGTAGTCGCTGAACTCCGCCACGACAAATTCATGGGGTAGTTTCCGCTGATCAATCATTTTGACCACGCCGTCATGCCATTCAATGGTTCGCAAAGGCCCCTCCTTTCCAACCCTTCAACAAAAGGGCAAAAAAAATCTCTCCGGCCAGGAGAGATAACTAAACACCTCTCTCATCTTCCAGCCATTCGTCTCGGAAGGAGACAACCAAGCTGCCGGAATTGGCACCATGTTCCTGGTTCCAAATTTCAAGCGTAAGGACGACCTAGACCTGAAACGTGGAACTGGTTGCCGGGGTTTCGTCGGGCCGGTCCCTCCACCCCTCTGGATGAGAGATACCTCATCTATGCATTTGTTGGTGCATGATAGTAGCACACTCACATAAATTTGTCAAATTCTTGTATTCAAGACGCTTTGACAAGGATCGG
>JBHIDP010000030.1:0-19194 GCA_046760185.1 Anaerolineae bacterium
AAAGCCTCGACTCCCACAAGTTTTGGCCACGCTCAATTGATTAACAGATGGGAGGTAGGAGGTTCGATGCCGACTGTGGTAAGCGCAGTAGAACTAAATCGTCATTCTGGAGATCTTCTGGCGCGGATCCGCTTCAACGGCGATCAGTTCGTCATAGAGCGGCGAGGGGAGCCGATAGCTGCCTTGATCAGTTACAAGGTCTACCAGGCGTTGCTCCCGATCCTGGAGAAGATGCAAGACTTGCTGGACGCCCAGGCTGCTCATGAGGACTGGCTGGCAGGAAAGGGCCAATCATTCGAGGAGTTCCTGGCCGAGTTAGAAGCTGACGAAGCTGCCGGTGTCCTATCGAGTTGAACTGGCTAACCGCCGAGTGGCGAAGGCCATTCGCAGGCTACCGCAGGCGGCAAGGCAACGGGTAATCGAAGGTATCAAAGCCCTGGCTCAGGACCCGAGTCCCAGGGGGTGTGAAAAGCTCAAGAAGCCCTTCTACCGTATTCGCGTTGGCGATTATCGGATCGTTTACTCAGTGTGGGATGACCAACAAGTTGTAGAAATTGACAAGATGGCCAGACGGAGCGAGACGACGTACAAACCCTATCAGTGACCAAATGAAAAAGGCGGAGGGCCATCCTTTGGTTTGGGCCTTGGCTTACTTCTTCATCCTCCGGGATCAACGTGCCACCCTCTGGCTTATCGAGGAGTGGGCCTGGCCTGCCGGTGCCCTACCACACAGGCACGGTCAGGGTTGAGAGAACCGAAAGTGAATGATATCACTGTCCTGCACCTGATAGTCCTTACCTTCCAGCCGGATCCACCCCTTCTCACGGGCAGCAGCCAGGGAGCCGGCTGTCAGGAACTGGTCGCAGGAAATGACCTCAGCCCGGATGAATCCACGCTGCATATCGCTGTGGACCTTACCAGCCGCTTGCCAGGCCGTAGTGTCACAGGTGATAGGCCAGGCCCGCATCTCCTCACCACCGGTAATGGTGAAAAAAGTGATCAGGTTGAGGAGATGGTAACAGGCGGTGACCAGTTGTTCCAATCCCGAGGTAGTTAGGCCCAGTTCGGTCCGATAGGCCTGAGCCTCCTCGGCCGGCCACTCGGCCAGTTCCGCCTCCAGTTCAGCACAGATGGCCACGCAAGGCGTCCCCTCTGCCTCCGCCACCTCGGCCACGACAGCCCCCAACTCCCCTAACGGGAGGGAATCTTCAGCCACGTTGGCCACGTAGATCAAGGGCTTGTCAGTTAAGAAGGCCAGTTCACCCAGGAAAGCCTCCTCCTGAGGTTCCACAGCGAATTGATGAACTGTTCCCCCACCTCCCAGATGCTCACTCAACCGTTCCAGGAAAGCCAGTTCCTGGGCCTCATCACCTTTGCGCCCCTTGGCCGCCCGTTTGACCTTATCCAAACGCCTTTCAACGACAGCCAGATCAGCCAGGGCCAATTCCAGATTGACAACCTCTATATCCTCTTTAGGATCGAGTTCGGGGGTCACATGGGGAATATCCGGATTCGTGAAACAACGCACCACCATGATCATGGCATCAACGTTGCGGATGTATCCCAGGAACTGGTTGCCCAACCCTTCCCCGCGGTGGGCTCCCCGCACCAGGCCAGCGATGTCCACGAACTTGATGCTGGCCGGCACGGTCCGTTCGGGGCCAACTATCCTGGCCAGCTCCTCCAGACGCCGGTCTGGCACCCCTACAACGCCGACGTTGGATTCAATGGTGGTGAAGGGGTAACTTGCTACGGCGGCCCCGGCTCCGGTCAGGGCATTGAAGAGGGTAGACTTACCCACGTTGGGAAGACCGACAATACCCACTTGCAGCACTTCCCCCTCCCTACAAACCAAAAGGCTGACAGCCCACATCCCCGGGCTATCAGCCGAAGAGATACAGAGGCGACGGCCGGATTTGAACCGGCGATGGGGGTTTTGCAGACCCCTGCCTTAGCCACTTGGCGACGTCGCCCGGCTGGCCATTAATACTTGGCTGCTATTGTTAGCTCCAAAAGCTAGCTGCCAGTAACTAATCGCCCCTTACCACGCACTGCGGCAAAAGTGACACGTTGCTTCAGCAGAGGCGGCTCCCACGCCGCCGGATAGCCGGGCGTGGGAGCCCGGCCCGCTAGAGACGTGCAGCTTTTGCCCTAATGCCTTACCACTATGGAGCGGAAGACGGGATTCGAACCCGTGACCCTCTCCTTGGCAAGGAGATGCTCTACCGCTGAGCCACTTCCGCGTGTTGGCTGATGGCTTATGGCCCGCTTCGCTCTATGGCGTATGGCTTATAGCCATGCCCCTTGAACCCATAAGCCATCGGCTATAAGCCATATGCCATAAGCCACCTGCCAGGAGTGCCGAGGCGCAGAATCGAACTGCGGACACCATGATTTTCAGTCATGTGCTCTACCAACTGAGCTACCTCGGCTCTCAGGTTCAATGAATATTGTATATCATCTCAGGGCAGTTGTCAAGAAGGCTCTCTTGTCTGAATCGCTTTCAGGTGCTATAATAAGACATGTAGAGACTCATTTACCTTGGGTTCCACGTGGACCTGACAATGATAGTAATCAGCCGGAGATAAGCTATGAGATGGATAGAAAGGCAACCGCTGGAAAGGCTGACCTGGCTGCGTTGGCTCCTGCCGTTTGCCATTTTCCTGTTGGTGCTGAGCCACCAGACGGTGGCGGTTTTGTATGGACCTAGTTGGAGTCCCGCCTTTCACTTTGCCACCAATACCCTTTTCTATGGGCTGGTGGGACCTGCCGTTACTTGGGTAATCCTAACCTGGATCGCCAGACAACTGGTTGAGAAGGAGGAGGCTGAGGAAAAAGCCAGGGAGCATGAACGATTCCTGGCCACGGTCACTGCCCACTCCGCTGACGCCATCATCAGTCTGGACAACAACGGGATCATACAATCCTGGAATAGAGGGGCAGAGTTGATTTTCGGATACAGACCGGCAGAGATCGTGGGCCAGCACTTCAGCATCCTTGTGCCAGCGGAGTCGAAGAGGAATGGAGAGCTTGAACTGATAGCGAGGAGGATAGCGGAGAAGGGGTTCATCAAGAACTACGAGACGGATAGGATAACCAAGGATGGCCGCCGGGTGACCGTTGAGTTGACCAGAACCCTCCTCACCGACAAGGAAAGCAACATCATTGGCAGTTCGGCTATCCTGCGAGACATCACGGCCAAAAAGAGGGCCGAGGAAAAGATACGGCACCTAAACAAGATCTTGGAAAGCAAAGTGGCCCACCGCACGAGGGAGCTGTTGTTGGCCTATGGTGAGTTGAGAGCCCGCAATGAGGAACTGGAGAAAGCCAACGAGGAACTCAAAGAGCTGGACAGGTTGAAGTCCGAGTTCGTTTCAATGGTCTCTCACGAGCTGCGTGCGCCCTTGACCAACGTCAGCGGTGCTCTTGAGTTGATAAAAGGTGGCTGCGATCACCCCTCCTTCACCTGTCAGGAGATGTTCAGAATCGTCTCCGATCAAACGACGCGGCTGACCAGATTGGTTCAGGGTATCCTTAATGTCTCACGTATTGAGGCCGGCAAGCTACATCTCGAACGGCAAAGGGTTGACATCCTGCCCATCATCAGTAAGGTAGTGGACAGCATCAGCCCCACCACGACGGTGCACCAGTTCCAACTACCAGCCAGGGACGGCCTGCCTCCGGTGTGGGGGGATAGGGATCGTATTGAAGAGATCCTCCTTAACGTGGTAGACAATGCCGTCAAGTACTCTCCCGAGGGGGGCACTATCGTCATCGAGGTCAAACAACAGGACAGCAGGATCGCCGTATCTGTGACCGATTCGGGCATAGGCATCCCACCCAACGAGTTGGGCAAAATATTCGACAAGTTCTACCGGGTGGATAGCGGCGACGCTCAGGAGACCTACGGCCACGGCCTGGGGCTCTATATCTCAAAGAAACTGGTAGAGGCCCACGGCGGGCAAATGTGGGTGGAGAGCATCGTCAGCCAGGGGTCAAAGTTCACCTTCACCCTTCCCCTGGCCTACCGCCGCCAGTAGGTCCCTGCCGTGCGCTGGTGAGCCGGATGGCTGTGGGAGCATGGCCACGTTCCAGTGGATCAAAAAGGAGGACCTCGTCAGACCACGGGGAGATACTCCCCGTTTTTTTCTGAGATCATCCTCTCAGTACTCGTGCAATAATAACTTCCTGCTTTTGATCCCATTTGTGCAAGGGCGAAGTTAGGACGCATGTATTGAGCCTGACGAAGTATAGGGATATTATTTCTGCACGAGTGCTCAGAACAACATTTGAAAGAGATCAACTGATGGAAGGAAAGATACTGGTCATTGATGACGACAAGACTCTGCTCGGCCTCCTCAAACAATCTCTGGAGAAGGCCGATTTCAAGGTGCTTACGGCCACCAACGGTCTGGCCGGGCTTCAACAACTGTATGAGCAGCGGCCCGACCTGGTTATCCTCGACGTGATGATGCCACGTATGGATGGATGGGAGACCTGTTCTCGAATCCGGGAGGTGTCCCAGGTTCCCATCATCATGTTAACCGCCAAGGACGAAGAGACCGACAAGCTGAAGGGGTTCAAGTACGGTGTGGACGACTATGTGACCAAGCCCTTCAGTTTCGCCGAGTTGACGGCCCGTGTCAAGGCCGTCTTGTACCGCACCCAGCAGCCGCCACCGGATAAGAAAGCCAAGAAATACAGCGTTGGAGACCTGATAGTAGACCTGGACAATTTGCGGGTAACAAAAAGGGGAAAGCCGGTTGATTTGACCCCCACCGAATTTCGGCTCCTGGCCTGCCTGGTTGAGAATGCTGGCCGGGTGTTGTCACACGAACAACTGCTGACCAGGGTCTGGGGCTATGACTATGCCGAAGATACTGGCTACGTGAAACGTTACGTCTGGTATCTGCGGCAGAAGCTGGAGGATGACCCCAGCAAGCCGGAATACATCTTCACCGAACGCGGCTTCGGCTATAGCTTCCGCAAGGATTGATTATCAGATCGCTCCGTCGTCAACAGAGATGAGCAAAGCGCGTATTCCGAATGGGGATACCATTTGCACAAAAAGTTGATACTTTTCGCCCTTGTCCATCCGCCAGAAACTGATAAACTTAAGTTTGGCATTTGTGCACTGGTGCACAAATAATACCCCCTAAACCTAATCTCTAATCCCTAAACCCTATTTGAAGAGGAGAGACGGTTGATGTCTGTAAAGCTTAACGAGCTTGGCCCCGGCGATGTCGAAAGCCCCAGTCGCCGTAATTTCATTCGATTCGCCCTGGGGTTTTCCATCGTGACTACTCTGGTCGGAGTGCTTACTCCAATCATTGGCTACCTGTGGCCTCCAGCGCGAGGGACAGGAGGGGGAGGGGCCCGGGTTCTGGTGGGAACCACCGACGATCTACCGATCGGTCAGGGCAAGGTGCTCCCCGTGGAAGAGAAACCGGTGATTGTGGTCAACACGGCCGAGGGTGGTATCAGGGCCTTCTCCGCTATCTGTACTCACCTGGCCTGCATCGTGGAGTGGGATCAGGAGCGTCAGTTCATCCTTTGTCCCTGCCACGATGGCCGCTTCAATGCCGTTACCGGGGCAGTCATCTCTGGACCACCGCCAGCCCCCCTTCCAGCCGTGAAAGTGGCTATTGAGGGAGACAACATCTACGTAGGAGAAGCATAATGCTGGATACCAAAACCATAAGTGAAAAGGTGCTCAACTGGTTCGAGGACCGAGTGGGCTTCCAAGAGCTGATGGAAGTGCTATGGGATTTTCCGATACCCCGCCGGGCCAAGACCTTCTACCTGGGAGGGATCACCCTCTTTTTCTTCGGAGTCCAAGGTGTGACTGGTGTGCTGCTTAGTCTCAACTACCGACCGACACCGGATCAGGCCTACGAAAGCGTTCTCTTCATCATGAACGAGATCCGCTTCGGTTGGCTTGTGCGCAGTATCCACGCCTGGTCGGCCAATCTGATGATTATCAGTTCTGTTCTGCACATGCTGCGCATCTACGTTCAAGGAGCCTATAAAGCACCGCGCGAATTGACCTGGATGGTAGGGATCCTGCTGGGTACGCTTACCTTGGTGTTCGGTTTCACCGGGTATTTGCTTCCCTGGGACCAACGTGCTTACTGGGCCACGACCGTTGGCAGCGAGATGACTGGCGCCGTGCCGCTGGTGGGACCTTATCTATTGCAACTTGTGCGGAGCGGTACGGAGATCAGCGGCTTTACCCTGACCCGTTTCTACGGCGTCCACATCCTGGTGCTCCCTGCCTCCCTGGGTGGCCTGTTGCTTGTCCACCTCTTCCTCGTCCACCGGCATGGTTTGGCACCGTACAGGGGGGCTACAAAAAAGGATGAGAACTGACGGAAGTGTGATGCATAGAGGGAGAAGAACTATGTCTTTCGAGTCCGAGAAGCAGGAAGAACCGGAAGAGGAAGAGCTTCTGCCTTTCCTCCCCAACTACCTCCTGGATGAGGTCATTGCCTGGTATGCCATGCTGGCTATTTTGGTCGTTCTGGCCTCCCTGTTGCCAGCGGGGCTCGAGGAGAAGGCTGACCCCTTCAAGACACCACCTCACGTTAAGCCAGAGTGGTACTTCCTGTCCCTGTATCAAACTCTCAAGCTGGTACCGCGGGTGGCAGGCGTACTGGCTCCTGTCGTCGGCATTGGAGTGCTCTTCTTTCTCCCATTTCTGGACCGGAGCCCCGAAACCCACCCTCAGAGGAGACCCTTGGCTATGATCCTTGCCGTGCTCGCTGTAGCCACCATCATCAGTCTGACCATCTGGGGGCATATCAGCTAATACCACAGGAGTACAAGGTTATGAGCCGAGCTCAACAACTTCAACGTCTGATGCTGATCCCGGTCTTGGGTCTGTCCCTGGCTCTTCTGCTGCCCACCCTGCTACAGGCAGAACCCTTGAGCCAACCCCCTATTCCCCATCCCCTGGAAGGGCGGGATAATTGTTTGCTCTGCCATGAGGCTGGGGTAGGAGGCGCGCCGCAGGTGCCAGAGGATCACGCCGGGCGCACCAACGACACTTGCCAGACGTGTCACGAGACAGCGGCCGCCGAAGAGGCGGCTACTCCCACCCCCGTGCCCGGTGTCCCCCAGGTCCCTCACACTCTCACCGGCCGAGCTAACTGCTTGACCTGCCACAAGACGGGACTGGGAGGTGCCCGGCCGGTCCCGGACGACCACGCTGGCTTTACCAACGACACCTGCCTCAATTGTCACAGCGTGGTACCCCTGCCCGAGGCGACCCCAGCGCCCACCGGCCCACCGACACCGACCCCCCTGCCTGTGCCTACGGCCATCACCCATCCCTCAGCGCCAGGAGCCGATAGCTGCCTCGATTGCCACAAGGCCCTTGACGGCAGACACAAGGAGATCAGCCTGGAGTGGGAAAACAGCATACACGCTGCCCGTAATGTGACCTGCGCCGATTGCCACGGTGGAGACCCCACGACCGATGATATCAACGCCTCCATGAACCCCGCCGCTGGCTACATCGGTGTCCCCCCTAAACCTGACATCCCCGGCTCCTGTGCAGCCTGCCACGCCGATGTGGATCGGATGCGAGCCTACGATCTGCCCACCGACCAGTTCAGAAAATATCAGGAGAGCATTCATGGATGGCAGCTCTTTATCAAGGGTGATCCCAAGGTGGCTACCTGTTACGATTGCCACGACGGCCATGCCACCAAGGAGACCAACGACCCCTCCTCCGACGTCTATCCCTTGAACGTGCCTGGCCTTTGCGCCAGATGCCATGCCGATGAAGAGTTCATGAAGCCCTATGGCATCCCCACCAACCAGTACGACCTCTTCAAGGATAGCATCCATGGTGTAGTGCTCCTGCAAGAGCAGAACCTTCGCGCTCCCACCTGCGCTACCTGTCACGGAACCCACGGCGCAGCACCGCCAGGCTTCCAAGAAGTAGCCAACGTCTGCGGCACCTGCCATGGAGCAACCCAGGACTACTACCTGAAGAGCAAGCACGCCCAGGGAGCGTCTGGTGCTCCCAAATGTGTTACCTGCCACGGGCGTCATGAGGTGCCGCTCCCCACCGAGGAACTGTTCCTGGGCAGCGAGCCTCAACATTGCCGGAGCTGCCATGCCTTAGATTCTGTCGCTGGCAAACAGGCCCTGGAGATCCATCAGGCGCTGGCCGATGCAGCCCAGGCCCTCGAAGAAGCGGAATTGACTGTATCACAGGCGGCCGGCCGGGGGATGATTGTGGCTCCCGAGAAGGCCAAGTTGCAGGAAGCCAAGACCAGTTTGATCACGGCCAGGGCTGCACAACATACGGTGGATTTGCCCACAGTCAAAGAGAAGACAGACAAGTCAATTGCTATCAGCAGCGAGGTTCAAGAATCGGCGGAGAAGGCCATTGCCGAGAGCGTGTTCCGGCGTCAAGCCATGGTCGTGGCCGTAGCGGTCATGACCCTGGTCGTTGTCCTCTTGTACATGATAAAAAGACAACTGGACCGCGAACTGGAGGCATCAAGGTCCGGCAAATAGTGGGGGACTACACGGAGCTTGAGGCACCGATGTAGGGATTAGAGGATTGGGGTGCAGGCTTCGTCCTTTACACGCAGTTCGCCTATTGCCCGCTGGCCCACGCCGTCGGTTGAGCGGCGGCCTGAGCCTGTCGAAGGGTAGGCTGAAAGCCATATCGAAACCACGGCGCGGGTGTGCCGCTCTACAGACTGCGTGTAACGTCCTGAGCCCTGTCCTGAGTCTAGCCGAAGGGCTCAGCCCGAAGGGCGCAAGCCTGCAAATGGGGAGTCGTTCTGTAGTTCGGAGGGGGTTCTGGCTCGGCTTGAATCGAGTGTGGCTAAAATCTTTGGGTACTGACGGCCTCGGCCCCCATTCCTGTCATTGCGAGGAACGGGTCTGCGGCAGCAACTCTCTGGTGCCAGGGCGTCGGTTGGCGAAGCCGGCGTCGTCTCGCGGTGGGGGAGTGACGAAGCAATCTCCAGTGTGCGTGGTAGAGACGGGCGGCGGTTCCGGATACAGACGAAGCCTGTCCTACAGGTTGCTCAGCCTGCTTTGTGACAGGTCTGACAGACCTCATTTTTCCAGCCAGCGTGACCGTCAGGGAAGGGTTTGAGGCCACCGGTGGAGTGACAAACCAGACAGTCATCGCGCCCCTCCAGACTGTGAGAGATGGTTGGTGTCCCTTCCACCAAAGTGGCAGCCGACTCTCTCCAACCGACAGGGGTGTGGCACTCCTGACACTCATCGCCGCCAAAGGCATGGGGTCGCTCGTGGCAGTTGCTACACACATATTTCGGCTCATGGACACGGCCATGGCACTTTATGCACTCCAGATCTGCGTGCTTGCCCACCAGCTCAATGGGATGGGGGAAAGCAGCATCGAGGCCCACCCACTCCCATTTTGTGCCATGACAGCTACTGTTGGTACAGAATCCGCTGTCGTTGGAGCCGAATTCGTGCGGGCCGTGACATTGTTCGCAGACCCCATCGGCCGCAAAACGGTGCTCCGCCATCCAGTTGGTGGCCAGATGAGAAGCTGGCTCTCCCGCTGTGGACAGGGAGACTGTAGGGGCCGCCTCACCCTCCCTGACATTAGCCGGGATTGAGTGGCAGATGTTACAGTGCAGCCTGATAGAGGTCCCCTCCTCGCTTAAATGTTTGCCATCGTGACAGCGGAAGCAGCCAGGCCAATCCTTGTGACCGATGTTATCTGGGTGCGTTTCCCAACTGACATCCATGGTAGGGAAGACAATCTGCTGATAGATCCCTTTTAGAACGTTAGCGGCATCCTTGATGATCTTGGTGTTACCGGCGTAGAAATCGGGAAAATTGGCTTGATAGTAATCAGGTAGCGACTCTATGGTCGCCATGGCTTCGCTCATGGTATCGTAGGAACGGCTCAAAAGCTCGACCCCTTTCTTCTTTATGAAAGGGATATCCTTGCTCAGTTGCTTTAGAACGAGGGCCCGGTCCACGGCTCTCTCAGGGGAGCGGAACAGATGGGAGACGCGGTTATGGCAATCAATGCAGTCCATTCGCCTCTTCGGAGCCGACTCAATGAAATCCCGGGAAAGGTCGGCTTCGGCGTCAACGTAGTCCGTGACCCTTCCCTGCTGGTCAATGACCCGTACCCACGGAATCTCCTGTCTGAGTTCATCGGTGGCAATGTACCAGACCTGGTTCTCGATGTGCCAGTGGATGCCGTACCCCCTCCCTTCCCGGGCAGTGCCACCGCCAGTTCTCATCACCAGGATAGTACTCGTCTCGGTATTGTTCTCGTCCTCAGCAAAGTGCTTGATCTCACGCACGCTGTCATCGGAAAACTTCTCGGGCCAATGGCACTTCTCGCAGCTATCCATGGCCGGCCTCATGCTTCTGGCGTGAATGGGTACTTCAAAATTCTTGGTCAGCAGCCGTACCACATGGATGGCGTCCCCTGCTTTGCGTCCGATGATGACGCTGGCCACATCGCGACCGAGATGGCACTCAACGCAGGCCACCCGAGCGTGGGGCGAGATTTGGTAAGCCGTGTACTCAGGGGGCATGGTATGACAAGTCGCACCACAGAACTGGGGGCTGTTTGTGTATTCCCAGATGCTTAACCCCCCCATGAAGAGACCGGCGCCGATCAGGACCACGACGAAGAGCAAAACGAAGCGAATGCCCCACCGCCTCCTCTTCGGAAGGGCGGAGAGCCATCCCGATAACCTCACCATGAACCAATCCTCCATCTCTAATGATAAGTTACAGTGCAAAGAGTATACGTCTGTAACCCGATTTTGTCAAGACATTATCGTTGATCTTGACAGGCAAAATGAGGTGTGATATGCTTCGCCCCATCGTCAGCCTGCCAGCTTCATCACATCACATAAAGCGTAGAGGAGAGCAAAGATGAGCAACGTAAGGATGGTCGTCATTCTCGTTGTCGTTATCCTTGTCCTGGTCCTGGCTGGCAGGGCACTGGGTTATACCAACGAGCCGAGCTTCTGCCAACGCTGCCATATCATCGAGCCATTCTACGAGAGTTGGAAGATGGCCGATCACGCCAAATGGGGGGTAGAGTGCATTGACTGCCATTTCGAGTCGGGCGCCATAGGCTATCTCAAAGGCAAAACATATTCGGTCCTGAAACTGGCCGAGTTTGCTATAGGCGCCTATGGCCGGCCGACGAGGGCCAGATTGGTCTCAAACCAGAACTGCCTGAAATGCCACGAAACGGTTCTTGCCAAGAGAATTGACCTCTCAGGGGGATTGCAGTTCTATCACGAGAAACATGTGGATCGAGCTAAGGCTGAATGTCGCCAGTGCCATACCGCCATCGGCCACCCTGGGGCTGTGGCGATGCCTGTCGTCACCCAGCCACCGCGTATCAGCATGGATTCGTGCCTTATCTGTCACGATGGCACCCACGGTCCGGTCATCTTTGGCGAGGCAATGAGGTCCGGAGTGCTCCACCCTGGCGAGCCGCAGATTGACACTGAACTGTGGAAACAGACCCACTGGCGGGCAGCATTGGGCACCCTGAAGATCCAGGGGCAATCCTTCAAGATTGACAAGGCTGCCTGTATGCAGTGCCACGAGGAACCTACCACCACCTCACCCTGCCAGAACTGTCACCTACCTGCTCTGGCCAGTTTTCCCTCCTCGGTGGAGAATTGCCTGCGCTGTCACAGCGACATCTTGGACGAGAAACTGGACCTTGATGGCGTACCCTACTACCATGAAAGGCACCTGCATCACGTTGACCTCATTTGCCAGGATTGTCATATTCGTATCACCCACCAGGACATCTGCGCCAACTGCCATAACGGTAAGACCGCACCGGCCATCTTCGGAAGGTTGGAATGGCGACGGCATGGATGAGTAACTCCGATAGAGATCAAAGAAGAAGCGCCTCCGGCAAGAAGCTGGGGGCGCTCTTTTGTAATGTCGAGAGCACAGGCAGGCACGTTCACCGGCTCAAGACATCAACTATCATCCCCAGAAATAGAAGGAAAAGGTAGGGGCCGGACAACTTGAACATGACCCAGGCGTTGTGTGCAGACGGTCGCAGAACCAGGTAGATGTTGCCCACACTGATCAGGAAGCCGAGAAGCAGGGCCGTGCCCAGATAAATCGGCCCCAACCCCCCTACGAAGTACAGAAGGATGGAGAAGGCATATAGCAACAAAACAGTAGCGGCTATACACCGCAGCGTTTTCTCAAGGGTGAAGACGGTGGGCAGCATGGGCACCTTGACCTTTTTGTAGTCGTCACTGTAAAAGATGGCCAGGTTCCAGATGTGATTTGGAATCCAGAGGACGACCAAGGCTGCAATCAGGATCGGTACCAGGTCTATACTATTCCTGACGACCGCCCAGCCGAACAGAGCCGGAAGGCCACCGCTGAATCCACCCCAGATGACGTTCAACGGGCTTCGCCTCTTCATCAGCAGGCTGTAGACCACCACGTTGTCAACAAAACCCAAAGCGGCGCAGAGGAAAGCGAGGAAATTGATCTGCCAGGCCAGCGCCAAGGACAGAAATGTCAGAACCAACCCCCAGTAGAGTGCTCTGGCTGGTGGGTTGATCCTTCTGGTAGGTAGAGGACGCCTCTTTGTCCTCTCCATAGCCCCGTCAATATCCCTGTCAATGTAACAGGTGACCGCATTGGCCCCGGCACAGCCGGCCATGGCCGCCAGCACCGCCCGAAGGAAGAGACCCAGGGGGATGGTTTGTCCACCGGCAGCCACAACCATGGTAGCCACAGCGGTGAAGGCCAGAAGAAATACAGAGGCAGGCTTCGTGACCTCCACGTAAGCTTTCAGGGTCCGCAACAGTCCTCTACCCGGCCCTGATCCAATTCCTTCCTCGACAAGACCTACTTCAAACGTCTCCATCCCACTCCTTCGCCTCAACTTCCACCCGAAGTATCATCCCCAACGTCAGGCCGGATAACCGCCAGCTCCGTCTCCTCCGCCATTATGCGTGCGTACTCCAGGGGATGCTCCTCCATCATCTCCATCTTCGACAGCCTGCCGGTGAAGATGCTGGTATCGAATTTTCGGAGGTGAACGTTCCAGGAATGCCAGGTGATGAGGGCCAAGACGGCCAGCAATGCCTCCCAACCGTGGGCCATCTTGGCTGCGGGCACGATCTCTCCCGAGAAGTAGATGGTGACCTTGGTGGGGAACCACACAATGAATCCGGTGATTCCCATGATTACCAGACCCCAGACCAGGGCCCAATACTCGAACTTTTCTCCGAAACTGTAACGATCGAACTGAGGCTTTTCCTTGGAGCGGCCCATGAAATACCTGAGCATGACAAAAGCATCGCTGACATCTTTTGCGGTAGGCATCATCGTAAGCCGCGCTCTGCGAGAGAATATCTGATAGACCACGTTCAATACGTGATAGACGGCCACTACAGTCAGGATGATCGCGAAGTTGCGGTGAAAGGTGCGTGTGACTTCTATGCCGCCCATGGTGGAGATCAGCCAGCGAGCCCAGGTCTCGTCATGGAATTTCTGAGGCAAGCCGGTAAGGGCCAGGATTGCGGTGCAGAGCGTGACCAGCAAATGTTCTATCCTCTGCCTGACATCAAATCTGACGACGGTAATTCTCTCTTGTAAGCCAGCGTCGGTATAAACCCACACCCTCTCGATTTTGCTCATCTAATCTCTCTCCTTCGCCTCCTGTTCAGGACAAGGCGCACAGCATCCAAGACTATATAGCCAAGGATGCCAGCCATGATCAAGGGGATCAAGGTCCTGTAGAAAAGTTGCACATAGTAGACCATAGCTGCCCGGTCCTTGCCAGGTTCGTAGTGCCCGGTCCAGGCAGCAGTAAACTTGGGACCAGCATCCGGGTGACACTTGCGGCAGGTATTCAGCAAATTGTCAGGATGCACTGAAGAGGTAGGATCATGGGTCTTTTTGATATCATGGATGCCATGGCAGTCGGTGCAAACCGCTTTATAGCACCAGATGGTGGGGTAGTAGGTCCTGTAGAATTCAACCGTCATCCCGTGAAACTCTTCCTTGTACGTCTTGTAAACCCTGGTGGAGAGGTTGTACTTAGCCATCAGATTCTCATCGGTGTGACAGCGGGCACACAGCTCCGGCGACTCAACGTGGAAGACAGCCGTACGTGGGTCTTGAATGCTGTGCACGCCGTGACAATCGGTGCAAACCGGGACATCGGGATTGGCCTCCTCGATCAGGGCCTTCCCGTGGACGCTGTCCTTATAGTTGTCGTAGATGGGACGGTGACACTGGGCACAGGTCTGAGAGACCCTGGTGCGAGGTTGATGAGGGTCCACCACGTAGTGAGCGCCATGACAGTCGGTACAGACGGGGGCCAACCAACTTTGGGTACGCAATATCTCGGCATGGACGCTGTCCAGGGTCTGCTCGTACTTGTCGGAATGACAGCGGCGACAGGCTTCGTAGGCCACCAGCGAGAATTCCCTTCTGCTCTCAGCCTCCAACTCAGGATGAGGATATTCCATGAACCGATGACAATCTATACACATCACATGACTGGCACCATGAACAGATTGGGAGAAGGCCTCAGCATCAATGTAGAGAGGAAGGTTCTCCCCACTGCTCAAGGTCATGCTGAGATCGAGGTTCTGGTGACACTGGAGACAGGCTTCATTGCCGATGGGCATCGGCGTGACGGCCTCCGGCGTAGTGTGGCACTCAGTGCACGATTCGACCGTGCGTCCGACGTGGTCTGCCGGAACCGGTTTGAAACTCTCCGGGGCATGGCAGGCCAGGCAGTATTCACGCCCCTCCAGGGTGTGAGGAAGGGGAGGCTGAGCGTTGGGCCCGGCCTGAGCGACAAGGACAAAAACACCGGCCATCAAGGCCAGCACCATTGCTACAGCCAAAACTAGAAGAACGAGACCGTGTTTCATTATCACCTCCCCCGTCGGTGAACAGGCACCTTCGCCCCAGTCCAAGAGGCATCGGACATGTGAATAGTATCACAATGCCGACCATCTGTCAAAGCACAAAAACAGGCTGAGGCGATTGCTTACCTCAGCCTGTTAATGCCACCAACCTATGTCCGGTATTTAGACACGTCGGCGGACATAGACCGTTGTTCCGGCCAGCACAAAGAGGGCTAACAGCGCCGCTGCTACGATGTAGGGCGTAGTTGAGGGCCGCTCACCGCCAGTGACTGGCAGGGCCGGTGGGACAGCACCGGTCTGGATGGCCGTCAGGGCCCACTCTGCCGTCTGATCGCTATGGCAGATGTTGCAGGCGTTCGGCATCTTCTCCTGACCGGTGGCGTCAATGGTCTTCTGAGGGTCAGGCGCCCAGAAGGTATGACTGTGGATGTCATACTTCACCGCGCTCTTGGCGATCTTGGGCATGTGGCACTTGACACACCAGCTTGCCTCCGGGTCAGCTTCAAAGGCTGCTGCCATGGATGGTTGGTGAGCCGCCAGATCGTACTTGTCCGAGTGGCAGGCCTTGCAGGCATCCTTGTGTGAAGTCTTGGTTTGATGCCCCGCTGCTCCGGGACCATGTGGGTCATGGCAGGAGACACAGGTTATGCCGACCTCAGAGTGCCTGCTCTGCAGCCAATCAATGTACTGCTGGTGGTGCCCGCTGGAGCTACCGTCGGGCCAGAGATGCTTGTCGCCTGCTGCGATAGGCGTCCAGGAGGCGGGCAACGTCTCATCCCCAGCGTTGTAGCCTACTGGGTAACCGGTGCCGGCTGCATCCTTACCCCTGGTGTGGCACTGGCCACAGACCACTCCCTCCGTGCTCTTCACGATCTTGGTCTTGTCCGCGGTGGTCGCATGCTCGCTGCCAGGGCCGTGACAGGCCTCACACGTGACCCCGAAGTCCTTGAACTCCCCGGTGGCTGTATCGTAGCCGGTGGTGTGGCAGCCGATGCACTTCTGCTTGTAGTCCCGTTCCATCCAATCGTCGGCATGGTAGGGCTTCCACTCCTGGGTCTTGAGGATCCACTGAGCGGGCAGGATGCGCCACACGCCATCAACGACCTTGATGTAGCGCTGCTTCCAACCGGCACCCTTAGCGCCAATGACATAATCCACATCGTCAAGGGTGAAGGTCAGGTCCTCGTCGGTGGATGTGAAATCGCCCACGATGTTGGCCTTGTCCTTCGGCTGGAGCATCCAGGGGTGCAGTGTCTCCGTAAAGGACTCGACAATAGCCGAGTGACAGGTCTTACAGGTGTCCATGCCGACATAGGTGGCCTCCGGGCTCGGCGAGTCTGCCGAAGCGATACTATAGGCACCAAGGACCAAAACAATCACACCCAAAGCAACGAGCAGAACTCTCTTTCTCATATTCTTTCACCTCCTCTCTTTGCTAAACTTGCAGGCCGCGCCTTCCATCTACCCTGTCTGCCAGCCGCCTGCCCTCCGCTGGAGTCCGCTGCGGAGCCTGACCTTTGATAGCTGCTATACTAATAAAATGGCACAACAAAAATGCCTTCAAGCAGCGACCCCGCACACGCTGTCTGAAGGCATCACCTGTCGCCCTCACTAAACAAGCGCCTCGGCCAGCGCCTGCCGGGTCTGCTTAACCTCCCCCGATTGTGAACTCTATCACTATCCAGTGTGAATCATATCACAATTTTGCCCCAATGTCAAGCCCGAAAAGTAGAGGCAGAGGGAAAGCGCAGCGAATCCCCTTTCCCAACATCTCGTAGCTTGCGCCAAATTGCTGCATAAGCCTGCAGACCAGACAATTTGAGATAGTGGCAGGTGCACCGCAAGCGGCGGGCCTTGCTCGACACCGCAGTGACGTTCTGCGAGCGGGCCAGGTGAAGGAAAAAGACCGGGCACGAAGCAGTGCCCGGTCTTGAGTATGACCAACAAGGGGTCAGGATGCCCTTTCAGGGCCGGACCATACCTGTCATGTCCACGGTCACCTTAGTGCCGAGGTCTGCCAGGGAGTCGTACAGGACTGCGATGACGTACTTGGCATTGTGGGCAAAAGCGCCGGGATCCTTGGCAGCGTACTGGTAGTTGTAGGCAGCCTTGAGTAGGCGCGGCGTCCAGGTGCTGTACCTGTTGCCATAGTTGGCCTCGTCAGGGTCGGCTACGCCGTTGCCGTTGGTATCGGTGAAGAAGTAGGGGTAACGGTGCGCATCGTACACGATGCCGGTCCCGACCACGTTGGTGGCATACTCCTGCATGGCCGCGTAGACGGCCTCGTGGAGGGTAGCGATTTCGCCAGCGATCCCTTCGCTCGTGTCGCCGTCCCCATCGAAGTCCTCGGTGGACATGCGGATGTCTTCGGGTTCTTCCACACCGGCGTGGCACGTACCACAGGCTTCGAACTTAAGCTCAAGGCCATGAGTATCATGGCACTGCGTGCACAGGCTGAAGGGTTCCACGTGGGCGAAAAGACCGCTGTAAGTCTCGCCCTCATACTCGTAGGCCCCCCTGGCCTCCGTGCCGAAACGGGTTGCGCCCGCAGCGAAGTAGTGGATGTTCATGAAGCGCAGCTTGTCAGACACTGTGTCATCGTCCAGTCCTGCGGTCGCCTTGTCCACGCTGACCGTGGACTCACGCCCCTGGTGGCAGTTCAGGCACAGGTTGGAATCCACCCCCTCGCCAAAGCTAAGCACCGCGCCGCTGGGGAACTCCACCTCTGCCACCTCATACCTGGTAAACTCGGGCAGAGAGTCGTGACAGGTGGTGCACAGGAACCCATTGGCAAGCGGTTGGGAGGCGGTAACCCCTTCCTTCAGGAAGAAGGGCAGGCCGGTGGCTGAGTGGCACTTGCTGCAGCGGCCAGAGACTTCGCCGTCCTCATCCCAGTGCCGGAACGCCTCTTCAGACCCAGCGAAGTGGCCAGGGTCGATCCGATGAAGGCCTGCCACAAGGTCAGGGTTCAGGTCCTCGATGGAGTCGTACAGGAGCTGGATGATGTACTTGCCGCCATGAGCGAAGGCGCCGGGATCCTTAATGGAGACCTGGTAGTTGTACGCTGCTTTCAGCAGGCGCGCCGTCCAGGCGTTGTACTTGTTGGGGTAGACGACCTCGTCTTCATCGGGCTGGCCGTTGGCGTTGGTGTCAATGAAGAAGTAGGGGTAGGCGTGCGCATCGTAGACGATGGGGGTCCCGGGCACCTCGGTGGCGTAAGCCTGGATGGCCTGGTAGAGCATCTCCCGCAGGCCTTCGATCTCGTAGTAGATGCCTTCAGTTACGTCCCCGTCGCTGTCATAGTCCGCCTCAGAGCCCTGCATGCGAACGTTTCTCAGGTCCTCTGCGCTTGAGACCCCCGAGTGGCATGCGCTGCAGGCTTCCACCCTGAGTTTCAGGGTATGGGAGTCATGGCACCCGATACAGGTGTTGAAACCTTCGACGTGGGCGAACCTGGCGTCGTAGGACTTGCCCTCATACTGGTATCCGCCCATGACCACGCCACCGAACTGGGTGGCCGCTGCGGCGAAGTAATGGATGTTCTTGAAGCCAAGGTCTTCGCTGACCGTGTCTTCGTCAGTTAGGCCCACCTCGGCGATGGCGTCGTTAACGCTAACGGTGGATTGGCGTCCCTGGTGACACTGCATACAACGGGCCTCGCGGCCGAGACCGGTGACTTCCACACCCGAGGGGAAGGTCACGCTGGTCATGGTGAGGGTCGCCTCGTTGTGACAGGCGGCGCACGTGACCACCGTTCCGATCGGCGCCGCGTTGTCCACTACCCCGGCAGCGGTCCCATCAACACCCAGAAAGTCCAGGTAGCCAGGGGTGCTGTGGCACTTGGCGCACCTATCGGGGACCTCCTTCGGATCCTCCTCATCCCAGTGGGTGAAGGCCTCGGCCGCTGCGTCGGCGTGTGCCGAGGCAGCCCACAGCTCCTGGAAGGGGACTTCCACAGCCGCTTCCGGGCACTCTGGGCATTCCGGGCACTCAACTGGCGTTGGGCATGGCGTTTCGGGTGGTTGTTCTTGAGTCGGCCCGCAAGCTGCGAGAGCCAAACTGAGCAACAACAACCCAAATACCAAAAGCACTGGTTTCTTCCAGTTCATTGTGCACTCTCCTCTCAGTGCCTTAACACTAATGTGTACGAACGGTGTCAAAGTTTTCTTGTCTCTACCACCTCCTTGTCACTCTCCCCGAATTACATCAGAGAGTTCCAACGACCCGTCCTCGGCTGGGGTCCATCACAACGCCAGCCCTGAAGGTGCTACGAACATAGGGCACGATC
>JBHIDP010000031.1:0-17921 GCA_046760185.1 Anaerolineae bacterium
TCATCTGAAAAGATGACAGGCTACCTGGTGATCTCCATCCAGGCTTCTCAGCTCTGGTTCTTCTTCGGTGCAAAGGGGCATTTTCTCGGCGAAGCAGCGTGGTTCGAAGCGGCAGCCCTTCCCGGTGGCACCCAGGGTGGACAGCTCGCCCCTGAGAATGATCTCCTCGGAAATGTGGGTGGGATCCGGTTCGGGCATAGCAGAGAGCAAGGCTCTGGTGTAGGGGTGCAACGAGTTCTGGAAAATGGTTGCGACCGAGGCAACCTCTACTATTCGTCCCAAGTAGATAAGAGCTACCCGGTCGCACATATAGCGGATTACACTCAGGTCGTGGGAGATGAAGAGGTAGGTTAACCCCAATCGTTTCTGTAGACTCAGCAGCAGATTCAACACCTGAGCTTGCACCGAAACATCCAGGGCCGAGGTCGGCTCGTCGAGAATAAGTATCTTGGGTTCCAATGCAAGGGCTCGGGCGATGCCGATCCTCTGTCGCTGTCCACCACTAAACTCGTGGGGATAGCGGTAGAGGTGGTCGTCCATCAGACCAACAAGCCTCACCAGTTCTCGCACTCTATCCTCCAAGGCTCGCCCCTTGAACCTTTTGTGGATGACCATAGGCTCGGCCACGATGTCCTTGACTTTCATCCTCGGATTCAGGGAGGAATAGGGATTTTGGAAGATCATTTGCATATCTGCCCGACGGCGACGCATCTCTTCGGCCGAGAGCTTGCACAGATCATGGTCCTCGAAGATTATCTCGCCCTCCGTGGGCTCAATGAGGCGCAGTATAGTCTTACCAATAGTAGTCTTACCCGAACCGGACTCGCCAACTAGTCCGAAGGACTCGCCAATCCCGATGTTGAAATCCACGCCGTCTACGGCCTTAATGTCGCCGACGCGGCGCCTGAATAACCCACCGCGCAGAGGGAAATATTTCTTTAAGTTTCTAACTTCGAGCAGTCTCTCAGCCATACTCACAGGCCTCAGATCGTGTTTCACGTAGGGGCACCCCAGGCGGGTGCCCAGGGCAGGCGCAAGGCCTGCCCCTACCCCGATCACGGAGAATAGAGGAAACAGGCAACCTCATGGCCCGGGGCAGTGAAAACCGGCTGCGGTGGCGGTTCCTGGCTGCAACGGGGCATGGCCCGCTCGCAGCGCGGATGGAAGCGACAGCCTGGGGGTGGGTCAATGAAGTTGGGGATTGATCCGGGTATCTCTTTAATCTCCCCTCTCCTCGTCTCTCGGGTCGGGATGGCCCGTAGCAAACCTACAGTGTAGGGATGTTTAGGTTCCTTAAAAATGCTGAAGGCATCAGCACACTCCACCACTACCCCAGCATACATCACAGCCACTCGGGTACAGATCTTTGCTACCATGCCCAGGTTGTGGGTGATCAGGAGGACGGAGAGATCCATCTCCTTCACCAGGTCAGTGATGAGGCGCAGGATCTGAGCCTGAATAGAGACGTCCAGGGCTGTAGTCGGTTCGTCGGCAATAAGGAGGCTGGGGTTCCCGGCCAGGGCCATAGCGATCAAGACTCGTTGCTGCATTCCGCCGCTGAACTCGTGAGGGTAGTTATCAATCCTCTCCGTTGAATCCGGAATGCCGACGCGGGAGAGCATCCGTATGGCCAGTTGTTTGGCATTGTGCCGATATTTTTTCGCCGAGGAGGCAAGGCTGGCCAAAGGGTTCAAAGCTAGAGCAGAGGACCACCCCTGTTGGCAAAGAACGGCATCAACCATTTGCTCGCCGATGGTGAAGACAGGGTTGAGGTTGGTGGTGGGATCCTGGAACACCATGGCTATCTCTTTAGCTCTCAGTTCCCTGATCTCGTCATCCGTCTTCTGAAAGACATCTTCTCCTTTGAAGAAAACTTGACCACCCACAATCTGGCCAGGGGGACAGGGTATGAGACGAGGAATGCTGAGCGCGGTCATAGTCTTACCGCATCCCGTCTCTCCCACCAAGCCCAGCACGTCACCACGTCGCATCTTAAGATTGACTCCAGCTAATACCTTTGAGACACCATCATACGTGGTGAAATTTAGCCGCAAATCTTTTATCTCTACCAACACATCATTCTTCAAGTCATTCGCCTCCCTGGATGAAGATGCACTAACGACGGGCTCTGGGATCGAAGACGTCTCGCAAGCCGTCACCGAGCATGTTGAAACCGAATACGGTCAGGAACATGGCCAGGCCGGGGAAGGTGGAATACCACCACCAATTGGGAAGATACCTACGTCCGTAGGAGATCATAGCTCCCCACTCCGGGACAGGTTGCTGGGCTCCTACTCCTATGAAACCTAAGGCCGCCAGGTTCAAAACGGCAAAACCGAAGTCCATGGAAGCTTTGACGATGATGGCCGACATAATGTTGGGCAGGATGTGCCGGAAGATGATGCGCCTTCGGCTTGCCCCGATGGATAGGGCGGCTTGGACGTAGTCCTCCTCTTTGGCGGACAACACCTGAGCCTGAACCAGACGGCAGTAGCCGGGCCACCACATTATGGATAGGGCCATCATGGCGTGCATGACACTTGGCCCCAAAGCGGCCGAGATGGCCAAGGCCAGGAAGATGCCGGGTATGGTCAACATAATATCAGTGCAGCGCATGATGAGCTCATTGACCCAACCACCAAGGTAGCCAGCGATGCTCCCCAGCGTGACCCCGATGCTGATGGCTACGGCAAGGATCATCAGGCCCACCTGCAGCGATATACGAGTTCCCAAAACCACACGGGTGAAGATATCACGACCTACTTCGTCAGTGCCGAAGAGATGGGTTCGGCTGGGGGCCTGGAGACGCTCTTTCATATGGATGGCCCCGACCGCATCCTCCGGATAGGGGACCCAGTAGGGACCGGTGATGGCCACCAGGATCAGAAAGACAACAGTCGTCAGACCAACGAGGGAGAGAGTGCTCTGACGGAAGCGGTAGATACCACGTCGCCAATCCTCGATGAGGGACTGATTCTCCTCAAGCCATCGTTGTAACCAATTTGCAGGTCTAACGGCCTCAACGGTTTCCAGGGTGCTTTCTCCCATCTTGTCCTCTCGATGGCGAACAGACCTCAAATCTATTCGTAACGAATACGGGGGTCCAAAACCCCGTAACTGATATCGGTCAGAAGGTTGACAAGGGTAAACAGGAGGCCGACAAAGAGGGTGATGCCCATGATAGGCTGAAAATCCAGGGTCATGGCCGATTTCATAGCGTACAGACCGAGGCCAGGCCAGTCGAAAACCGTCTCGATCAACACTGAACCGCCTAGAGAGAAGCCGAAAAGGAAGCCGAGCATGGCCACGGTGGCGATGAGAGCGTTCTTAAGTACATATTTGAAGAGGATTATGCGTTCAGGGATGCCACTGGCCCGGGCCATCATAACGAAGTCCTTGTGCATCACTTCGAGCACATCCGCCCTGAGGAAGCGGGTGACAAGGGCCAGGGTGGTCAGCGATTGACAAAAGGCTGGTAGGAGCATGTGTTTCATAGCCAACCCCAGGCTTACCAGGTTTCCGGCCAGCAAACTGTCAATCAGTAGCAGGCCGGTACGGTGGGGTGGGAACGGTGTACGGGGATCGAAGCGTCCACTCACCGGGAGGAGGCCCAAGTGTTGGGCCAGGATCAACTGAAGGACGATGGCCAGCCAGAAGCGGGGCATACTGATGGAGGAGAGGGCCAATATGCGTGACACTTGATCGGGCCAGCGGTCTCTATAGACGGCCGCGGCTATGGCCATAGGTACACCGATAATGACCGCCAGGATCATGGAGACCAGAACCAGTTCCAGGGTAGCCGGAAAGTAGCGCACCAGATCGGGGCGCACCAGGCGGTGATTCAGCATGGAGCGCCCCAGGTTGCCCTGGAGGAGGCCCTTCATGTAGTTTATGTACTGGACGTGCAGGGGTTTGTCAAGGCCAAACTCTTTGGTCAGGGCCTCTATCTCTTCCGGTCGGGCCTGGGGGCCAGCCGCCAGCCTGACCGGATCACCAGGTACCATGTGGCTAATGACGAAAGTGATGATGGACAGACCAAACAAGACCGGAATGATCAAGAACAATCGTCGTATTAGATAATAACGTAGTTCCACGATCGTTGCCCCCGCAGTTCTCCCGGAGTAGGCGTTCAGGTGGGGTGAAAGAGTCCAGACTTCCGAAGTCTAGGGCGTAGCTTTGTCCAACAGAATGCGCTCAAGAATGGCCAACTGGCCTTCATTTGCAGGGCTCTATGGAGACTTCGGAAGTCTAGCTGAAGTACCTCTTGCCTCATTGACTTATGAGAGTGCTTGTTCGATTTCCGAGAGATCTCACAAATTAGATTGGAGCAGGGGGTGAGGGAGAGATGCTTCTCCCTCACCCCAAAGCCAGGACTACTACGCTTCCTCAATCCACAAGGGCCAGAAGTCAACAGCGATGAGCCCCCTGTACTTGAACCCCTTGACCCGGTCGTTGAAGCCGAGGATGTTGGGCATGACGTACAGTGGCACCTCAGGCAACCTCTCCATCACCATGCGCTGCAGGTCCTTGAACATCTTTGCCCGCTCTGCCTCGTCCACCGAGACCTTGACCTTGGCGACCAGTTCGTCAAACTCGGAGTCCTTGTAGAAGCTGCACGAGGGATAGCTCCCTCCGGCCGGCCGATCCCAGACGCCAGTGGTCCATTGGTCTTCAAACCATCTATCTGTAATTACGTTGTAGTTGGTGAAGACCATGATCATATCTGGTCCCGTATCCGGAGACTTGCACATGGCCACCATGTCTGGCCAGACCTTAGCCACCAGGTTGACCTTGATGTTGAACTTACTGAGCTGATCCAGGAGGATCAGGCCGATCTGCTCCTCGAACTCCAGGCCGGTGACGTAGACGTAGTCCAGCTCAATGCCGCCATCCTTCCACGGCGTCTTGTCCAGGTGTTCCTTGGCCTTGTTCAGATCGTGCCGGTAGACCGGTTGGACATCTGGGTCGTGGAAGGGTACTCCATCGGGCAGCGGCCCGGTCAACAGCGGAGCATGGCCTCCCAGGAAGGTGACCAGGGCCTCATAGTCGAAGGCGTAGGCGATGAACTTGCGGAAGTTGACATCCGACATCGGCTCCGTCTGGTTGTTCATCTTGATGTAGCCGGCCAGATAGCCTGGATGCTCTTCGATGTGGTACCCCTCCGCCTCCTCGATGAGCGGGATATCATCCACAGCGATGGTGTCGGCGATATCCACCTCCCCGGCCAGCAGCGCGATCCGTCGCCCAGAGGACTCACGGATGATCCTCCAGATGAACCCGGACAGCCGCCCTTTCCCTGGCCATCCGCCCCAGTAGTCGGGCACGGCCTCCATCTCATAGAGGGTGCCTGGCTCCCAGCGCTTGATGACGAAGGGACCTGAGCCAGCCTCGTGCTCGATGAGCCACTCTGCCCCCTCATCGCCGGCCTTGTCGTGATCCATCACCACCTTAGGGTTCATGATCGGTTGCGTCAGAACGCGGCGCAATGGGGGATAGGGCGCGGTAAGGGTCATCTTCACTGTGTAGTCATCAACCGCTTTCACACTGTTCTCATCCATGATGGGTAGCAGTGCGTTGGAGCGAGGTTTCTGAAACCTCAGGGTGCGGTTGAAGGAGTATTCGACCGCCTCAGCGGTGATGGGGGAGCCATCGTGGAAGACCGCCTTATCGGTCAGGTGGAAGACCCACTCCATGGCATCCTCCGAAGCCTCCCAATCGGTGCAGAGCATGGGCTTTAGTTCCGGTGGGAAGCCCTCCTCCCAGAATAGCGTATCGTAGAGCGCACGGGTAACAGCGCCAATGGAGTAATCGGTGCGGTCCGAGGGGTCAATGGTGGGGATGTCTTGCCCCCCGGTGTAGAGGAGCAATTGGGGCTCGATAGCTGGCACGGGTGTCGCTGTCGGCTTCAATACCGCCGTCGGTGTGGGAGCTACAGCCATTGGGGTGGCGGTCGGTGCTGGAGGTGGCGCCGGTGTCGGCGCGCAGGCGGCCAACAGAGCCTCAACCGCTACTACTCCTCCCGCCGCGATGCTTAGACGCAGGAATTCCCGCCGGCTGATCTGCCCCTTCTTGTACCTCTCCAACAGTTCATGGATTCTCTCTGAGTCCATTGTTCTCTCTCCTCCCTTAAGCTCTAACAAACTTGCTAACGACCGTCACAGTCCTCTGAAACCTCTTCTGGTTCCTGGCTGGCCTCACCCCCTTTCATACCAAAAAACCTCCCACCGGGAGGCCTTCGGCGCCATTGCCTAGGGGATCCTATCTCCCCAGGTGTCATCCGCTCCCTCGGCTAGAGGAAGCTGTGAACGAGACGGGTCACAACCTTAAGTCACAAGGATAACATACTTTGATAGGGCTGTCAAGACTTTGTGGAGCGTTTTTTAGTGTTTTTATTAATTGGATTCTCTTTGATTGAACCCACGAACAGCAAGGGCACTTCAATTTTCGAGGAGACCGTCAAATTTGCAGCTTGCCATCTATCATGATCTCTTCTCCGTCAAGAACCAGGTCTGCCCGGGGGATGACAAAATCACGGTGAAGGTCGGTATTCACCGCTCCTCCGATATGGGCATTATCTCCGATGGCAATGTGCACTGTGCCCATGATCTTCTCTGACTCCAGAACGTTTTCGGTGGAACTGGCTTTGGGATTCGTTCCGACTCCCAGTTCCGCCAGGTTGCGTCTCTCCCTGTGCTCTTCCTCACCTTGCTCCAGGCCCAGTAACTGTCGGAGCTTCTCCCCTACCTCTCCACCACCCTCTATCTCCTGCACCATCCCTCCCTGGAAGGACAACACCATGTTCTCAGCCAGACCAGGTGCCCGTCCCTTCTCCACCGCCAGCTTCCCTTCCGCCGTTCCCTCCAGAGGAGCGATGTAGGCTTCGCCGGCCGGCAGATTACCGAAGGCACCCTGGGCCGTAAGGAGGCCCGTGTCACTGAATCCTTGTCGGCCGGCTAGGCTGAAGGTCAAATCTGTGCCTGCCCTGGAACGCACCACGGCCGTCTCCGCCTTGGTCAATCGCTCAGCAATCGGTCCCGTGCGTTTGGCCACAGCATGGTAATCGGCAGCCATGGGTCCTTCTGGATAGAACATCCTGGTTAGAAAGCCGGGCATGCTGGCGATCCTCGCTCCTGCCTGGCACGCCTTTTGGCGGGCATCGGTGTGGGACAGGGAGAGATTGGTGATAGCGATGACCACATCCGCCTCCCGCATCTTTTGGGCTACTTCCTCCCCCGGCTCGGCCCCGGAGCGAGCTACCTGAGGATAGGGAAAGAACTCCACCGGACATGGGGGGAAGTGCTCGGCCGCTATCTCGCTTACCATCTTGGCCAGCATACATCGCTCTAGAGCTTGCCCAATCATGGTACTGTCTCCCTGGCGCCAGCGTTCGAGGGATGGCGGATCGGTGACGACCAGTATCTTCTCTCCCTCTTTGATCCCCATATTAACTCTAAGCATATTGAGCACACCGGCCTCGATGCGTCCTCTGTCAATCAACTGCATCGTGTCTCCTCCTAACTCCCCTCAACACTCTCTTCAATCGGTATGTACTCGATGTCGAAGCCGAAGTGACGAGGGCTCAGGATCTCCAAACCTTTCTCGGTCCGATAGGCAGGATCCAGGGTCTTCATACCGATGACCGCTACTCCTTGTCCAGGTGCTACCTGGCTGTTGGGCTTGGCTTCCCCTGTCTCCAAATCCACAATGGCGATGATGTCGGGGCTGGTGACAAGAGGCTGGTCATCTAGCCAGGTGATGTGATTCTCATTCTTGTACCAGACGCGGAAGGTCTGGCCTTTGAACTCCTCAATTCCATTCAAGTGGTGGGTACCATAGCCGAACATGTACCCTTCGCGGTCCTCCCACTCTGCTTTTGCCACTTCCCCCTTGAACAGCAGCCACCCTTCCGTAGCTCTAACGATGGCCTGCACTGGGTCTTTACCCTTCTCCAATGCCTCCCGCCTGGCCCCTCCGATCTGCAAAGCCTTGCTCAAGGTGCCGAGCACCATGACCTTACGGGCCTCTTTGGCCTTCATGAGATAGCAGGCGATCCCCACTCCACCATAGGCTCCCAGACAAAGCATACGTCCGATGCGGTCAGCCATAGCGGTGCTGACCGTCTCTTTGACCAGACAGACATCCCCCCAACGATCCACATAGGCGATGGGCCAGATGGGTACGCCGTAGATCTCCGGCTTCAGGTTGGTGACCTCAGGGATGGCCCGGCCGGCGTAGTCGCCATCAACCGTCGGTACCCCCAACTGGTTGGCAACTACCATGGGAGCAGGAGTGTTGCCGCTGCCCAACTCGATGGGGACGATGGCCGCGATCTGGACTTTGGCGTAGTCCGCCAGCTCTTTGACCGCAGCCAGTAAGGCCGATGGCCTGGGATACTTTTCCTCAACCAAGCCAAAGCTGGCCAGTTCCTCGGCCGAAGGCCCTTCCTTGGGTGGCCGGCCCCCCATGCCAGCTACGGTGACGGTCCAGGCTTCTGAGGAGAGATCATCAATATCTACCCAGCCAACCTCCCGACCAGCTTCAAGCTCGGCCGAAAGCCACCTGATCCCTGTCTCTGCCGGGCCACCTCCCCCTCCCGTGCCGAGAAAGGTCAGACCATGCACGAAGTCAGAGATCTCCCCTGTTGAAAGAACCTTCTTGGGCACTGTTGCCACCCCTTTCTTCAGGCTACCTGTTCCTCAATCGGAACGTACTCTATGTCAAAACCAAAATGCCTGGGGCCCAGCACTTCCAGGCCTCGCTCGGTGCGATGGGCTTCCGCCCCCTTGCGGCCAATGACCGCCACTTTCTGTCCTTCAGCCATGCTGTAGTTGGTACAGGGTTCCCCTGTTTCCTCTTCAATGACGGCGATGCTGTCAGGGCTGGTGACAAAGGGTTGGTCATCGCGCCAGGTGATGTGGAACTCATTCTTGTACCAGATACGGAAGGTATGACCGGCATCCTCCCCGAGCCCTTGCAAATGGTGGGTGCCGTAGCCGAACATGTAAGGTTCCTTGTCCTCCCACTCGGTCTCGGTGACCTCGCCCCGGAACAGAAGCCAGCCACCGATGAACCTGGCCACTTCTTCAGCCGGGTCGAGCCCTTTCTCCACAGCTTCACGGAGGGCGCGGCCGACCTGATAGGCTTGAGTCAACGTCCCCTGGATCATCACCTCCTTCGCCTCCCGCGCGGGCATGAGGTAGGCAGCGAAGGCGATGCCGCCAAAGGCAGCCACGGCCAGCATGCGCCCGATGCGGTCGGCCATGGCCGTGCTGACTGCTTCCTTTACAATGCAGATATTGCCCCAACGATCAACCGTGGCCATAGGGAACAGCGGTTTGCCGTAAACTTCAGGGATTGTCTGCCCGAGCTCCGGGATGGCTCGCCCCCCGGCGTAGTCACCATCAATGGCCAGGACCCCCAACTGCCGGGCGACGGCGAGAGGAGCCGGAACGTTTCCGGCCCCGATCTCGCCGGGCATGATCGCCTCCAACTCCACGCCGGCATAGGCAGCCAGTTCCTGCACAGCCACCACCAGCGGATTCTCGGGCCTGGGCTCTACCAGCCCGATGCGGGCCATCTCTTCGGCACTGGGGCCCTCTTTGGGAGGGCGTCCCCCCAGGCCAGCCACGATGGCTGTCCAGGCCTCATCCGGCAGTTCAGCCATATCCACCCATCCGACCTCTCGCCCTGCCTCCAGCTCGGCCAGCAGCAGGTCAAGGCCCCGTTTCGGATCGCCGCCGCCACCTGTTCCCAAGAAGGTGAGCCCTCGAATGAAGTCTTCACACTCCTGTCTGGTTCTCAAGGTTCTGCTTCCCATCGGCTCAATCCCCCTCTTCCTCGGTCAAGGCTCGCAGAAACCGAGAGAAGGATTCGGCCGCGTTGAGGTAGTGGGCTCGGACCACCTGCTCGATCCGTTCACCAGCTTGCTCTTTCATGGCGGCGTAGATTGTCTCATGCTCCCCAACTCCGTCCTTGGACCTTTGAGCCGCTGCTCCAACATAAAAGTGAAAGCGCAGTATTCTGTGCCATGTGTCCTCTATCAACCGCAGCAGATGGGGCATACCGCAATCCTGACGGCTCACCCTATGAAATTCCAGGTTGAGCCGGGTCCATTCGGCGAACTCTTCGTTGATGGCAGCCTCTCCCATTCTCTCCAGGATAGTGGCCATCTGGGACAAGGTGTCATTACCACAGCGCTGGCTGGCTTCCCTACAGGCCAATCCTTCCAATGCCCCCAGGATGAGGTACAACTCGTGGACGGAGGTTAAGGCTACATCAGCCACGATCACACCTTGGTGAGCGATAACCTCGACCAGCCCTTCTGTCTGAAGCCGTTTTAACGCCTCCCGCACTGGGCTGCGGCTCATGCCCAATTGCTGGGCCAACTCGTTTTCAATCAACCTCTTCCCTGGAGGAAACTGGCAGGTGATAATGGCTTCATGCAGTGCCTCGTAGGCGAGCTCTTGTTTGGTGCGGTAGTCTTTAACCGTTTGTAGTATCGGCGTTTCCTCTTTTAATGAAAGCACAGTCCTCTTTCCTTTAGGATCTCATTGTGTATACGGTATACAACATACATTCTACAACAAAAACCCACATTTGTAAATAGGTGAGCAAGCGGATATCACACGGAAGTCGTATTTTTTAAACTAGCGGGGTGGTTTTTTTCAAAGGTAAGCAGGTCAGCCTGCTCCAGGTCGCTGAAGTATTCATGCAATTCGGCTACGGGGAAAGGGCCATATTCAGCACTGACCAGACGGCTGATCTGGCCGAGGCTGCGCTTTCCGTCCACAAAATTGAGCGCTTCAATCTGTTTCAGACCGTAGTCGGGATCATCCTTCTGTTTTTGCTTGTATTTGTCCCTCAGTTCAGGCCGGCGACGGTAGAGGTAGCGGCTGTCCAGGGGGCCGAGGAAAAGCTTTTCTGGGATTTTTCCTGCATCCTTGTCGCCAGCAGGTACTGACAGATCAGGCCACGGGAAATCCTTGGCCGCCAAGAATGCTTTGATCCGCTCCTCCTCTGCCCGTTGCCCCTTTTCCAATTGGTCCAGACGGGCGGCCACTATCTTCTCTACCGCTTGGCGGTCTTCAGGCCCGTGCAGAAGGGGAGCAACGCTTCTCAGCGCTCCTTTCTCTATCTGGCCCTGGACTTCGAAGGTAGCCAGGCTCTGAGCAAGGGTCTCTTTTTCCCCCTCCGCTTCCTCTTGAGGGCCCAGAGCCTGCCCTGTCAGGGCTTGGTTGATGATCTCCGAGGCCCGTTGTGTCATGCGGCGCCGCGCCCCTGTCTCCACCAGATTGACCAGGCTCAGAGCCATGTCCCGGTCAAGGGAGGCGATGGCCAGGGCCATGGTGCCTGCGATGGAGCCGATCCTGGCCATTTGTTCCGGGCTTAGCTTGTCAACGGTATCCAAGTTGGTGTGGTAGAATCGGTCAGGCCAGCAGAAGAAGAAGACGGTCGAGACCCGGAACGAGCCATCGGTCAGGATGTAGTGATCCGACCCACCAACAAAAGGGGAAGGGGCATAAAGCCAGTTCTGTATCCTGGCCGTACCCTGATGTAGCTTCCCTTCGGCGGCCACGATGCCGAGGAGGTACTGGCCCAGGTCGTTGAGGAAGGTCGGGCAGCTCCAGGGGGTATTGATCATGTGGCAGTAGGCTTTGGTCAGTTCCGGGTCGGCGCCCACCATATCCAGGTTGATAGCCGCCACAACCTTGTTAGCTTGCTCAGCATGGCTTGTGAAGTGGGCGATGGTGCCGTATATCTCCGGGACCAGCAAGAGGCGAATGCTGAGCTGCGGTTGCGGCACCCTTTCTTCCTGCACCAGGGTCAGCAGGGTGCGCATGATTTCCACCCCCAGGGCTGCTCCGCTGGCGTTGTCGTTGGCCCCGGGCTTGGCGTGACAGAGGTGAGCGATGATCAACATCTCTTCGTCGGGATAGACCGCGCCTTTAATCGTGGCCGACAGGTTCTCCATCTGGCCTGGCCCCAGATCGGCATCCACCACGGCTTTGACCTTGACGCGGCCGTTCTGCAACATGGTACGCAGTTTCTGCATTTGACGGTGGGAGATGGAGAAGGCGAAGGGTGTGGCCTGGTCGGGGTCTTCTACCTCCAGCCTGGTCAGGGGTATGGCATCGGGCAGGTCCGTGGGGCTGCGTTTGATGGCAGGGTCAAGGGACCAGCCAGCCATGCTGTTCAAAATCAGCCCCAGGGCCCCCCGTTCTTTGATGGCCAGGCGCTGAACATCCCCGGCCGAACCGGTGGCCAGCACTATTTTCCCCTTAACATCCTTATCCTGGTAATCAGATTCGCTCTCCCCTTTTCCTACATCAACCAATTCGGCGGTCACCCCATCGGGAGGTGTTGGGGCACTGTTGACAACCAGCGACATGGGCTCGATGGCGAAGTCGGCCATCTTCTCCTGATCAGGCTCCAGAACCCACAGTTCCGCTCCTCGGGGTTCCCAGGCCGGGGGAGGTGTCCAGGTTCCATAGCATATCTTGCCATCAATGGGGAAAGGTTCGATATTGACCTCTGACAGGCCGAACCCAAGCAGTTTCTCTTGCAGCGTTCGTGTCGCTTTCTGATAGCCACTGGAACCCACGGCGCGGTCAAATCTGGTGATGGCGGCCGCGTTGTCCAGGGCCAACCGGCCCGATAGTTCCTGGCGTACTATCTCCAGCAACTTCGATAGGGCAGACATTTTGACCTCCGGTCGTCTTTGAGTACCAAAGAGCACACCGGCCACGTGGTGACTTTGATCCACTATCTTTGCAGTTTTCTTCGGTGAACGCGAAGGGCAGGGTCAGGAAGGCTTCTCTTAGCGGTGATGAGGCCAGAGGACGCCACAACTTGCACCGTCCCGGCACTGGGATTGTGGGAAAGCAGCCAGAACAAGACTTCGGCGAGCCCCTCGGCCTGAGCTTGGGACGATACACGCAGTTCGGTCTCTTCAGATGCTCTGAGACCCGTCCCTTCGGGCTGAGCCCCGCAGTGAGCCCCGCAGTGAGCGGGACGAACTGCGGGACGAACCGCCTCAGGACGAAGCCACGGGTCGTCTTCGGGAAGACATGTTGCGATCACACCGTGCGCTTTGCCCGCCAAATCGCCCGATTTCACGAGAGGATCATTCGCTTGAAGCGCTCGGCGTACTCCATATCCTGTCCCTCGGCCATGGCCCGACCCCACTCCCTGATCCGCTCCGCCAGCTTGTCCGGCTCATTGATCTGACTGCGGTGTTGCAACAGGGCTTCGATCTTGATCTCGATGGTGTCGCCGATGTCAACCCAGAAGTCGGGGTTGGTAGTGCCGGAGAGGTAGACCTCGCGCACCTTGTGAGGCTCCAGGCCGCCTTCGGCCAGCTCGGGGAAGGAGAGGCGATCCCGAGCGGCGGGAAAGATGGCATCCAGGGCAGCGTCACCAGCAGCGCGGTGGTCAGGATGGTTGATGTAGGTCTGGCCGAAGTAGCGGGTGGTCGGGTCGGGGGTGATAACCGCATCTGGCTTGTAGCGGCGGATCTCGCGGGCGATGTCCCGTCTCAGCTCTAAGGTCGGCTGCAGTTCTCCATCCGGATATCCCAGGAAAACAATCTTTTTCACGCCCAGCCGTTTGGCTGCTGCTCTTTGCTCCTCCTCCCGGATGGTAGCTAATCTTTCAGGGGTCATCTGCGGATCATCGCTTCCCTTGTTGCCGTTGGTGCAGATGACGTAGATGATCTCCTTTCCCTCCCTGGCCCACTTGGCTACGGTCCCGCCAGCGGTGAACTCAGGGTCGTCGGGATGGGCCATGACCACCATTACTCGTTTGATCGGTTGCTCGGACATTCGATCCTGTCAATCCTCCTGGTCTGACTCTGTTTGGACTGTCAGTTCACGATTTTAACAATTTCTCGGTTCGCTGGCAAGTGTCCTATGGCCGTCTCTTGTTGCTGTTTGGCTCAATCTGGCTACGACTTTCTTCTGTTCAGCCGAGGTGGCGAAGGAGAGGTAGACCGTCTCCCTCTTGCCTTTTGAGCCGGTATGCACAAAGCGGATGCCCGGTCGGCCTCGGAAACCAAAATATGACTGTCCGGTCTGGACCTGCTGCCAGGAACCGCGGTCGAGGAAGATGTACCACAGTCCCTCTTCCTCCTCCTGGTTGTAGCTGACCAGGGGGAACCGGCGGCGAATGACGCGGACGACGATGATGTGGTCACCAAGCCCGGTGGTGGTGAAGAGGGCCGGGAGGTCGGCGAAGTAACGGCGCTTGCCCTCAACCTCGAAATACCCGGTGGCTTTCATGCTTATCTTCTCTTCGATTGAGGAAGGGGACAGAAGAGAGGGAGAGGAAAGCTCTTGCGGGTGGAAGATGATATACTTGGCCAGGCGGGATAGGAGAAGGAGGGCCAGACCGATGAGCCCCCCTACCAGGAGGACTATCATCAGGCCTGACCTGCTACCGGCCAGAAAGAGGCTCAGGACGATGAAAGTGGCGGTAGGAAGAAGGAGGGGAACGGGGATAGCCATGAAGCGCAACCGACTCAAGATGTAGCCAGCTTTGACCAGGAAGCCGCCAACGTTGTAAAGCAGGTTCAATTGACATCCGTCCTTTGTTGCTCATGGCAGAAGCTTTACCATGGCCAGGCGCTCTGTCCGGTATCCCAGCTTTTCGTACAGGGAGATGGCTCCCCGATTGTGGGGGGCTACCATCAAGCCGATGGTGGTATAACCTCGCTGCCGGCCGATTCTCTCAGCCCTGGCCATCAGCGATTGGCCGATGCCTTGTTTGCGGTGCTCCTCCACGACGTAGAGATCGAAAATGAAACCTCGCCTCTTCCCGGTGTAGGTATCCACACTCTCCCCCAGCCAGATGTGGCCCACGTAGCGCCCCTCTTGATCCTTGGCCACAAACAGTTTGCTGTTGAGCTTTGGCTCGCGAATCAGGCGGTCGAAGAGGTGACCGACCTGATAGTGGATCTCTTGGCGGCTGAGACGTTCTTTCTGCTCTGGCAGAAGGTCGTTCCAGCCGGTCTCAATGGTCTTTTCCTTTATGGCCGGCAGGTCGGCCCAGGTCGCTTCCCTAATGTGGATTTTCATCTGCTTCACCAAACCCCTAATCCCTAACCACCTAATCCCTAACCCTCTAATCCCTGACCCTCCTGCAAAGCGGCCTTGGCTTGTTTGATTTGCTCCGTAACCGCCTTCGTCCCTGTGCCGCCCGGGGAGGCTCGGCGTTCAACAGAGTGGCGGAAGTCGAGAACAGTGTAGACATCCTCTTCGAAGCATGAGGAGAATTGGCGAAACTGTGCCAGCGAGAACTGCCGCAGGGATCCTTTGGTTTGCGAGGCCTGCTTCACCATTTGCCCGACGATGCTGTGACTCTCCCGGAAGGGTATGCCTTTCTCCACCAGGTAGTCGGCCAGGTCCGTAGCCAGCATCTCCTCATTCAGGGCGGCCAGCATCTTCTCCCCGTCCACAGCCAGGGTGCGCACCACGCCGGCCATGATGGGCAGGGTCATTTCCAGGGTGTCAATAGCGTCAAAGAGCGGTTCCTTGTCCTCTTGCAGGTCCTTGTTGTAGGCCGAAGGGAGACCTTTCAGCGTGGTGAGCAAAGCGGTAAGATCGCCTACCGTTCGGCCTGTCTTACCCCGGATCAGTTCCAGGGAATCGGGGTTGATCTTGTGGGGCATCAGGCTTGACCCGGTGGCATAGGCCTGGTCAATCTGAAAGAAGCCGTACTCCGGTGCGGAGAAGAGGATCAGGTCCTCTGCCAATTGGCTGAGGTGAACCTGGAGAAGGGCAGCGCAGAAGAGGAGCTCAGCCAGGAAGTCGCGGTCGGACACAGCGTCCAGGCTGTTCTCGGAGATGTGGTCAAAACCAAGCTCCTGAGCCAGGAACTGGCGGTCAATGGGGAAAGGGTTGCCGGCCAGGGCCCCTGCTCCCAAGGGGAGGACGGAAAGGCGCTCCTTCAGGTCTGCCAGCCGTTCCCGGTCGCGCTGGAGCATCCAGAAGCAGGAGAGGAGCCAGTGGCTGAAAAGGATCGGCTGGGCTTGACGGCTATGGGTATAGCCAGGCATGATGAGGTCCAGGTGGGCCTCGGCTTTATCCACGATGGCCTGCTGTAACTCAGCGATCAGGGTCTGCACCCTCTCCGTCGCTTCCAGAGCGTAGAGCCGCACATCGGTAACTACCTGGTCGTTGCGGCTACGGCCGGTGTGGAGTTTCCCCGCCACTGAGCCAACCAGCTCCTGTAACCGTCGTTCTACGGCGGTGTGAATGTCCTCATCACCAGCCTGGACCTCAAACTCTCCTCGCTCAAACTCCTCCCTGAGCTGCCTCAGTCCAGCGACAATCTGTTTCTGTTCTTCAGCCGAGAGCAGTCCGGCCCGTTCCAGGGCCTTAGCGTAGGCTATACTCCCCTGGATGTCGGCCTCGTACAGCCGCCAGTCGAAACTGATGGAAGCGTTGAAGCGCTCCATCAGATCATCAGTTGCCTTGTCAAACCGCCCACCCCAAAGTTTGGTCATTTCCGATCGCGCCCTTGCCGGAGATACGACACCTGCCTCTCTCAATATGCATTATATCATCCTGCCACCGAGGGCGCAACCGGTAGATCAGAGGTTGGACAGCCCCTTTGCTTTGTGTGACTAATCCCTGATCCCTAATCCCTCTTAAACTTTGTATAGTCTGGGGCACGGTAGCTGGAAACGCCCAGGCCCTCGATGTCAACCAACGCTTTGACCTTGAGGGGCAGACCGAAGAGGTTGATGAAGCCAACGGCATCCTTCTGGTCGTAGACGTCATCCTGCCCGAAGGTGGCGAAATCCTCCCGATAGAGGCTGTAGGGTGCCTTGCGCCCCGCAATGAAACAGGTGCCTTTGTAGAGCTTGAGACGAACGGCGCCGGTGACGTACTTCTGGGTAGCCTGTACGAAGCTATCGAGGGCCTCCCGCAGCGGGGTGAACCACTGGCCGTAGTAGACCAGTTCAGCATAGCGCTGACCCACCAGGTCCTTGTAATGCAGGGTCTCCCTGTCCAGGGTCAGGCTCTCCAGTTCGCGGTGAGCGGTGTAGAGGATGGTGCCGCCTGGCGTCTCGTAGACGCCGCGCGATTTCATACCGACCAGGCGGTTCTCCACCAGGTCCGCCCGCCCGATGCCGTTTGCGCCACCCAACTGGTTCAGTCTTTCGATCAGCTCCACCGGGCCATAGGCCACACCATCAATCCTCTTGGGGACCCCTTCTCTGAAATCTATCTCGAGGTAGGTTGGCTCGTCGGGAGCCGCCTCAGGGGAGGTGGTCAACTGGAACATCTCTTCTTCTGGCTCCTGCCAGGGGTCCTCCAGCGGTCCACCCTCGTGGCTGAGGTGCCAGAGGTTTCGGTCGCGACTGTAGATTTTCTTGGTAGTGGCAGCCACAGGCACACCGTGTTCGGCCGCGTACTGTAGGGCATCCTCTCGGGAGCGGATCTTCCATTCGCGCCAGGGGGCGATGACCTTAAGTTTGGGGTTCAAAGCCTTGTAGGTCAGCTCGAAGCGCACCTGGTCGTTACCCTTGCCGGTGCAGCCGTGAGCCAGGGCATCAGCTCCCTCCATCTCGGCGATCTCCACCTGTCGTCTGGCGATGATCGGTCGGGCGAAGGAGGTGCCCAGCAGGTATTTCCGCTCGTAGATGGCCCCGGCCTGCAAGGTGGGGAAGATGTACTCGGTGATGAACTCCTCGCGAAGGTCCTCGATGTAGACCTTGCTGGCCCCTGTGGCCAGAGCCTTCTCCTCCAACCCTTCCAGCTCTTCACCCTGACCGATGTTGGCGCAGAAGGCTACTATTTCGCATTTGTAGTTCTCCCGCAGCCAGGGGATGATGATGGAAGTGTCTAGGCCTCCGGAGTAGGCCAGGACCACCTTTTCAACTTTTTCTCTCATGGGTCCTTTTCCTCCTTATCTAGAAG
>JBHIDP010000032.1:0-17314 GCA_046760185.1 Anaerolineae bacterium
AGCCCTCCCCCTACATTGGTTCATTTGCTCAGAATGGACTCCAGGTACTGGTCGGATACCTGGCGTGTCGCCTGCACAGCGCGGCGCTTGGCCAGCATACGGGGCAGGTTCCACAGGCCACACAGTTGCCCCCACAGGCGGGCGCGGGCTGCTTCGCCCCGCCAGGCTCGCAGGGCCTGCCAGGCGATACGCAGTTGCCCTCGCAGCACCCTGGGCCAATGCTTCTTCAGCAGCGAGGTGGGATAGTCCTTGACGACGACGTAGATGAAATTGCGGCCGCTGTAAAAGCTGGCCGTGCGGCCACCCCCGGTGGCGCTCAAACGATGGTAGACAATGGCCGTGGGCACATAGAGACAACGCCAGCCAGCCAGTTGAGCCCGCCAGGCCAGGTCCACATCCTCACAGTAGCCCACGAAATCCTCATCCAGCAAACCTACCTCCTCCAGCATGGCCCGCCGGTAGGCCGCCGCACCGCCACAGGCCCCGAAGACCAGCTCCATCTGGTCAAACTGCCCTTCATCCTTCTGCCACACCCCTCGATTGCCCGGCACCCCATCCACACCGTAGAGGTCCCCCGCCGAGTTAATGACGTTCCGCCGGTCGAAGAGAAGCATCTTGCTGGCAACCATGCCAACCTGCCGATCGGTCTCCAGACCTCTGACCAGCTCGGTGAGCCAATGCGGATCAGCCTCAGTGTCGTTGTTGAGAAGGGCGATGATCTCTCCCCCGGCCTGATGGATCCCTTCGTTCACTGCGCCGGCGAAAAGCCTGTTCTCAGCCAACCTGATCACTTTGACTTCGCTGTAGTCCTGTTCCAAAAGGGATATGGAGTCATCAGTGGAATTGTTGTCCACCACGATCACCTCAAAATTGGGGTAGGTTTGCAAACGAAGGGAGTTCAGGCAGACGGGGAGGTACCGCGCGCCGTTCCAGTTGGGGATGATAACCGAGGTGAGAGGGTGGGCAGCACTATCCGACACGCTCTTTCCCCCCCACCTTGGCCCAATCCTCCAGGAAACGGGTCAAGCCCACATCTGTCAGGGGATGCCTGAGAGCCTGCAGCAGCACTTTGTAAGGGACGGTGGCGATATCGGCCCCGGCCAGGGCGGCGTCAACGATGTGTTGGGGATGGCGGATGCTGGCGGCGATGACCTCGCTCTCCAGACCGTAGGTGTCGAAAATCTGTACGGATTGAGCCACCACCTCCATGCCGTAATGACCAACGTCGTCCAGCCGCCCCACGAAAGGGGAGACGAAGGTAGCCCCGGCCTGAGCGGCCAGCAGGGCCTGATTGACGGAGAATACCAGGGTGGCATTGGTCCTGATACCCTGGAACAGGGCCAGGTCCTTAGCTACGTCCAGTTCGGTGTCACACTGGCCCAGGTAGCGGCAGCCCTGACATATCTCGCTTGGCTCTAGTTCAAGGGCAGCCAGGGTGCTGATCGCCTTCAGCCCGTGGGCAATGACCGGCACCTTGACCACCACGTGGGGAGACCACTGGGCGATGCGCCTGGCCTCCTCGACCATCCCTTCAGCCTCAACACTGACCACCTCCGCGCTGACAGGCCCCTGGATCAGGTAGCAGATTTCCTGGGTCACCTCCTTGTAGTCCACACGCCCGGCCCTCATCATCAGGCTGGGGTTGGTGGTTACTCCGGAGATAACTCCCAGTTCCACCGCTTCCTTGATCTCCTCTACATTGGCCGTGTCCAGATATATCTCCATCGTCAGACCTCCTTATGGGTTGAATGCAGCACGATCCTTTCCCTCCCCTCCAGCTCCGGCTCCTGCTTTCTGGCCATGGCCGCCGCTATGAAGTCCCGGAACAGGGGATGGGGACGGTCAAGCCGGGTGCAGAACTCAGGATGGAACTGAGTGCCAACCATCCATGGATGGTCGGCCAGTTCCACAATCTCGACCAGGCTGCCGTCCGGTGAGAGGCCACTCATTACCATCCCTGCCTCTTGCAACAGGTCACGGTAGCGGTTGTTGAACTCGAAACGGTGCCGGTGGCGTTCGTACACTACCTCTTGACCGTAGGCAGCCGCTGCCTTAGTGCCGGGCAGCAGGTGACAGGGATAGACCCCCAGGCGCATGGTGCCCCCCAGGTCAGAGATATCCTTCTGTTCCGGTAACAGATCAATGACGGGATGGGGGGTGCGGGGATCGAACTCGGCGCTATTGGGTTCATCGCTCCCCATGGCCTGGCGGGCCAACTCAATGACCATCACCTGCAAACCGAGGCAGAGGCCCAGGTAGGGCACCTTGTTCTCCCTGGCGTAGCGAGCGGCCACGATCTTCCCCTCTATGCCCCGATAGCCAAAGCCACCGGGCACGACGATGCCATGAGCCGCAGCCAGCCGTCGCCCGGCATCCTCCCCGATCAAGTTGTCCGATTGAACCCAGTCAATCTCGACCCTCAGGTCATGGTACAGGCCGGCATGGACCAGGGCCTCGCGCACGCTCATGTAGGCATCCTGCAACTCCACGTATTTGCCCACCAGGGCGATATTGACCATCTCCTTCGGCTCTTTCAGCCGCCGCACCAAACGATGCCACTGGCTCAGGTTTGATTGGGCCGGGGGTAACTCCATCTTCTGGGCGATGAGGTCCCCCATCCCTGCCTGCTCCAGGATGAGGGGTATCTCGTAGATGGTCTCGGCCGTAATGAGGGGGATCACCGCCTGTTTCTCCACATCGCAGAAGAGAGCTATCTTCTCCTTGATGGCATCGTCCAGGGGGTAGTCGGCGCGGCAGACGATGATATCGGGCTGGATGCCGATCCCACGCAACTCTCGCACACTGTGCTGGGTAGGCTTCGTCTTGATCTCACCGGTGGACTTGATATAGGGGAGCAGGGTCAGATGAATGTAGAGGACATTCACCCGTCCCACGTCCTTACGCATCTGGCGGATGGCTTCCAGGAAAGGCTGGCCCTCGATGTCACCCACCGTGCCCCCCACCTCGACGATCAGCACCTCGGCGGAGCTCTCCTTGGCAGCCAGGGCGATGCGTCGTTTGATCTCGTTCGTTATGTGAGGAATGGTTTGTATAGTCTTGCCTAAGTAGTCACCCCGTCGTTCCTTAGCTATGACCTCGGAGTAGATCTGGCCCGTGGTAACGTTGCTGGCCTGGGTTAGGTTCTCATCTATAAACCTTTCATAGTGCCCCAGGTCCAGGTCAGTCTCAGCCGGATCTTCCAAAACATAGACCTCCCCATGTTCATAAGGTGCCATCGTTCCGGGATCAACGTTGATGTAGGGGTCGAGCTTCTGGATGGAGACCGATACCCCCCGACTCTTCAGAATCTTGCCGATAGAAGCGGCCGTCACACCCTTCCCCAGGGTGCTGACCACCCCACCGGTGACGAAGATATATTTGGTCATATCAGCCTCCGCAGCTTTGTCCCAGGGGACTGACGCCAAACGCCCTGGTTATTGTAGCAAGGAACGAGCTATTTGTCTATTTTCTCACACCGTCAGCAGATGGTGAAGCGCATCGGCGAGGCCAAAGTGGTGCGGCACGTAGACTAATCAGCAGTTCTCTATTCCCTCGCCTGCCCGCCCTGGCTCACCACTCAAACGTCCACTGTCTGTGGTGCACTACTTGCCACGCTCCATGACCCCATAGGGCAGAGACCTTGCCCCTTCTCCCCTCGTGTGATATATTCACCGCTGAAGAAACAGGAGCAAAGAAAGGTGGGCTTGAAATGAGCACGATTGTGATTGAGGTCCCGCCAGAGACCTACAAACGGCTGGAAGAGGAAGCACGTCGGGTCGGTAAGGCTACGGAAGCCTTTACCCGTGAGCTCCTTGAGATGGCCCTCGAGGACCGTAAAGAGGCCCGGCCAAAGACAGCGCGGGAGATTTTGCAAGCCTCGGGCCGGGCCCGGCCCCTCAGCGAAACCCTTCGGCGTAGGATCATCCCTGGCGTCACCCTCGAGGAGGTCCGGACCGCTCTCAGTCGGGCCGCTGGCCCTCCCCTTAGCCAAATCGCCCTGGAGCAACGAGGCCTCAAACTGTGACCGACTACTCCATGTAAGGAACGATGCCTAATATCCCCCTACAACAAAAAGCCGTCCACCAGTCACCCTTGCCGGTAAGACGGCCTCGGGCCAAAATACGCCTGACTTTACTCCTCTCCCATTTTCACCCTCTCCCATCACCTCCACCCCTCAGTGCCTCCAAGTTCCCTTGGGTTCGTTCTGCCGGTTGACTTATCTGTACAGATATTGTAAAATCCAACTGGCTATAAAACCAGTTGCCCTCAAAAGACATCAAGGCGGATGCCTTGTGAAGAAAAAGAGCGTCATCTCCCTAAATCGGGTCTCAGAAGCTTTTGACCTATTCAGAGACCTTCTGACCCCATCTATCGAAGATTGCAGAGACGAGAGGGTGTATGTGGACATCGGCGACTACGTTCACCTTATGAATGACAAGGAGAGATTGACGCGCATCCGATGGATTGCCGAAACCATCACAAACCCAGAAGAGGTCAGGAAGGGACATCTGCGAACTAAACCCTTTCGGGAAGTGTACATCAACACCGTCTACGAATCCGAAGAGGTTACCATTGGTAAGCCCTTCATCGTGGGCGTTGACAGGAAGTACGGAAGATTGGATTTTCGGACAGCTATGGTACCCACTCCCGCCTATTTGAGCAAGGTGAAGAAAGGTGCGCTCCTATGGCAAGCTCCGTGAGAATAGAGGTGACCTACTCCAAGGCAAATGACACTCTCTACCTGCGTACTCTCCCCAAGCGCCCTGCCAGGATGGAGGAAACGGACTGCGATTTCTACATCCGCTACGATTGGGATGATCCCTCAAAGATCGTCGGCTTCGAATGGCTGGACTTCTCGGTCTATTTCAACGCCCTCGATGAGCCGGGTGTGATCCCTGAATTGGATATGCGCTTCGATGTGGTCGGTGTCAATCTAACCAACGCGACCTTGAGAGAGGTTCTCCAATGGGCCTATCGGACGTTTGTATTGGAAGAGGAAATGCTACCAGCCACACCAGCCTGACAGGTAAGCCGCAGTTCCCCCAGTTCTGTCAGTTCCTTCAGCCCCCTGGACTCCCCATGCTAAACACCCGCTTGCCATATTCCAACTCCTCATCATAGCTGAGGTCATTGTGCGGCCTGGCTCCCTTTTGACCCGAAAGCGCATGGCGGATATAATCTCACCATGTCCGGAGCGTCCACCCCAAACCTCGAAAGTGAAAGCTGGCCGCCCAATCTGGGTATTCCCTTTGAAAGTACACTTCAGGTACGGGTCATTGCTCGGATTCGGAAAGAATTCGTCAGCCAGATCATGGCTCTGAGCGACGACAACTTGGACGTGGTGTTGACCGGCAAGAGCCGGGTTCACTACTTGAGGAAGCACCCGGAAATGAGAGCCTGCGAACGGCTCCTGCCTCGGGTGATCCAGACCCCCAGCGAGGTATATCGAGTCTTCGCATTTTTATCCTCTCCCACCACTCCCTCGCCTGCCGCAGGTCCTCTTCCGAACTCTTCCCAACACCTGCGTTTTGTTGTATAATAGCTATCAGTTTGGATTTTTACCCTCCCATCCAGGATCAGAGAGGCATGAGTCGCATCTACGTCGCTTTGGATATCGAGACCACGGGGCTGAAGGCCGAAAGAGATGCCATCATCGAGATAGGGGCCGTGAAGTTCCGTGACGACCAGGTGCTGGAGACCTGGTCCAGCCTGGTGAACCCCGGCCGTCCCCTCCCCTATAAAATACAACTCTTGACAGGGATCACTAACGAAGAGTTGGCCTCTGCTCCTCCCCTTTTTGCGCTGTCTGAACCCCTGACCCGCTTTGTCCGTGACTACCCTATTGTCGGCCACAACATCTCCTTTGATCTGAAATTCCTGAACCAGTACGGCATCGCCCTGGCCAACCACGCCGTTGACACCTTCGAACTGGCCAGCACCATTATGCCCCATGCCTCCCGATACAGTCTGGCCACCCTGGCCGAGGAACTGGGTATCGAGTTCCCCGAACAGCACCGGGCCCTGGCCGATGCCATGGCCACCAAGGACCTCTTCCTGGCTCTCTTCCAGCGCGCCTGCCAACTAGACCCGAAGGTCATCGAGGAGATCAACTTTATGGCCGCAGGAAGCGACTGGTCACTGCGCCATGTCTTCCGTGACGCAGCCCGAACGGCCGCCCGTTCCGCTTTTACGGGCAGTATCGGCCAGCAGTTGTTAGCCAAGAGGGAGGGACAGGATGAACTGCTTGGTCTGATGTTTACCCCCTTGTCTGACGAACGACCGCTGAAACCATCCCCTGAATTTAAACCCCTTGACCTGTCCTCCCTGACCAACATGCTGGAAGAGGGCAGCCTCCTGGCCCAACACTTTCCCGGCTACGAATACCGCCCTCAGCAAGTTAAGATGCTGCAAGCTGTGGCCGAGGCTTTCAACCAGGGGAAACACCTTCTGGTGGAAGCAGGAACAGGAATAGGCAAATCCCTGGCCTACCTCCTGCCCGCCATCCATTTCGCGGTGGCCAATGGACAGCCGGTCGTCGTTTCCACCAACACCATCAACCTCCAGGATCAGCTTTTCCATAAAGACATTCCCGACCTGCAAAAGATACTCCCCCTCGAGTTCCAATGCGTGCTCCTTAAGGGACGTAGCAACTACATCTGCCGTCGCCGTTTGGAGCTGCTGAAACGGAGCGGAGCCCTCTCGACTGAGGACGTTCGCGTTTTAGCCAAGATACTGGTGTGGCTCCCTACCACCGCAACGGGAGACAAAGCTGAGTTGACCCTGGTCAAGGGTCAAGATGCCATCTGGCGGAAGGTCTGCGTCGAGGTTGAGAGTTGCCGTCCGGAGAGCTGCTCCTACAATCACCAAGGAACCTGTTTCTTCTATCGGGCCAGGGAACGAGCAGAGAGCGCTCACCTGATAGTGGTCAATCACGCCCTCCTCCTCTCCGACATGGTGGCCGAGAACCGGGTGTTGCCGGAGCATCGCTACCTTATCGTTGATGAAGCCCACCACCTGGAGGCCAGAGCGACCGAGCAACTGGCATTTAAGACTGATCAATGGGCAATCCATGGACTTTTGAACGAGTTGAGCTACGCTGGCGACAAGAACAGAGGTTTTCTGGCTGGGATAAAGAATCATTTCAGAGGAAGCTCGGTGTCCGAAGGGGTACAGCGCCAGATAGCCGAGCATCTGGAGCGGACACAGGAGCAGGTTGAGGAGGCACGGCAGGCCGTCTATCAGTTCTTCGACACCCTGGCTCTGTTTCTGGAAGATCATGGGCGGGATAGTGGTCAGTACGACAAGCGGGTGCGGCTGACCAGCAGCCTGCGCGTTCAACCGGCCTGGTCCAACGTAGAGATCGTCTGGGACAACGTGAACTCGTGTCTGACCATGATCTCCAATGGGCTGGAATGGTTGTTCAGGGGCCTGCAAGAGCTGGAGGATCACGATATCCTTGACTACGAGGACCTGTTAATGGAGCTCCTGAGCTACCTGGGCCGTGTCCGTGAGGTACACGAGCAGTTGAATGCTATCATCTCTGAGCCGGTGTCCAACGGCATCTACTGGGCCAACGTCGCTGTCACTGACGGCAACATCACCCTGAACAGTGCCCCTTTGCATGTCGGTGAACTGCTGCGTCAGCAACTGTTCGAGCCCAAAGAATGTGCCATCCTCACCTCAGCCACGCTGCGTACCGAGGGGAACTTCGACTACCTGCGGGGGCGTTTGGGGCTATGGGATTTTGAGGAGGAGGTCGTTGGTTCCCCCTTCGACTACAGAAGCTCCACCCTCCTCTACATCCCCACGGACATCCCCGAGCCAAACACCCCCCACTACGCCAGGGCCATCCACGAGACCCTGATAGAGCTGTGTCGGGCCACTGCTGGCCGCACTTTGGTGCTCCTCACCTCCAAGACCCAATTGCGTCAGGCACACGCGGCCATAAGTGAACAGTTAGCTGCTGACGAAATCGTGGTGTTAGGGCAATATATTGACGGCTACCGTCACCAACTGTTGGAGAACTTCAAGACCACCGAAAAGGCCGTCCTTCTGGGCACACGCAGTTTCTGGGAGGGGATAGATGTCATGGGGGAGGCCCTTAGCTGCCTGGTCCTGGCCCGTCTGCCCTTCCCCGTGCCCGACGATCCTGTTTTCGCCGCGCGCAGTGAGACCTTCGACAACCCTTTCACTGAGTTCGCCGTGCCTCAGACGGTACTTCGTTTCCGTCAAGGTTTTGGTCGGCTCATCCGCAGCAAAACCGACCGGGGGGTGGTGGCCATGCTGGACAGACGGGTGCTGACCAAGTCGTATGGCTCGGCTTTCCTCAATTCCCTTCCACCTTGCACCACCCGCCAGGGGCCCGTCCGTGATCTGCCACGCCTGGCTGCCCAGTGGATTGACGGCAAGGTGACCTATTAGTAATATGTCTACATCATGACCAACAAAGATATTCTTTCGGGGAGGTACTAACGGTGATCGGAGCGACAGATTTAAGGAAGGGTGTGACCTTTGAGTTGGATGGCGACCTGTACCGGGTCGTCGAATACCAGCACTCCTTTATCGGACGGGGTGGGGCCAACGTGCGCACCAAGTTGAAAAACCTGCGCACCGGGGCCACCATTGATCGCACCTTCTCGGCCAGTGAGAAGTTTGATGAGGTCCGCCTGGAGTTGCGTCAGGTGCAGTACCTATACAACGATGGTGATCTCTATTACTTTATGGACACCCGGACCTACGACCAACCAGCCCTCTCTGCTGAGGCCCTGGGAGATACGGTGAACTATCTGAAAGATGGACTGACCCTGGAACTCTCCATGTACCAGGGGGAGGCTATCGAGGTGGAGTTGCCGGTGACCGTTGACCTGGAGGTGGTAGAGGCCCTGCCCGGGCTCAAGGGGGACACGGCCACAGGGGCCACCAAGCTTGCTACTCTGGAGACCGGCCTGAAGGTGCAGGTCCCCCTCTTCGTCAAGAAGGGGGATGTTATACGAGTGGACACACGTACGGGACAGTACCTGACAAGGATCTAGTTCTCTACCCATCCTGAAGAGTGTGTAGGAGAGCGAGCCCTGGCTTGGGAATAGGGCCAGGGCTCCTCAATTTCTCGGATGATACCAGTTCCTGGCAATGTCAAACCCTCCCGCAGGTTCGACGAGTGATAACCCTGAGATCCCCCTAGACCCTGGGAAACTTATCGTGCAAAAGCTTCGCTGTAACCTGCGGGAGGATGGAGAGCCCTAACCATAGGAGGCCGGGGATGAGACGGCTCAGCGTCCTCGAATATTTCACCATCAACATCTACTGGCTCGTCCTTTCCTATTTCCTCAATGGGATAGGGCGCTTTGTGCAGCCAGCCATGGTAGAATTCCTGGCTCCCCAGGCTATAAAAGCCACCGCCTTGGGAGTTCTTGCCTCTGCCGGGCTGATTGTGGCCACTGTGGTGCAGCCCCTGATGGGGGCCCTCAGTGACCGCTCCACCCTGCGTTGGGGCCGAAGGCGGCCCTTCATCCTAGTCGGTACCCTCCTGGACCTGGCCTGTCTGGCCCTGATAGGACTCTCCGGAAACTATTGGGTACTCTTCGTGGCCATCCTCTTCTTGCAATTCTCCACCAATACAGCCCACGGAGCCCTTCAGGGTTTGATCCCCGATCTGGCTCCGCAGAAACAGCGGGGTAAGGTGGTAGGCGTCAAACAGTTCCTGGAAATCCTGGGCCTTATCGCCACCTCCTTGATCACCGCTCGCTTTATGAACCAGGCCAAGCAGCTCTTCGATCAAGGTCAGTACAGCCTGGCCCGAAGCCAGGTCTGGATGGCCCTGGGGGTGATCATGATCCTCCTGGTGGCGGGGTTGCTTCTCACCCTCCTGTTGGTGCGGGAGAAGCCTTTGGAAGAGAAAGCAAAGGGGTCCGCCCTCTCTGCCGCTCTCCGTACTTTCAACGTTGACGTTGTAAAGTATTCCGACTACGTCTGGCTTCTGATCGCCCGCCTTTTCATCCTCATGGGGGTGTACTTAGTCAGCACCTATGCGGTCTATTTCCTGGATGACGTGGTAGGGCTGCCCAACGCCTATACCGCGGCCGGAGACCTGTTGGCCACCATCGCTGTAGTGATTTTGATGACTTCCTACCCGGCGGGGTATCTCTGTGACCGGCTCGGTCGCAAGCCGCTCAATATTCTCTCCGGCCCTGTCGGTGCCCTTGGAGCTCTGCTGCTCCTCTCCAGCACAGGAGAGGTGCTTTTCTCCCCCCTGGGCTTTGGCTTCAGCGATATCCTTGTCTACGGCAGCATCATGGGCCTCTCCATGGGCATCTTCCTCAGTGCCAACTGGACTTTGGCCACAGACCTCATTCCTCCCGAGGAAGCGGGCAAGTATCTTGGCATCTCTAACTTGGCCACGGCTGGATCAGGGGTCCTGGGCGGTCTCATCGGCGGGCCGATCATAGACTTCTTCAATGCCCGGCAAGCGGGGCAAGGGTACACTGCCGCTTTCCTCCTATCGGCTGGTTGTTTCCTGTTGGGCACCCTCCTCTTTGTCAAGGTCCGCGAGGTCCGTCGAGAAACAGTCCTGGCCACGGGGTAGAACCCGGCAGGATGATGATGAAGTATTGTCCCAAATGTGCTCACCAGTTGGTCGAAAAACTGGTAGACGGTCGAGAGCGCTTGGTCTGTGAAAAGTGTGGTTTCATCTTCTACCTCAACCCCAAAGTGGCTACCGGTACCCTCATTGAGGAGGAAGGTAAAGTGGTCCTGGTGCGGCGAGGGGTAGCTCCTCGGGCCGGCTACTGGGGGCTTCCCGCCGGTTACATGGAGCTGGATGAGACGGTGGAAGAGGCTGCCATACGGGAGGCCAAAGAGGAGACCGGGCTCGAGGTGGAGCTGGATGAACTGCTGGGGGTCTACTCCTTCGGTGGCGAGACTCAGGTGGGGGGTGTACTGATCCTCTATGCAGCCCACGTAGTGGGCGGTCAAGTGGCACCTGGCGATGATGCAACCGAGGTCCGCTTATTCTCACCCGACGAACTACCACCCGACTCCGAGATTGCTTTCGCCACCCACCGCCAGGCCCTCCGCCATTGGCGTCAGGCCAAGATCGCCGTCTGTTGAGCACCACTGTGCCGGGAGGCACAGCTAGTCAGAGAGATCAATGGAGCTGAAAGATGAACAAGCCAACGGCACGGAGGAAATACCTTGGCCGCCTGGAACGCAACATCTTTGTTCTGGGCTGGGTAAGCTTTTTCACCGACGCCAGCACAGAGATGATCTACCCCCTTCTGCCACTCTTCCTGAGCAACGTTTTGGGGGCGCCGACCACGGTCATCGGCCTCATCGAGGGAGTGGCCGAAAGCACGGCCAGCCTCCTCAAGGTCTTCTCCGGCTGGTTCTCGGACCGCATTGGTCGCCGAAAGGAACTGGTCCTGGCCGGCTATGGTCTCTCGAACGTGGTCAAGCCCATGTTATCCCTGGCCACAACCTGGCCCCATGTCTTCCTTATCCGTTTCACCGACCGTCTGGGCAAAGGGGTGCGCACCTCGCCCCGCGATGCCATTATAGCCGACTCCGCACCAGCGGCGGTGCGCGGCAGTTCCTTTGGGTTCCATCGCGCCATGGACACGGCTGGAGCGGCTGCGGGTCCTCTGACCGCCTTCCTGCTGCTACCCCTCCTACAGGGCAACTACCGGCACCTCTTCTTTCTGTCCCTCATCCCCGGCGCCATCGCCGTGGCCCTGGTTGCCATCCTGGTCCGGGAGAAAGGCCCCCGGGACCGTATTGCCGCTGAGTTGCCAAGACTGAGCCTGAAACCGTTCAACCGTCAGTTCAAACTCTTCCTCCTGGCCGTTCTGTTCTTCACCCTGGGCAACTCAAGCGATGCCTTCCTCATCCTGCGCGCCCAGAACGCAGGAGTGACGGCCGCTCTTATTCCCTTGTTGTGGCTCCTCTTCAATATGGTCTATTCCCTCTCCTCCTGGCCGGCTGGCATATTGTCCGACCGTGTGGGACGCAGGGCCCTGATCGTGAGTGGATATCTGATTTTCGCCCTGGTGTACCTGGGCTTCGCTCTGGTCCAAAGCGCCTGGCAGGTGTGGGGGCTCTTTGTCCTCTACGGCCTTTACTACGGCGCTACCGAAGGAGTACAGCGGGCCTACGCTGCCGATCTGGTACCCGCTCACCTACGGGGCACGGCCTATGGCATCTATCACACGGCCACCGGTCTGGCCCTTTTTCCTGCCAGCTTTGTGGCCGGGGTCCTGTGGCAAACTGTGGGCGTGTTCGCCCCCTTTGTCTACGGAGCGAGCATGGCTTTGGGGGCCTGTCTGATTTTCATCACCCTGCTGTGACCTGAACAAATCCGGGCAAGGAGGTGGCTATGGAGCAGCAACTTTGGCAAATTCGCGACACCATCTTGCAATCTCTGGCGGAAGGGGATACAGCTAAGGCCGTCTCTTTGCTCTCCTCCCTCTATCCAGCCGACCAGGCCGACATTTTTTCTGAGCTGGACCTGAAGACCCAACAGGAGCTTTTAGCCCAACTTCCCTTACCCGATTCGGCCGACATCCTGGAAGAGCTGGAGGACGAGGAAGCGGCTGAATTGGCCAGCCGTCTGGACGTGAGCACCCTGGCCCCCATTCTGGACGAGATGGCACCCGACGAAGCGGCTGACCTGTTGGGTGATCTTCTGCCGGAGCAGGTGACCGAGGCCCTGACTCAGATGGAGGACCCGGATGAGGTGCGGCCTCTTCTGTTGCACCCCGATGAGACGGCTGGCGGCCTGATGACCTCGCAGTTCGTGGCCCTGCGCCGCCGCATGACAGCGGCCGAGGCTCTGGCAGTAGTGCGTCGGTGGGCCCCCGAGGCGGAAACAGCTCACTACCTCTTCGTGGTAGACCACGACGGGCATCTATGCGGAGTCGTCAGCCTGCTCTACTTAATCAAAGCCCCTCCCACCAGGTGGGTGAGTGAGATCATGGACCCCAATGTGATCCACGTCCGCACTGATGCCGACCAGGAGGAATGTGCCCGCTTGATGGCCCGCTACGATATTATGGCCTTGCCAGTGGTGGATGAGGCAGACCGCCTGGTTGGTGTCATCACCGTGGATGACCTGGTGGAGGTACTGGAGGATGAGGCTACCGAGGACATTCAGCGATGGGGCGGTGCCCAGCCCCTGGATCGGCCCTACCTGGATAGCAGTGTGGCTCAGTTAGCCTGGAAGCGGCTTGGCTGGCTCTTGCTGCTCTTCGTCGCCGAGACCTTCACCGGCGGTGTGTTGCGCCACTTCCAGAGGGAACTGGATACAGTGGTAGTCCTGGCCTTCTTCGTTCCGCTCCTCATCGGCACTGGAGGCAATGCTGGCTCGCAGACCACGAGCACCATCATCCGCGCCCTGGCTGTGGAGGAGATCGGACTGAGAGACACGCTGCTGGTCTTCTGGCACGAGGTACGAGCCGGGGTGGTTCTGGGGTTGATGCTGGCCGTGGTCACCTTTGTATGGGTCCTGACCTGGGGCATCGGCATGCCGCTGGCCCTTGCTGTGGCTGTGACCATCCTGACCATCGTGGTCTGGGCCAACAGCCTGGGTTCGCTTCTACCACTGATAGCGGCCAGGTTGCACATTGATCCCACAGCCGTCTCTGGGCCTGTCATGAGCACTCTGGTGGATGCCACCGGGCTCTTCATCTACTTCACCATCGCCAAACTGATCCTGAGAATCTAGCCCTACCTTTTGAACAGTCGAGGCGAATCAGCACGGAGCCTGGCGAAGCTGTCAGGGACCCGCCGGCTGAAGGCCGGGGGCTTGCAGGCCAGGGAAGCCCCCGCCCGTTCAGGCGGGGGAGTGATCACCGCTGACCCATGATTGCGACTGCACTCCAGCAGTGCCGGGCTAAAATGGGTTGGGGAGTGGAGCCTTTAGGCGGAAAAAAACCCGGCTCACCTGTCCTGGCGCACAGGTGCCAGGGAAAGCCTTGACTCCAACTTGTTTTAGCCGCACCCATTCCAGCAGCGCCTGACCTGCCAATGGCGAAGTCACAATGTGAAAAACGGAACATCCCATTTTGGCACCTTGTGCCTCTTGTGCTAAAATAAGGAACAATCGTCACCGGTCAACTGATAGATCTCCCGGAAAGTCCCGAGGGGTAGATCGGGGGCACGAACCTGTTCGCCTTTCGGGACGCGAGAGTGCCTTCAGGGAGGCAGAACAATTTCTGGCGTCCCTTTTCCGGGGGATCTCTCCATCGCAAGGAGGGGATGGAAGAGAATGCATGGTCTAAACACATTTGAGATAATCGCTATCTGGAACGTGCTGGGGGTGGCCATCCTGGGCCTGGTCTACGCCTGGTACCTGCGCCGCCAGATCATGCGCGAGGACAAGGGCACGCCCAAGATGATCGAAGTGTGGGAAGCCATCCGCCAGGGCGCGGATGCCTACCTCAACCGCCAACTTCGCAGCATCCTGCCCTTCATCGCTGTGCTGGCTGTGGTCCTGTTCTTCAGCGTATGGATTGTGCAACCTACCGAGGAGGCCATCCACGAGTTCGGCGAGAACGCCCGCATTTACATCGCCATTGGCCGCATGGTAGCCTTCCTGATGGGGGCAACCTTCTCACTCCTGGTTGGCCAGCTCGGCATGCGCATGGCCGTGCAAGGGAACGTGCGGGTGGCCGCTGCGGCTCGCAGCAGCTTTGACCACGCCCTGCGCATCGCCTACCGGACGGGCACCATCACCGGCATGCTAACTGACGGCCTGGGCCTCTTCGGTGGCACCATCATCTTCATCATCTTCGGCACAGCCGCCCCGGACGCCCTTCTTGGTTTCGGCTTCGGAGGGACCTTGCTGGCCCTCTTCATGCGCGTGGGCGGCGGCATCTACACCAAGGCGGCCGACGTCGGCGCCGACCTGGTGGGCAAGGTGGAAGCCGGTATCCCCGAGGATGACCCGCGCAACGCAGCGGTGGTGGCTGACCTGGTAGGGGACAACGTGGGGGACTGTGCCGGGATGGCCGCCGACATCTTTGAGAGCTACGAGGTCACTATCGTCTCCGCCCTGATCCTGGGCCTGGCCTTGGTGGGGATCACCGGGGAACTGAAGTGGATCGTCTTCCCCCTGCTGGTACGGGCCATCGGCGTTTTCGGCTCCATCATCGGCACCTACCTGGTGCGGAGTGGGCCCGGCATGAAGGGCGATGCCATGGCGGCCATAAACCGTGGCTTCTACACCTCGGCTGCCATCTCCGTCATCGGCTTTGGCTTGGTGGCCGCCTTCTACATGAACGAGTGGCGGGCCTTTGCCTCGACCTTTGTGGGCATCATCCTGGCCATCGTCATTGACGAGCTGACCAAGTACTTCACCGACACCCGCTACGCGCCGGTGAAGGAAATTGCCCGGTCAGCCAACACCGGCTCGGCCACGACCATCCTCTCGGGCCTGGCCGTGGGCTACGAGTCGAGCGTGTGGGCCATCCTGGTCATCGCTCTCACCATCCTGGCCGCTATCGTCATCTACTGGGGCTTCCCGGCCGTCTACGTGCTGTACGGCGTGGCCATGACCGGCATCGGCATGTTGACTCTTACTGGCAACAACGTGGCCATGGACTCCTACGGTCCCATCTCTGACAATGCCAACGGCATCGGCGAGATGGCTGGGATGGAGCCTGACGCCCGCCAGGTCATGGCCGACCTGGACGCGGTAGGCAACACCACCAAGGCCATCACCAAGGGGGTGGCCATCGGCTCAGCAGTGATCGCTGCTGCCTCCCTTTTCGGTTCCTTCATCACCGATGTAGGCAAAGTGGATCCGACAGCCCTGGTCTCGGGCATTCGCGTCTCGGAGCCGCAGGTCTTCGTCGGCCTCCTCATCGGCGGGGCCCTTCCCTGGCTCTTCAGCTCCCTCTCTATCAAAGCGGTAAGTCGGGCCGCCTCGCTCATCGTGGAGGAGGTGCGGCGGCAGTTCCGCATCCCCGGCCTGATGGAAGGGAAGGTCAAGCCTGACTATCGGCAGGCGGTGAGCATCTGCACTGCGGCTGCGCAGAAGGAACTGGTCAGCCTGGCCCTGCTGGCTGTGCTGACGCCCATCGTGGTGGGCCTGGTGTTGCAGGTGGAAGCGCTGGGTGGCTTCCTGGTCGGGGCCATCCTGTCCGGACAGTTGCTAGCCGTCTTCATGGCCAATTCTGGTGGAGCCTGGGACAATGCCAAGAAGTCCATAGAAGATGAACCGACGGAGCCAGCCAGGAACTTGGGGAAGGGCTCGGAGCGGCACAAGGCTTCGGTGGTGGGTGACACCGTCGGCGATCCGTTGAAGGACACCGCCGGCCCGGCTCTCAACCCCATGATCAAGATCATCAACCTGGTCAGCCTGATCATTGCGCCGATTGTGGTGCAGTACAAAGGTTTGAACCCGCTGACGGTGGTTGTCGTGCTGGCAGCGCTGTTAGCCATCGTCTGGGCCATCCGCACCTCGAAGAGAGAGGCACCGGGCCTGGTGAGCCCGGAGGCGGTCCCGGCCTTCAGCGAGGCTGCCGCTGGCGATCCATAGACAGAAGGCATAATTGGACGACGGGTACAGCCCCGATCTGGCATCGAAGTGCCGGGTCGGGGCTAGTCTTTGACTTGACGTAGATGGTCAATATGGGTATAATATCCATAAATAGAATTTCACTGAGAACGAAGAGGAGGAGCATGGAAAGCGTAGGCATTGCCGAGGCGAAGCGGGACATCTCGACCCTAGTCAACCGCGTGGCCTTCGGCGGCGAGCGAATCATCCTGACCTCGCGGGGCAAGCCCAAGGCAGCCCTAATCAGCATAGAGGATCTACGCCGGTTCGAGGATCTGGAAAAAGCGGACACCCGGACAACGTGGGAGAAACGCAAGACAGCCCTGGCCCAGGCCCAAGCCTTGCGAGAAGCGATTCTTGCTCGTCGAAACGGGGTGCCATTTCCAGATTCGGTGGAAGATTTGCGCCAGTTGAGGGAAGAGAGAGATAGTGAACTCTCAGGTCTGCGTTGATACCAATCTTGTACTCAAGCTGGTACGGCCTGAGTCGGACAGTTTCAAAGCCCAGGCGCTATGGGAGTCGTGGGCAAGCTCGGGTGTTGAGCCAATAGCTCCGCCCCTTCTGGCGTTCGAAGGCACTTCTGTCATCCGAAAATGGGTTCATCAGGGAGTTCTATCTCCAGAAGAAGGGGAGTTGGCCTTCCAGGCCTTCTTTGATCTCAACGTAGAGCTATTGTATCCCGAAGGCCTTCACTGGCGTGCTTGGGAGCTAGCGAGGCAGTTCAACCGTCCGCAGGCTTACGACAGCTATTACCTGGCTCTGGCC
>JBHIDP010000033.1:0-17266 GCA_046760185.1 Anaerolineae bacterium
GGAGGATGACCTGGGCCATGAACAGGATGGACACCAAGGGCACGCCGCGCACCAATTCGATGAACAAGATGCTGAAGATTTTGACCACAGGTAGGTTGCTGCGGCGCCCCAGGGCCAGGAGGACACCCAGGGGGAGGGAGGCCACGATGCCCACCAGGGCCAGGAGGAAGGTCAGGAGCAGCCCCCCCCACACACCGGTCCCTACAAGGGGCAAGCGGGGGTTGTCCTGAAACCCTCGTAGCAGGATGAGGGTCAAGACAAAGGAGAGAAGCCACCCCGTCATCGCCCACCGCGGCCGGCCAACCGGGGTGCGTGCCAGGAGGTATCCGAGGGTGACGAGGGCCGGATTGGCCAGAAGCCACAGCCGCACCTCGAGGCCAAGGATCTCCAGACCCACGGGCAACAGAGCCGGAACACCCAGGCCGACAGCCATGACCAGGGCGAAGGTGCGGACGGTCCCGCCCCAAACGCCCCAGGAGAGCCCAAAGAGAAATGAAACCATGAGCACACTGAGGCCCACCCGCCATATCTCATCGGACGGGTACTGGCCTACCATAAAGAGTTTCGGGTTAGAGGTGACCGGGCTCCAATCCGCGGTGACGAAGACCCAGGTCAGAACTCCCCTCAGCAGGACGTAGAGCAACCAGATCAAGACCACGGTGAGGAGAGCGTTGTACCAGGTGTTGAAGAGGTTCTTCCTCAACCAGCCAATGGGGCCCACGGTGGCGGGCGGCGGTTTGATGGCTTCAGCGATGGTGGTCATAGTTAACGCTCCACGAACCGCACGCGGCGGTTATAGATGTTTCCGATGAGGGCGTAGGTCAAACTCATGGCCAGGTAGGCGGCCATGATCATGATGAAGATGGGCACCGCCCGCCCGGCCTGGTTGATCATGATCCTTCCCACGCTGAAGAGGTCCGGATAGCCAATGGCGATGGCCAGGCTGGAGTTCTTGGTCAGGTTGAGGTATTGACTGATCAGGGGCGGGATGATGACCCGTAAGGCCTGGGGAAAGATAACCAGCCGCAGGGTCTGCAGGTTAGTCAGCCCTACCGCCCGAGCAGCCTCGACCTGGCCCCGCTGCACGGCCAGGATGCCGGCACGGACGATCTCAGCGATGAAGGTCGCGGTGTATATCACCAGCCCCACCAGGAGGGCCGCAAACTCGGGGGTGAGGCGCAGTCCACCCTCGAAATTGAAGCGCCCCAGCACCGGCACCTCCCGCATGAGGGGGCTCTCATCCATCAGGCCCCACCCCAAGGCTGGGATTAGAAACAGTGCCAGAGTGGCGGTGAGGATAGGGTAGGTGGACCGGCCGGTGCGCATTTGAAGGCGAGTCAGCACCACGCCCAAAAGGATGGCCAGCAGAAACCCTGCCAGAAGGAAGAGCAGCCAGGCCTGGAAGGACGGTGAGGGCCTGGCCCACGCCATGAAGACACCTCGATTATTCAGGTAGATGGGGCCTGGCCATTGGATACTCTCCTTGACCAAGGGTAGCTTTTGAAAGACGGCAAAGTACCAGAAGAAGAGTTGCACCAAAAGGGGGACATTACGAATGATTTCGATATAGGTGCTGGCCATCTTGCTGACGAGCCAGTTGGAGGAAAGCCGCGCCACGCCGACGATGACGCCCAGGATGGTAGCCATCACGATGCCCACCAGCGCCACCTTGAGAGTGTTCAAAATCCCCACCCAGAAAGCGTACCGGAAGGAGTCGGAGGGATGGTACTCAATGACCGACTCCGCGATGGGGAAGCCGGCCGCTTCGTTCAGAAAGTCGAAGCCCAGGGCCAGGCCCCGCCTGTTGGCAGCGTCTAGTACGTTGTCAACGAAGAAGACGAGGAAGGAGATGACGACGATGGCGGAGACAACCTGGGCGACGGCGCGCAGCACCCGGACATCCCGCCAGAGGGGGATGCCGCGATAGGTGAGGATGCGAATGCGAGAATCTTGGCTCATGGGCGACATGGGTTGGCAGGTGCAGCCCCGGGGGTTCGAGACTGCACCTGCTCACTTAGGTACGAGGTCTAGCGGAGGGGTGGCGCGTAGATCAGGCCACCGTTGGTCCAAAGCTCATTGAGGCCGCGCGGGAGCGTAAATGCGTCGCCTTCCGGGCCCATGTAGCGATCATAGATCTCGCCGTAGTTGCCCACAGCCTTGATGACGTCCACGGCGAAGTCCGGCTTCAGGCCCAGGTCGGCCTGGCCAAACTCGCCCTCCACGCCCAACATGCGGCGGATCGGGATGTTGTCGCTGTCCTTCATCGCTTCAACGTTCGCCTGGGTGACGCCCAGCTCCTCGGCGTTGATGAGGACGTACATGACGGTCTTGACCAGGTCCAACCACTGGTCATCGCCGTGGGGGACCACCGGGGTCAGGGGTTCCTTGGAGATGGTCTCGGGCAAGATGACGTGGGCGTCAGGGTCGGCGAACCCGCTGATGATGGCTGCCAACTGAGACTTGTCGCTGGTGGCGGCGTCGCAGCGGCCCTCCTCGTAGGCACCGTAGACCGAGGCGGTGTCCTCAAAGACGACAGTGCTGAGTTCCATGTTGTTCTGTCGGAAATAGTCGGCCAGGTTCAGCTCGGTGGTGGTGCCGCTGGTCACGCAGACCGTGGCCCCATCCAGGTCGAGGGCGCTGGTGAATCCGGTCTCCTTGCGGACCATGAAGCCCTGGCCGTCGTAGAACATGATGTGAGTATAGTTGCCCCACTGGGAGTCGCGGGTAGTCGTCCAGGTGACGTTGCGGGACATCATGTCGTTCTCGCCGGACTGAATGGCCGGGCCTCGCTCGGCAGCGGTGATGGGGACAATCTCCACAGCATTCGGATCGCCGAAGATGGCGGCGGCCACAGCGCGGCAGAGGTCAATGTCCATGCCGACGTTGTTGCCCGCCGCGTCCAGGTAGCCAAAGCCGGCCAGGTCGGTGCGCCCAGCGCAGATCAGTTTACCCCGTGCCTTGACGGTCTCCAGGCGACTTACCGCTACCGCTGGCTTCTCGACCTCGACGACGCGGGTCACTTCGACCGGGACTTCCTTTTCCACGACGCGGGTGACCTCGACTTCACGGACCTCCGCCGCCGGCTGGCAGGCAGCCACCAGTGCGACCAGAACCAACAGGCCTGCCATCACTACAAATTTCTTCCCCTTCATGTTCTCTCCTCCTCTGAGTCTTGTTCTCAAGACATGGATACCGATACGTGAAGGTTCAATCCCGATTCCTCACCTCCTCCCTAAAGCCAACCGGGGGTACCTATCCACGCCGAGGCGGATCACAGGCACACCCCGCCCCTCCAACAGATGGGTGGCGAAGGTAACCACCTTGCCAGTGACCTCCACGATGTCAACGTGGCGCTCTGGCCATCTGAGCTAACCGCCCTTGGGTAAAATTATACCACAAAGGACTAAGAATGCAAGTAAGCGCTGTGCTCACCATCGCCGCCGTCGCCGGCGGGCCTCACCCCTCTCCCTACGATGAGTCAAGTTTTCACGTTCCAACCTCAGGGTCATTCAGTTTTCCGATTTGATGCCGATGAGGGCCAGGTGCGTTTGCGAAGCCGCAAACGCGCCGGTAGGCGAAGTAATACTCGCCCACTATGCCCGAATCCAAGTTCAGCCAATTTGGGTCCGAGCCATGAAGTCCAAAATGTGCTGAGCGATTTCCTCGCCCTTCTCCTCCTGAAGAAAGTGACCGGCATCTTTAATCACAATCTCAGGTCGGTTTTTCGCTGCCGGAATAAGCGCACGGAAGAATCTGTCTCCTCCTCGGGTAATGGGATCCCCATCAGAGAACATCACCAACGCTGGTCTATCCCATTTGGAGAGAATCTCTCGCGTTCTCCGCATTTCGGCGGCGCCAGGGTCGTCAGGGTGAATGGGGACGAGCAGCGGCCACACCGCCGCGCCGGCCTTGTATGACGCATCGGGAAACGGCGCCTCGTAGGCAGCGATGACTTCCGGTGCAATCCTGTCACCGTGCACCGTACCCATGCGTATCACCCGTCCAATGGGCAGGTCTGGCCTGCTCTCGGCGAACCGTCGCCATCTGAGAAACGCGTCACTCATCGGCTCGTCACCAGTGGGCAGGCCGGTATTCATGATGACTAATCGCGCAAACCGTTCCGGCATCTCGCTTGCCAGCCGTAGACCAATCAATCCACCCCAGTCATGAACCACGAGGGTTATCTGGTCAAGCGCTACCGCATCAATGAAGCCTGCCAATGTATCTCTGTGCATCTGGAACGAATACTCGTCCTGCTCGGTGAACTTGTCCGAGCGGCCGAAACCAATGAAATCCATAGCCATGACTCGGTGCTTGGCTGACAGCATGGGGATCATCTTGCGATACAAGAACGACCAGGTGGGTTCACCGTGCAGGCAGAGGATGGTTTCTCCCTCGCCTTCGTCCACATAGTGGACACGCAATCCGTTAATCTCAACGTAGCGTGGCACAAAGGGAAAATCGGGTAAGTTGTCAAAACGTTCATCTGGTGTGCGGATAACTGCCATGGGTTTTTCCCCTTTCAACCTGAATTCTTTTGTCTATTCTGCATTTCGCCAAACGGCAAAGGCTGGCGACGTGCGCCCATTGGGTCGGCAACCCCTTCGGGAGCAGGATCGCGGCCGGGCGTCCTACCACGTTTGGGAGCAGAAGGCGCATGTGTGCTGGCCGGTTGTTAAGCGACGTTGGTCGTCACAGCCTGGCTTGTCCTGATGTGAGCTTTATGGCCCGGGGCAAAGCCGGGAGCAGGTCCCCGGCGATGGGGCCCGTATCTCCCAGTTCCTGCCGCACCAACTCTCCAGCCAGACCGTGGAGGTAAGCACCTCCCACGGCAGCCTGGTAGGGGGTTAAGCCCTGAGCCAGGAGCCCCGCTATGGCCCCTGCCAGTACGTCGCCGCTTCCGGCCGTGGCCAGCCCCGGATTGGCGAAGGGGTTGATGGTTACCTGTCCCTCGGGTTCGGCGATGAGGGTGTAAGCCCCCTTGAGCACCACCACCTGGCCCCACTTTTGAGCCATCTCCCGGGCCATGTTCAGACGCTCAGCCCTGACCTCCTCGGTTGATGTCCCCATCAGACGAGCCATCTCGCCCGGGTGAGGGGTAAGGATACCGGGCCGTGGCAGGGTTTCCCACCAGTGGGGAAGGTCAGCCAGGGCGTTCAGGCCATCAGCGTCAATGACCAGGGAGGGGAGTTTGTCCGCCGGTCTCCCTTCCTCTCCACCCAGGAACCCAACCCGTCCCCTGGTCTTGCTTGGCTCCAGTGCCAACAGACGATGGACAAACTCCACCGTCTCCTTCTCTCGACCCAGGCCCGGTCCCAGGAGGAGGACTTTGTACCCCTCCATTCCCGTCTTCACCACATCCACCGCAGCGGCAGCGATGACCCCCAGGTCTTCAGGCAATACTAAGAAAGTTACTTCGTCAAGCTTGGTGGCCAGGACCGGATAGATGCTGCTGGCCACGGCCAGGGTGACCAATCCGGATCCTACCCGGGTGGCCGCGGCGCTGGCCAGATAGGGAGCACCGGTATAGTTGACGGAGCCAGCCACTACCAGAACCTTGCCGAAGGTCCCCTTGTGGGCTCCCAGAGGACGGGGAGGCAGGAGATTGGCTACCATTGCAGGAGTGGCCAGTTCGACCGCTACTCCATCGGCCAAGGTGATGGGGATGCCGATGTCGGCCACCACTAACTCGCCCACCTGTTCTGCGCCGGGGAAAAGAAACTGGCCCAGCTTGGGGAAGGCGAAGGTTACCGTCAGATCAGCCGGGAAAGCGGCTGGATCAATGGCGCCAGTATCACAGTTGAGCCCGGTCGGTACATCCACGGCCACAACCCAGGGAGAAGCCGGAGGTGAAGGAGGAGAGGGAAGGGGAGGAAGGGAGAGTTCCCTGGCCTCGATTACCTCCCTCCGCTCCTCAATTCCGTTCTTCACCACTTCCAGAATCTCCTTGAGTGGGCGCCTGATCGGTCCTGATACACCCGTTCCCAACAGGGCGTCAACCACAATGTCGCTCTTGGCCACGAATTCCTTCAGCCGGACCAGACTAGCATCGTCCTCAGCCTGAGCGATGGCGATCTCTCTCTCTTCAACCTGCCTGAGGTTGTCATCCTCTTCTTCTCTTCGCTTCCACAGATAGACTGCCACCTCAGCCCCCCTGTCGTGCAGATGACGGGCGGCCACTAGGCCATCACCGCCGTTGTTGCCTGGTCCAACCAACACCAGTATCTGTTGACCGCCAACCTCCCTCCTCCGCCCGATCTCATCGGCTACCGCCTTGCCTGCGTTCTCCATCATGATAGCGTAGGACAGACCTCCGGCGTCAGCTCGCTTTTCGATTTCCCTCATCTCCGCCGTGGACACAACCTTCACCTTACCCCCTCCAAAAGAAAGTCTTTGATCACCGAACCTATCACTTATTCACCAGGGTATTTTATGTCGAAAGGCTGCCTCTGTCAATAGTCGAATGGCAAACCGTTAACAACAGTTGTCTGTTTGGAGGGCATATGCTATAATTTTAGAAGATAGCCATTGCTCAGACATTGTCCCGTCCCGGAGGGGTGCCGGAGTGGACGATCGGGGCGGTCTCGAAAACCGCTGTGGGGGCAACCTCACCGTGGGTTCGAATCCCACCCCCTCCGCCAGGGCTCGCTTATGGCATATGGCCGATAGCCAATAAAACTATAAGCTATCAGCCATAGAGCGAGCGAAGCGAGCGAGCTATGAGCCAAATGGAGAGGTAGCATAGTCCGGCCGAATGCGCGCGCCTGGAGAGCGCGTGAGCAGAAATGCTCCGTGGGTTCAAATCCCACCCTCTCCGCCATTTACCCGAGAAGCTGATGGGCGTCGCCAGCGTCCGTCAGCCTTTTTGTGGATGGGGGATAGCGCAGCGAATCCCTGGGGAGCACGAGGGACTTGGTCGAGCTCAGTCGAGACGTGTCCCCTCGCCTCCTCTTTTTCCCATCATCTCGTGGCTTGCGCCAAATTGCTGCGCAAGCCCGGATGGTGAAGCAGTTTGACATTTGCCCCGCCTTGGGCTAACATATGGTAGGTCGTGCTAGACGGGGAACTAGCGGTGCCCTGTACCCGCAATCCGCTATAGCGGGGTCGAATTCCTCCTTGAGGTTTTCAGTGTCTTTCGGGACTGCCTGGGACAAGTGGTGACGAAAATCGGGTCCTGCGCGGCAGAGGCCTACGAATCCGTCAGGTCCGGAAGGAAGCAGCGGTAAGTAGTCACCTCTGGGTGCCGCAGGAGAGCCTGGTTGGAGCTGGCTATCCCTGGTAAGCCGGGAACCTGGATCGAGGGGAGGTGCACGACCTACCTTTTGTGGAGAGGATAAGGGGCGGTTTGTTATCCGCCTCTTTTTGCTATCTCTGTTGCCCTCTTGTGCGAATTGTCTTTGAGAGAAGGTAATTACGGAGGATCAACGAACGTTGTCATCGGAACAGGTATTAGTTGAGGCTCCTTCCGGAAGGATAGTTGGAATCCTAAATAAGCTGGTGAGGTGGCGCCCTCAGGCAGGATTTCTGGTCCTGACCGTCACCCTGGCCCTGGCCAGTCTGATGACCGTTGGCTTTATCAGAACGCAACGAACCATTACGGTGATTATCAATGGTCGAGTTCACCAATGGCGTACCCATCAGACGTCTGTCGCTGCCTTGCTGGAGGAGGCTGGCCTGGAGATAGCCGAGGAGGATATCGTCTTGCCGGGCCTGGATGCCTCCCTTACCGGGTTGGGGAGGGTCACGGTCTACAAAGCTAAACCGGTGACCGTTGAGGTGGACGGGCGGGTCATAGAGCACCGCACCCACACTGGCACCGTCGGTGACTTGCTCCGGGAGTTGGGGGTGGTCATCAGAGGCTACGATCGGATGCTGTTCAACGGCCTGGAGGCGCAAGAAAGCACACTCCTGGCGAACCCAGGGGATGACCCTTCCTCCCAGCGCATCGTCGTACGACGGGCGGTGCCAGTCCACGTCAATGACGATGGCGCGGCCTTCACCATATACACCATTGCTTCCACGGTGGGCGAGGCCCTGCGTGCCGAAGATATACTCCTCTACCTCGGCGACCGCATAAGGCCGAGCCTTGGTAACCCCATCGCCGCTGGTTTGCGCATCTTCATCCGACGCTCCAAACCGATAACCATCCTGGTAGACGGGCGTACCATCAAGACCCGCACTCAGCGGAACACGGTGGCTGAAGCACTACCCTATGAGGGGGTCATCCTGCGGGGAAAGGATTACACTCGACCAGCCAAGACGACGGAGATCAGCGACAACATGACAGTACAGGTGGTGCGGGTGCGGGAGGAGATCTTTGTCGAGCAAGAACCGATACCATTTGAGACGGTGTGGCGCCCCGAGGACGAGCTTGAGTTGGATCAGCAGCAAATAGATCAAAGGGGAGAGGAAGGGGTTAAGAAGCGCCGCATAAGGATCGTCTACGAGAACGGACAGGAAACAAAGCGCGTCATGGAGAAAGAATGGGTTGATCTGGAACCGGTCACCCGCATCATTGCCTATGGCCGCAAGATCGTGATACGCGAGGCTGAAACGCCCGAAGGCACCATCCGCTACTGGCGCAAGATGAGGGCTCTGGCCACCTCCTACACGGCAGCAACCTCTGGCAAGGCCCGGGACCACCCCCAGTACGGCATAACCTACATGGGCTTGCAAGCGGGCAAGGGGATTGTCGCCGTGGATCCCCGGGTGATCAATCTGGGCTCAAAAATGTACGTGCCTGGCTACGGTATGGCGCTGGCGGGCGATACGGGGGGACGCATCAAGGGCCGCCGCATTGACCTGGGCTACGATGAGGACAATTTGAAACTCTGGTATCAGTGGGTGGACGTCTACTTGCTCGAACCTGTTCCCCCGCTGGATGAGATCCGTTGGGTTCTGCCCAGTTGGCCGGTGGAGCGCAGGACGAGGCGATGACAGTGAAAAGCCATGAGACTTGATAGTCGTCGAGAGGTGCGGGCCCTGCTACGCCAATACGGCCTACGTCCAAAAAAGAGCCTGGGGCAGAACTTTCTGGTCAATCAGGCTGCCTTGCAGCGCATCGTGGAGGCGGCCGAAGTAGGAGCCACAGACCTGGTTGTGGAGGTGGGGCCGGGACTGGGCTGCCTGACCAGACAATTGGCTCAACGGAGCAAATGGGTGGTGGCCGTCGAACTCGACCAACGTCTGGTGGAAATCCTGGAGCAGGTCCTGGCTGATTACCCCAACATCTCCATCGTGCATGGTGACATTCTGGAGATACCCCCTGCCGAGCTGCTGATGTGTATAGGTCGTCCGGATACCCCCACGACCGCTCCTTACAAACTGGTCGCCAATCTGCCTTACTACATCACCTCAGCCGTACTGCGCCACTTCCTGGAGGCTGATAGTAAGCCTTCTACCATGGTGGTCACGGTACAAAGAGAGGTGGCTCAAAGGTTGACGGCCAAGCCGGGGGAGATGAGCCTGTTAGCGGTCAGCGTTCAATTTTACGGACGACCGCGCATTGTGGCCCGCCTGTCTGCTGGTGCTTTCTACCCCTCACCCCAGGTGGACTCGGCGGTGGTACGTATTGACCCCTATGAAAGCCCTCCCATGGTCGTGGATGACGAGGAGGGCTTTTTTGCGGTGGTGCGGGCTGGCTTCGCCCAACGGCGCAAACAGTTGCGCAACGCTCTCTCCCAAGGGTTGGGCCTATCCACCATCCAGGTAGTCGAAGCCCTGGAGCGAGCGGTGGTTGACCCCAAGTGCCGGGCGCAGAGCCTCACTCTGGCCGAGTGGGGAAAGGTGTACCAGGAGTTGAAGAGATAGAGATAGAGAGAGATAGAGAGGGATAGGATGAAGGCGCTCTCCGGGGAGCGCCTCTACGCGGTGAGGTTGTGATCAGAGCTGTCGTATTACGGAACTGGCCTGGCGACGACGATAACGCGGTGAGTGTTGCTCGTATACGGCCAGCAGGTGACCAGCGTCAGTCGTTCGTCAGCAGTGGGGGCGATCCATCGGGCGTTGCGCTGGCGCTCTTCTTCTGACACCCCCGCTTCCCGCAATATGAAGTTGTCAGCAACCTGGTAATGATACTCCCTCTGCTCCGCATACAAAAGGATCTCATCACCCGGCTGAAGCTTGACCAGATCACGGAAGACCTCCCCCTTGATGTTGTGGTGACCGGAGAGGACGGTGTTTCCTCCCTGCCCAGGGTAGGCGGAGTACTTGTGGAAACCGGCGGCATGATCAGCCGTTTCCCATTCACTCACCCGCTTGCCATTTCGTTCCACCGTTTTCCAGGCCACCTCCACTACTGGGGCATCCAGGCCAATGGCCTGGATAACAATGCGGGTCGGAGGCGAATGAGCGGCGACCCATCCCGCCTGTGCAGATACAGATGACGACGACGTACCAGCTCGGGCTGTCTGCTCAGGGTCGGAGGCTGAGATGGATTGTAGGGCTTCTTGACTGCCGGAAAGGAGCTCACTATCAGAAGTTTCCTCCACGTCAGGCGAGGTGGGATTTGTCCCGGCGACGGAAGGTGTGATTGTGCTCTGGACCGCGGCCATCTCGGGAGCGGAGGAGCTATCCAATACAGCCTCGGATGAGTCTGAAGCTACAGCATAGTCAGAGCGGGAGCAGTTCGTGAACAGCATCAGCCCGCTGGCCGCAAGGAGCAATATGCCTACCAATTCCAGCAGGGCTATCAGAAACAAGCGAGGGCTAAAACAGGGGGGACAGCGATTGACAGACGAAGCTGGTAACGATTTCTCCGGCATGGCAAGAGATCCGATCGTGCCTTTGAACAGGATTTGCGACATTTCCAATATAGCACCTTTGTAGTTCTCTGTCAACGTGAGGAGGGTCATGAATCATAGGGCCATAACCGATGTGCCCGGCATCAAAGTAGGGCACTGGACGGACCGGGAGGCGGCCACCGGCTGTACCGTGATTCTATGTGAAGCTGGGGCGGTCGGCGGAGTGGACGTGCGGGGGAGTGCACCTGGTACAAGAGAGACCGACCTGCTCCGCCCCACCTGCCTGGTAGAGCAGGTCCACGCTGTGGTCCTCAGTGGGGGGAGCGCCTTCGGCCTGGCCTCAGCCGATGGGGTCATGCGTTATCTGGAGGAGAGAGAGATTGGCTATGATGCCAGAGGGGTGAAAGTCCCCATTGTTCCAGCGGCTATCCTCTTCGATCTCACCCTCGGTCAGAAGCAGGTCCGGCCTGACGCCGAGGCCGGGTATCAGGCCTGCCTGGTGGCCAGAGGAGGGCCTGTGACGGAAGGAAGTGTGGGGGCCGGCACTGGAGCGACAGTCGGTAAGATATTCGGACTGCAGCAGGCGATGAAGGGAGGGGTGGGAACAGCCAGTGAGAAGACTGAGGATGGGATTGTGGTTGGAACTTTGGTGACCGTAAACGCCCTGGGGGACGTGATGGAGCCAGGCACGGGACAGATCCTGGCCGGCGCACGGCACCCTGACCAGGAATCTCTCCTCAACACCCTACGACAACTGAAGAAAGGGATACCAGAGAGGCCAAGTCCTCTGACCAACACCACCATTGGCGTCATCGCTACCAATGCCCGGCTCACCAAAGCGCAGGCAAACAAGGTGGCGCAGATGGCTCAGGATGGTGTAGCACTGGCCGTGCGACCAGCTCACACCATGTACGACGGCGATGCCCTCTTTGTCCTCTCGCTGGGGGAGGAGAAAGGTGATGTGACCATCATTGGTGCGCTGGCAGCCGAGTTGGTGGCCCGGGCTATCGTTCGAGCGGTGACTCAAGCGGAGGGGTTGCACGGTATTCCTTCCTACGCAGATTTCGTGGCTAATCGAAATCGGGAGCCTTGATAAGAGAGGGCCTGGTTGAGCCAAGAGTTGTTTTTGTCTTTTTGTGGAGTTAGTGGTACAATACGACTGCCATCGACCAAGGATACTTGGCGGTGAGGAAGATCGTTAGGAGGGCATCCTCAACTGAATAGAGAGCGAAATGCTCTCAACTGAACAACGCTCGTGGTCGCTTGGATCGTTTGGGACCGAGACGGCAGGAATGAGCGAGTAGGGGGAGGGCGAGCCTCTCCCCAGGGCAAATCAGTGTAGTTTCTGCCTTTCGGATCCTATCCGAAAGGCATTTTTGTTGTTGAGACCAAATAAACGGAAAACAAGGAGGTCAAGATGAAAGCACAAAAGGATAGCCAGTGGTCAAGGCTCAAGGGTCTGGGTCTGGTGCTGATGTTGGTCGCTCTGCTCAGCATAGCAGCCAGATGTGGGGAGGCACCATTAGGCAGCGCTGACAACCCCATCGTCATGGCTTTTGTTCCCTCGGTTGAAACGCAGCAACTGCTGGAAACGGTGACACCGTTGGTGGCCATGATGGAAGAGGAGACAGGGTACCACATTGAGGCCATGATCCCCACCGACTATGCCACCGTTATTGAGGGCATGGGGACAGGAAAGGTGGATGTCGCTCAGTTGAGCCCGCTGGCCTACGTCCTGGCCAACCAGAAGTACGGAGCGCAAACGATCCTGACCTATGTGCGCTATGGACGACCATTCTACAAGGGACAGATCGTCGTGCGCGCAGATAGCGGCATCGAGTCCCTGAAGGATTTGCAAGGCAAGAAGTTCGCCTTCGTTGATCCGGCCTCCACCTCCGGCCACCTGTACCCCAAGGCCCTGATGATACGAGAGGGGTACGATCCTGAACGATTCTTTGATGAAGCCTTCTTCGCTGGTGGCCACGACAAAGCCCTCATAGCACTGGTGGACGGGCAGGTTGATGGAGCAGCGGTCTACGACGGTGCCCGGGACCTGATGACCGAAATCATCCCCGATATCATGGAGGTCACTAAGGTCATCGCTGAGACTGAATCTATCCCCAACGATACCATTGTGGTGCGCCAGGATTTGCCCTCGGAGATGGTGGAGAAGTTGCGCGATGCCCTGTTGACCATCGCCAATACGGAAGAAGGTAAGGAGCTTCTGAAGAACCCTTACAAGATTGACGGCTTTGTGCCCTCCCAGGATTCTGACTACGATCCGGTACGCCTGGCGGCTGAGGCTCTGAACATTGATCTGGAGGAGGAGGTTAAAAAGGCACCGTAGTCCTCACCTCTTCATAGTTGGTTGTTCTCCTCCTTGACGGAAGGGAGGTTTGCTAGTATACTCGCTCTAGAAGCGAGGTGATGCCCTGTGAAACGGGTGGCATTGAAAGAATCCCATGCCCCATACACCCTGGCCATCGAGGAAGAAGTTCTGAGCCGGGAGACATTCATTCTGGAACGCGATGGTGAGCCGGTGGCTGCCGTCATCCCTATAGCCGAGTACGAGGCTTTTCGCGCCTGGCGAGAGGCTGGGCTTCGAGAGGATGAGGAGCGAAAAGCCCTTGAAGCCTTTATCACGCGTGTGTTTGAAGGAAAAGATCTCCTCATTCCCTGTAAGGTGATCGAACGCCTGGGCGTCAGGCCTGGTGAGGCCGTAGTGATTCGCCCCAGAGTCATTCTGCGCCAGAGAGGTTTCGACGCTATAGAGAAGGCACATCGTCTTGAGGTGCTCGATGCCTTGTACGGGAGCTGGACTGCTGAGGACGAGGCCGAATTCTACCGCACTCGCCAGGAGATGTGGGAGAGTTGGAAACCCCGCAGCTTGTCATAGAGACCGACATCATCATTGACTATCTACGCCGTCGCACAGAGACCCTGCGAACCGCCTTGTTGCACTACGAATGTGCCATCACGGCGATCACCCTGTATGAATTGAAAGCAGTCGCAGTCCGATCAGAGCGGCAAGAGCGCTTGATGGGCAAACTGCTAACTATCGTAGCCGTGTTGCCGTTCGACATGCAAGCGGCAGAGCGCGCCGCAGAAACCTGGCGAACTCTGGCAGCTCAAGGATAGGGGATTGGCTTGCCAGACACGCTATTAGCTGGTACGTGTCTGGCTCAAGCCCTGCCACTCCTCACCTGCAACGTCAAGCATTATCAGCGAGTGCCAGGTCTGAAGATCCTCGATCCCGACGAGTTGGAAGAACCCAGGGGCTGAGTTGCCGTGAAGCTGCTTCTGATGAGAGAATCCAGCTTAATGTATTCTGGAAAGCAAGGTGATACCCCGCCGCCATAGGGAGGCACGGAGCTCCTCTCGATCAGCATATTTCCTCTCTACGACATGACTTACGAGCAACCACAGGGAACCAGGCGCCGGTGCTCCAGTTCTCGCACCAGATAGGCCGCCGCCAATCCCGCCCCAAAGCCGACGGCCATGTTGGTCACGGCTGAGAGGGCCGCGGTGAACAGGGCCAGCCGTAAGCTCCATCCCCTCAACCCCCACACCACCTTGCCCAGCTCGATCCCCACCAGGAACATCATCGCTCCCACCAGCGGCATGGGGAAGGCGGCCAGCAGGTTGCCCAACGATCGACCCAGGAACAGCCCCAGGGAGACCTCAATGATCCCTTCCAGGATATTGGTGCCACCGGTGCGCGCTCCAAAGTAGTATTGCCCGGCCAACCCTCCGGCCCCGTGGCACATGGGCATCCCACCGAAGAAGGCGGGGATGACGTTCATGAAGCCCATGTTGACCATCAACTGCCGCTCGGTGACCGGTTTCTCCGGGAAATAATCCCGGATGAGGGCTGCCGTGGCGATAATGGCGTTGGTAAGGGAGAGGGGGATTTGGGCGAAGCCGACCAGGAACATGGCCCGCCACACATTGTCCAACCCGGGCACTGTCAGCGGGGGCAAAGTAATAGTCAGCTTCAGCGACTGCCCCAACTCTCCCCGATAGGCGATGATGCCTACCCCCAGGACTATGAGAACGATGGCTGCCGGGGCGTAGCGGTTCTCCCGCAAGAGAAGCACGATGACCACGGCCAGAAGTCCTAACAGGGGCCAGGGCCGCATCATCTTCAGCCCCTCCCAGGCCAGCATGATTCCCAGGGCCAACTGGATGCCCCGCACGATGAACAGGGGCGTCCATTCGATGATCTTGTACAAGGCACCGCTGAGCACCAGCACAAACCAGGTGATACCCAGACCGAATCCTGAAGCGTAGACCATCGAAGCCGGCCACTTCTGGGCGATGGCGGCAACAGCCACCACCTTCTTGGGCTCCACGGGCATGGGCAGACGGTAGACAAGACCGGTGGCGATGTTGACTAGACCCATCATGATGAACAGCCCGGCCGGATCCAGACCGCACACCACGATGTAGCCGATGGCCAGAGGGAACAGGGTGCCGAAATCCCCCATGGACCCGGCCAGCTCCCGCAAGTTGAATTCGAAGTCCCTGTACGACCCAGGTTGTGACCTGTCTCTCATTCTCACAACAATCCCAACTCAGCCAACTTCTCCTCGGTCGGTACCCCCTCCTCAGTCCACCCCCGCAAGCGGTAATACTCCGGCAGCATCTTGTCCAAATCGGGAAGCGCTCCCTTGGCGTGACCACTGGGGCGGGGCTCGGTTAGGAACCGTTTGGGAAGGACATCATCCCTGGCAGTGATGCCGTAGCGGATGTTGATCATGCGCTTCAGGTTGAAGATTTTCTCCCCCATGCGTATCACGTCTTTAGGGGTCCAGTTCCAGCCCATGGCCAGATTGACCAATTGGGCCACGGTGCTCGGTTCCACCAACCCCTTGATAATGAACTTGCACAGACCCAGAGGGTTGTAGACGCTCTGGTAATTCTGAAAGTCATAGGTCATTTGGGCTTTGCCTTCGCTGTCGTGAGTGTCGAAGGGTTTATCATACCCCAACTCAGGGAATTGCAGGCCGTAGCCGGGCCAGAAGCTTACGGCTTCCAGGTGGCAAGCCCCCCGATTAGACGTGGCGTAGTTGGCAGCCATGCTGACGAAGGCCCTGGGGTCATGGTAGGGCATCTCCATCCCTTTGACATGGATGGCGAAATCCTCTGTCCCTTTTCCCAGCCTCTGGGCGGTGGCCCGCACGCCGTCGGCCAAAAGGTCCCCGAGCCCCTCCCGATGGGCGATCTTCTCAATGGCCTGAATGATAGCCGGGGCGTTACCCCAGGTCAGCTCAATACCATCGGTGTCTTCCTTCGTTAGGATGCCCTTCTCATAGGTCTCCATGGCGAAGGCGATGACCGCCGAGGTGGAGATGGTGTCCATGCCATAGCGGTTGCAAAGGTCGTTCATCTTGGCGATGCTCTTTATATCATCGTTAAGGGTCATGCCCCCAAAGCCGGCTATGGTTTCATACTCGGGCCCATGTCCGCGCATCTTGTACGGGCCTTCCTTGATCTCGACCTCTTTTCCACAGCCGATGGGACAGGCGAAGCAGTGGGTGTGTTTGACCCACATGGTCTCGTGGATCACCTGACCGGAGATTTTGTCCGTTCCCTCTTTCCAACTGCCCATGCGCCAGTTCTGTAGGGGGATATCCCCGAACTGTTCAGTGGCCGGTATCCCCCCCGCCGTGCCTAACTGGGACATGGCGATCGAGTTTTCCTTGATCCAGGCGTTCGATTCCTTCACATACCGCTGAAAGCCCGCGCGGTCATAGTACTGGGGCCGCTCCTGGCCGCGTACCACAATGGCTTTCAACTTCTTGGAGCCCATGATGGCCCCCATCCCCGTGCGCCCGGCTGCTCGCGAATGAGGTTGTCCACCGGTCATGACCGCAGCGAAGCGGACCAGGTTCTCTCCGGCTGGACCGATGCAGGCTACCCGTGCCTTGGGATCGGTCTCTTCCTGGAGACGATCCACAGTGGCATAGTGGTCCAAGCCCCAGAGATGGCCCGCCGGTCGAAGCTCGATCCTGTTCTCTTCGCCGTTGATCCAGAGGTAAACCGGTTCATCCGCTTGTCCCTTGATGATCAGACCGTCGTAGCCGGAGAAACGCAACTCGGCCCCCCAGTGCCCTCCCATGTTGGCCTCACCCCAGATGCCGGTCAGGGGTGACCGCCCACACCACGAGCTGCGACAGGCGGTGGGGGCGAAAGTTCCTGACAGAAGGCCGTTGAAAGCCAACAGGGGACTGGCTGGGTCCAGCGGGTCGAGGCCGGGGTCTATTTCCTCATAGAAGATTTTGGCGGCCAGGCCACTGCCCAGCAGGTAATTCTCCACCCACTCATCGGGGATCGCTTCGATTTGCCAATCCCCGGCGCTCAGATCAATCCGCAGCAATCTACCGGCGTGGGAATAAGACATTTCAGCCTCCTCTACTATTACATTACTTGCCTCGGTTCATTTAGCCACCGGTCACTACCGATAGGGTCGGTCAGATGACCCCTTGCTCTCTCAATCCCTCCACCTGCCTGGCATCGTACCC
>JBHIDP010000034.1:0-17169 GCA_046760185.1 Anaerolineae bacterium
TCAAGGTAAAGGTACTGCACCGAGAAGCGGCGTTTCAAGCCCAGGAACTTCTCCAGGTCAACCATCTGGGAGCGGCCAGCAAAGGAGCTCATGAGGGCGCTGAACAGGGTGGGCGTGCGACGGTACTCGATCAGGCGCGGCCGATCCACGATCCCTCCCAGGCGAGCGGCAGCCTCCACCGCCTCTGGCAGGTTCCCCAGCTCGTCCACCAGCCCTAACTCCAACGCCTGCCGCCCGGTGTAGACCCGCCCGTCGGCCAGCTCCCTCACTTTCTCCTCATCCAGACCCCGCCCCTCGGCCACCACTGTCACGAACTGGCCGTAGGCTTCGTCAATTATCTTCTGCCAGAGCTGATGCTCCTCCTCGGTCATCTCCCGGAAGGGACTCAGTTCATCCTTGAGGGCTCCGCTCTTGATCACTACCACATCCACCCCGATCTTGCCCATCAACTCCTCGATGTTGGGGGCCATAGCTATGACGCCGATGCTGCCGGTCAGGGTAGCTGGGTTAGCCACAATGTGGTCGGCCGGGGCGGAGATGTAGTATCCCCCTGAGGCGGCCAGTTCGCCCATGGAGACCACCACCGGTTTCCCCTTCCCCTTAGCCTTCACTATCTCCTGATAGATTTCGTCGGAGGCGACCACGCTGCCGCCTGGGCTCTCCACGCGCAGGACGATAGCCTTGACTGCCGAGTTCCCTTCGGCGCGGCGCAGCCGCTCCACAATCGTCTCCGAATAGGCCGCTTCCACGCCGAAGAGCCCTACCTCTTCCCTCCCCACCACGATGGGCCCCTCCACGTAGACGATGGCCACCGCGTCACCGAACCCCAGTTCTGTGCCCGCCGACAGGCCCATCAGGAGGGACGTACCCCAGAGGCAAAGGATGAAGGTCAGGGCGCAGGCGGCCACGATACCGACCACCATCCATATCCACTGGCGGCTTTTCTTTGCTTCAGTCATAATCCTTCGCTAACCTCCCGGCACCAATCTCACGAATCGTCTCTTGCCCACCTGCAGGATCGCCTCCTCCTCCAGGGTCAAGGAATGATCAACACTCTCCACCTTCCGGCCATTGATTCGAACCCCACCCTGCAGGATGAGCCGGCGGGCCTCACTCTTGCTGCGGGCCAGCCCGATCTCTACCACCAGATCCACGACCCTGATAGCCCCGCTGAGGGCATGGATCGGCATCTCCTCAGGCAATTCACCCCGTTGGAATACCGTTTGAAAGTGATCCTCAGCCTTTCCAGCAGCCTGATCGCCGTGGAAGATGCTCACGATCTCGTAGGCCAGCTGCATCTTGGCATCACGCGGGTGCAGAGTCCCATCTTCGAGGCCGCGCTCTATCTCGGCGATCTCAACCGGCTCGAAGCGGGTGAGGAGGTTGTAGTAGTTCATCATGGCGTGATCAGGGAGGCTCATCACCTTACCGTACATCTCCTCTGGTGGCTCCTCAATGCCGATGTAGTTGCCGGTGCTCTTGGACATGCGCAGGTAGCCATCGGTGCCCACCAGGATGGGGAAAGTGAGACACACCTGGGGACGTTGCCCGAAGACTTCCTGAAGCTTGCGCCCCACCAGCAGATTGAACAACTGCTCTGTCCCTCCTATTTGGACATCAGTCTGGAGGGCTACGGCGTCGTAACCTTGCATCAGAGCGTAGAAGAATTCGTGGAGCCAGATAGGGTCGCCTTTTTCGTAGCGCTTGGCGAAATTCTCCCGGGCCAGAAACTGTTGGACGGTGAAGTGAGAGCCGAGGTGGATCAGATCGGCGAAGGTCAACTTACTCAACCACTCGCCGTTGTTGCGGACCACAGTCTTCTCCGGGTCTAGGATCTTGAAAGCCTGCTGGGTGTAGCTCTTGGCCTTTTCAACTACCTCCTCTGGGGTCTGTTGACTGCGCGCCTTCTCTTTGTCGCTGGGGTCACCGATCAGGGCCGTGAAGTCGCCGATGAGGAAGACGGCCTCGTGTCCCAGTTCCTGGAACTGGCGCAGCTTACGCATGGTGATGGTGTGACCCAGGGTCAGGTCTGTGGCCGTGGGGTCGTAGCCACAGTAGACGCGCAGCGGCCGTCCCTCCTCCAGTCGCTCCCGCAACTCGGCCTCCATGGTCTGACGAATCTGCTCGTCACCAAACTCCACCCCTCGCATCAGGATGGCCATCTGTTCCTCTACAGAGCGCATCACTCTCCTCTCCTCCCTCTACTTTCTTTCCATATCGGGCTAAGGACTGTCATTATTTTAACATATGTCACCTGAAAAGAGAAGTCGAAATCGAGCAGTGACAAAAATGTTTGACATTACAAGGCAGATGGTCTAAAATCAGATATCAAAGGGATATGCCAATGACCAGCGCTGAGATCCGACAAGCTTTTCTGGAGTTCTTCAGGGATAGAGGTCACACCGTGGTGACCAGCTCCTCCCTGATCCCGGCCAGTGACCCGACCCTTCTTTTCACCAATGCTGGCATGGTTCAATTCAAAGACGTTTTCCTGGGCCTGGAGAAGCGCCATTACAGACGGGCTGCCACTGCCCAGAAGTGCATGAGGGTCAGCGGCAAACATAACGATCTGGAGAATGTGGGGCCCTCCCCACGCCATCACACCTTCTTCGAGATGCTGGGTAACTTCTCCTTCGGAGACTACTTCAAGCGGGAGGCCATTGTCTACGCCTGGGAGTTCATGACCGAGGTCCTGGGTCTGCCTCAAGAGCGCTTCAGCTTCACCGTCTACAAGGAGGATGACGAAGCCTTTGCCTTGTGGCAGGAGATCGCCGGAGCCTCCCTGGACCGCATCATGCGCATGGGGAAGAAGACTAACTTCTGGATGATGGCCGACACAGGTCCCTGTGGACCCAACTCGGAGTTGATGTACGACCGGGGTCCTGAGCATTGTACCTGTGGTGAGCCCAACTGCAGCCCCGCCCTGGACAACGACTGCGACCGCTGGTGGGAGCTTTGGAACCTGGTCTTCATGCAGTATGACTTGAAGGCCGATGGCACCATGGCCCCTCTCCGCCAAACCGGGGTTGATACCGGCCTGGGGTTCGAGCGGGTGGTGGCTGTCATGGCCGGGGTTGATACCAACTACGATACCGATCTCTTCCAACCGATCATGCGCCGCACCCAGGAGCTGGTGGGGCACGACGACCGGGCGCGGGCCGAGAACCTGGTGGCCTACCGCGTCATTGCTGACCACAGTCGGGCCATGGCCTTCCTCATCGCCGAGGGTGTGTTGCCTGGCAACGAGGGGCAAAACTATGTGCTGCGTATGATCATGCGACGAGCCATGCGTTTCGGGAAACTCCTTGGCCTTTCGGAACCTTTCCTGAGAGAGGTCGCGCCGGTCGTCATCACGGTCATGGGTGATCACTACCGGGAGTTGAAAGAGCGTAGAGACTTTATCCTGGAGGTCATCGCCCAGGAAGAGGAGCGTTTCCAGCAGACCCTCAGCCTGGGGCTGACAAGATTGGACAAGGTCATCGCTGGCCTTGAGGCCCAGGGGAGGAGGGTCATCCCCGGCCGGGAAGTTTTCCGCCTGTACGATACCTATGGTTTCCCACCGGACCTTACCAAGGATGTGGCTGAGGAACGTGGTCTGGAAATTGACAGGGCCGGCTTCGAAGTGGCCATGGCCGAACAACGGGAACGGGCCAGGGCTGCACAAGACCGTCTGCCTTATGGCCAACTCCCTGCCGTGGTGAGAGGTACCGATGTCAAAGCCACAAGATTTGTAGGGTATGAAACTTTGGAATCGCCTGCAATTGTCGTCAATTTGGCAAAGGTCTCTAAAGATACAGCTCCAGTAGGAGAATGGACCGAATCGGTTGATGAAGGAGACGAGGTCCAGGTTCTGCTCGACATAACCCCTTTCTATGCCGAGGCCGGGGGCCAGGTAGGGGATACAGGGGAGTTGATGGCTAAGGGTCTGAAGGTGGCTATTGAAAATACCTTGATGCCGGTGCCTGAGCTCATTGTCCATTACGGGCGGGTTCTGAAGGGAACTCTCAGGCTGGGAGAGAGGGTGAAGGCCAGAGTGGATGCCGACCGTCGTCTCGACATCGCCCGTAACCACACCGCCACCCATCTACTGCATCGCGCCCTGCGGGAGGTTCTGGGAGAGCACGCCCAGCAGTCAGGTTCATTGGTGGCGCCGGATCGTTTGCGCTTTGACTTCACCCATCTGGCACCTCTCTCACCTGAGGAGCTAAGGGAGATCGAGAAGAGGGTAAATGACTGCATCAGGGAGAACCTCTCGGTCACGGCCGTGACGCTCAGCTACGATGAGGCTATAGCCAGCGGAGCGGTGGCCCTCTTCGGTGAGAAATACGGCGATAAAGTGCGTATGGTCAGCATCGAGGGGTACAGCCGTGAGCTCTGTGGTGGCACTCACCTCCGCTCTACAGGAGAGATAGGGTTTATGCACATCGTGTCGGAGGGGAGTATCGGGGCTGGCCTGCGCCGCATCGAGGCCGTGACCGGTCGCGGGGCTGAAGAGTATGTTTGGGAGCGATTGACTCTCCTGGAGGAGGTGGCGCGGGACCTTCAGGTAACCCCCGAAGCTGTAGCTACCAGGCTGAAAGAGCTTTTGGCCGAGTCGGAGTCGAGGCAAAAGGAGCTCTCTCGTCTGCAACGGCAGTTGGCCCGAGAGAAGGTGACCTCCCTTGTAGCCAGGGTAGAAGAGGTAGAGGGGATTAAGGTCCTGGCCAGTCGGGTGGAGGCCGCCAGTCAGGAGACTTTGCGGGAGATGACCGATTGGCTCAGGGACGATCTGGGCTCGGCGGTTATCGTGCTGGGAGCGGCTATCAATGGCAGACCGGCGCTGGTAGCGGCCGTGACTCCGGACCTGGTGGCGCAGGGGCTCCATGCTGGGCGCTTGATCAAGGAAGTAGCTCGTATGGTCGGTGGTGGTGGGGGAGGGCGTGCCACCCTGGCCCAGGCCGGTGGACGGGATGTCTCCAAGATGGATGAAGCTCTGGCCGCGGTCTCGGGCCTGGTGAAGAAGCTGTACAGTCCTTGAGGGAAGGGATGGACCTTTGCATGGCCTGTGGCAGAGAATCAGGAAGGGAAGTGGCCGGAAAACTCGTTTCTATAGCGTCCTGGACCTGGGCAGCGAATGGGTCAAGGCTCTGGTCGTGCAGATGGAGGAAGAGGGGAAGGGGCTGGTCGTGGGCGCTGGCATGGCTCGCTACGAGGCTGAGGGAGTTCACTTCTTGGCTGACGTGGAGGCTCTGAGCGAGCGCTGCGACGAGGCTCTTTGTCGGGCCGAGGATATGACGGAGGAGGTGCTCGGTCGCATGATTGTCCCTGACGAGGTGCTGATCGGTCTGGCTGGCCACTGGATATGGACCACTAACGGGTTGGTTCGTCGGCGGCGACGGAGGCCGGAGAGGGAAATAGATGCCGGGGAGCTGACAGCGCTCGTTGAGCGCGCCAAACGGCTGGCCCTCAATCAGGCCGAGGAGCACGCGGCCGCCAGCCGGAATGATCTCTGCCCGGTGGATGAGGATGTGGTGGAGTTCCGGCTGGACGGTGAAGGTGTCACCGACCCCCAGGGGCTTCGAGGAGAGGTTCTGGCCGTGACGACCTTCCATGCCTTCCTCCCGCAGAACAGCCTGGAGAAAATAAATGAGCTCCTGGCTGTTCTGGAGTTGGAGCCTATGGGACTGGTAGCTACATCCCATGCCCTGGCTGCATGGCTCGGGGAGGAAGGGTTGATCCTGGATGTCGGAGCCCTGGACACCGAGTTGATACGGGCCCGCAATGGAGGAATCATAGCCAGCCGGAACATTCCCCGCGGCGGCAAGCACCTGGTCGAGGGGTTACGGGACCATTTCGGTCTGTCTGTGGAGGAAGGGGAGGAGCTTCAGCGGCAGTACTGGCAGGGGAAGCTGGAGGAGGCTCTGAGGGAGAAAGTGGCAGAGGCCCTGGCTAACCCTGTGCAGGACTGGCTCCAGGCCGTTTTGAACGGGTTGGAGGGGATGATGCTGGACGAGGGGTATCTTCCCCATCGTTTCTTCCTCTGTGGCGGAGGAGCTCAATGGCCTGAATTAAGCTGGGCTCTGCGGCAATATCCCTTGATGAAAAGGTTCCCTTTTCGGCGTTATCCGCAGATAGAGGTAGGGAGGCTCCCAGCCGACCCCTACCTTCAGGATAGGACCGGTACTCTGACAGGCGGTCAGTGGTTGGTACCTCTCAGTCTCTCTCACTACGCGGTCTGCGAGGTTGTATATGCTTGATGTAGGGGGCGAGGGTGGAAGCTGAGGATCGGGTAGAACAGGTTATATACCTGGATGATGACGACGATCTTGGCAGTATCCGTGAACGATTGACCTGGGCTGAGGCCAGGCGGGTCCTTTTGGTGCTGCCCAAGAGGTTTCACATTCTGGCTAATAGGGTAAACCTTAAACTTCTACAGCGTTATGCCGAAGATCTGGCTGTAGAGGTGGCCCTGGTCACCAGGATGAGCCGCATCCAGGTTCTGGCCAGAGAGGTTGACCTCCCCGTCTTCTCTTCCGTGGAGCAGGGTCAGAGGAAAAAGGAATGGCGTCGGGTAGAGGCGAAGGCCGTTCCTGCTCCCGACCGGCCAGCGGTGACATTGCCGACTATCAGACTACGCCCCTTGAGGGGGGAAGAGATTCTGGGGGTGGCCATCTTTGGCGGTCTCCTGATCCTGTTGGCGGCGGGGGTGCTGCTTGTCGTGCCGTCGGCCAGCGTCACTCTGGTTCCCCTCAGCGAGGAGGTATCTGCGTCCCTGGAGATCCAGGCCGATCCGCAACTGGACGGGATTGACTACCAGGCTGGCCGTATCCCGGCCCGAATCGTTGAGGCCCCGATTGACGGCACGGCGCAGACGGCTACTACAGCCCAACAGGACGTGCCTGACGCGCGAGCTACGGGCACTGTGGTGCTGGTCAACAAGCGCGACGAAACGACGGTTGTACCCCAGGGGACGGTGCTGAGCACCAGCGGCGGTCAGAGCATAAAGTTTCAAACCATTAGCGAGGCAACCCTGGCCGCTGAAGGGAGGGCCGAGGTGGGCATCGTGGCTGTTGACCCCGGACCGATGGGCAATGTGCCAGCTTTCTCCATCAACGTGGTGGAGGGGTCCCTGGCTCTGGCTGTCAATGTGGTCAATGTCAACCCTACCGAGGGAGGCAGCGTCAAGCGGGTGGCTGTGGTTACTGCTGAGGACAAGAGGCGGCTGCGAGATACGCTGGTGCAACGCCTCCGTCAAGAGAGCCTGGCCTTGCTCAAGGATCAGTTGGAGGAGCAGGAGTTCGTCCCCCCGGAGTCGGTAACGGTCGAGGTCTTGAACGAAACCTACGACAAGTTTGTGGATGAGTCGGCCGACCTTCTGACCCTCACTCTTCACGGGCAGGCCAAGGGCACGGCTGTGGATGGCTATAAAGCCAATGCTCTGGCCCTGCGCCATCTGGAGGGCGAAATAAAAGAAGGGTATCAACTGATACCGGAAGAACTGACATTCACACCTGGAGCAGTGACCGGTGTGGAGAACGGAGTGGTCAGCTTCATGATGGAAATTTCCGGTCGCGCCGTGACAGCCATCAGCCCTGGTGAGGTCAAAGGTATCGTGCGGGGCAAGCCCATTGACCTGGCGGTGGAGCACCTGCGCCAGGAACTCCCCCTGGCTGAGGAGCCGACGGTTGAGGTGAGCCCCAACTGGTTTGGCCGCCTCCCCTTGTTCCCCTTCCGCATCTACGTCACGGTCAAGTCGGATTAGGGGAGGGAAGCCCCCGCCCTTCCAGGCCTGCCCTGAGCACAGTCGAAGGGCCTGCCCTGTGATTCGACAAACTCACCAACCGCGCAGCCGAAGGGCGGGGGAGCAGTCACCGCCGACCCAAGGACCAGTAGCGAAGCTGTCACAGACCGGCCGGCTGAAAGCCGGGGGCTTGTCAGGATTGAGGAACATGACCATTTTGGCCCTGGATGTGGGAGAGAAGCGCATCGGTGTAGCCATCAGCGATCCGACCCACACTCTGGCCAGACCTTTGACCGTCATCTCTGCTGGAGCGGGAGGGGAGGCTGTGGCCCAGTTGCAGTACCTGGTGGAGGAGCACCAGGTGGAGAAGGTGGTGGTGGGCTACCCTGGTCATTTGAAGGGGACGGTGGGGGGGCAGGCCAGGCAGGTTGAAGCTTTCACCCACTCCCTGAGCCAGAAGGTGGCGGTGCCGATCATTTTCTGGGATGAACGACTGTCCACAGTGCAGGCAGAGCGCCTGATGATTGAGGCTGGCACCAGCCGGCGAGAGCGACGCGAACGGTTGGATGCGGTGGCGGCGGCGGTCATCCTGCAAGAGTACCTGGATGTCCAGGAAAGAGAGTAAAACAGCAGAGAGGAGGGTCTGAGAACTGATCAGGAACATCCTGCGCGTGGTCTTCTTTCTTTTGGCCTTGACTGTGATGGTGCTCATCGTGATGGGCAGCGCCTGGTATCTACTCACCCAGGTCACCGCTGCCCCCCCCTCTGCGGCTGAGGTGGAAAGCGGGTTCGATCTCTCTCCTTCAACTTTGGAGCGCACTTTCCTGGGTCTATACCTGAATTTTCACAAGGACGAGGTTGAGGCTCCGGCCAGCAACAGCGATCAACCACTCCCCTTCAGCGTGCAGCCAGGAGATACGGCGGCCACCATCGCCACCCGTCTGCAACAGGTGGGATTGATACGGGATGCGGAGCTGTTTCGTCTCCTGGTCCGCTATCGGGGCGTGGGGGGCCAGCTTGAAGTAGGTGACTACCTGCTGCGTCCCAACATGACCATGGATGAGATCATCGAGGCCCTCCAGCATGGTCAACTGCCGACGGTAACGGTGACCATCCCCGAGGGCTGGCGGGCTGAGGAGACTGCCGCTTTTCTCCAGGAGCAGGGGCTGGCTGACGCTGACCAGTTCATGGCCCTCGTCCAGGCAGGGGGCTTTGACTACAATTTCCTGCAGAATCGGCCAGTGGGTAGCTCTCCCTCGCTGGAGGGGTACCTGTTCCCTGAAACGTACGAGGTGCCTGTTGACATTGATGCTGCCGGTTTCATTGACCTTATGCTGCGCACCTTTGACCAGCGTTTCACCTTGCAGATGCGGCAGGAAGCGGCAGCCAGAGACCTCACCATCCACCAGGTGGTGAACCTGGCTGCTATTGTGGAGAAGGAGGCAGTTCTGGCTGAGGAACGGGCTCTCATCGCCGCTGTCTTTCTGAACCGCTTGGAACAGGGTATGTTCCTCAACGCCGATCCGACGGTACAATATGCTCTCGGCTACCAGGCGGACACTGGCTTGTGGTGGAAACGTCCCCTCCTCCTGGTAGACTTAGAGTTCGAGTCCCCCTACAACACCTACCGGCATACCGGCTTGCCGCCCGGCCCCATCTGCAACCCGGGTCTGGCTTCCCTCAAGGCTGTCCTGGAGGCACCAGAGACCGATTACCTCTTCTTCGTCTCTAAAGGGGATGGCAGCCACGCTTTCGCCAAAACCCTGGAGGAGCATAACCAGAACGTGGAGCTGTACCAGCCGAGGGACTGATGGCTGAAGGGGTGAAGAGCCAGGAACGAGCCGCCCTCTGGCTAATCCCGGCTTGCCTGGCTGTCCTCCTCCTGGTGTTTGGCCTCCTCTTCGGTTATCGTCTCTCTGGCAGCACCAAACCGGTGGTCAAGATCGGCCTGGTGGCCCCCTTTGAGGGGTTGTACCGCCCCTTGGGATACAAGGTCCTCTACGGGGTGAAGCTGGCTCTGAGAGATGTCAACCGCGCCGGGGGGATCGAGGGGTACATGGTTGAGCTGGTAGCCCTTGACGATGGCAACGATCCGGCCGAGGCAGCCCGTCAAGCTCAGGAGATGGCTCTCGATCCTGACGTGGTAGGGGTCATCGGGCACCTGAATGATGCTGCTACCATGGCTGCCGCGCCGCTCTATCACCGTCATGGCCTGGTCATGATCACCCCTGCGGCGGCTAGGGGAGAGATAGTGGTCAACGGGTGGAACGAAATCTACAGGCTGTGGGCGGACGGACAGGGATTAGGGATTGCTGCGGCCGAGTATGCGGTGACAGGGCTGGGAGCCAGGCGCTTGGCCGTGGTGGAGGGAGGAGGGGAATCCAGCCAGGCTTTCCGCCAGAGGGCGCAGGAGATGGGAGCGGAGGTAGTGGCTGACCTGGAAGCTGGTGAACCGCATCTGGTGAAGACCCTGGCCAAAGCTCAGCCTGACCTGATCTTCTTCGACGGCGGTTCGGTGGCTGGCGGGAAGTTCCTGGTTCGGGCCAGGGAGGGGAAGCTGCCGGGGCTGTTCCTGGGAACCAGCACCTGGAGCGAGGAGCATTTGCTGCGCCTGGCTGGAGCGGCGGCTGAAGGTGTCTTCTACGTCGCTCCCGGCCCCTCTCCCGAAGCCTGGGCTCAATTCGCCCAGTCGTATCGGGCCTTGGCCAACCAGGAACCTAGCCTCTACGCCGTGGCTGCCTACGATGCCACAAACATACTTGTGAAGGCTATCGGGTTGAGTGTCCTCGGCGAAGGACGACCAACCCGTCAGGGGGTGCTGGCAGCCATGAAGGAGGTGGAGCCCTACCAGGGGGTGATGGGCCAGGTCGAATTCGATGGACGCGGTCAGTGGCTCGTTCCGACCTTGCATCTCTATCACATTGTGGGCGGAAGGCTGCCTGGTGAGATCAGAAGTGGACGCAAGTCAGGCAGGCTTGCGCCTGCACTCCATATGGTTGGTGAAAGGGTAAGACAATGTGGCGTTTTCTGGTCGGAGCCGTAGTAGGCTTCATCCTGGGTTGGGCCCTGCGTTGGTACCTCACGGAGGAGGAGACCTCGCCGGGATTGCCCTTGACCGAGAGGGAAGGGGTGACCGTCGGAGAGCGGCCCCCTGAGGAAACGGCCGGGACCGAAGTGCTGGCCTACTGTCCCCGCTGCCGGGCAAAAAGACCGATGCTCGAACCACAGTCGGTGATGAGCAAGGATGGGCGACCGGCTCTTAAGGGAAGCTGTGCTGTCTGCGGTGGCGGTCTGTTCCGCTTCGTCAAGGGATGATCTGATGGATGAGGGGTGGCGCTTCCACCGCCTCATCGCTCCAGGTGTAGGCTGCCAGAACCTTTGCTTTCTCCGCAATCAGGTGCTGCTCATCGTTGGCATGGATGGTGAAAAGGGCCTGACCTTCTTCCAGGTAATGGCCGATCTTGGCCTGCAGCACCAGACCGACGGCGTGATCAATTGATTCTCCCTTCACCGCCCGCCCCGCTCCCAATCTGACCGTAGCCAGCCCTATCTCCCGGGCGTTGATGGCCTTGATGTAGCCCGAACAGGGGGCAGGCACCGTCTCCACCAGGCGGGCCTGGGGAAGGTGCTCCGGCTGGTACACAAGTTGTCTATCGCCTCCCTGTCCCTCCACCAAATCCCCAAACTTCTCAAAAGCTTTGCCGGAGCTGATCGTTTCCAACAGTTGCTCCCTAGCCTCCGTGACACTGGTGCTATGGCCGGCCAGGACGAGCATCTGGGAGGCGATGACCAGGCAATGCTCAAGGAAGTCGGCTGGTCCTCTGCCATGCAGGGTGTCCAGGGCCTCCTTGACCTCCAGGGCGTTTCCCACCGCTTGGCCCAGAGGCTGGTTCATGTCGGAGATGACGGCCGAGACCTTACGTCCCAAACCCTGGCCGATGGTCACCATCGTCTTCGCCAGTTCCAGGGCCATCTCCTCCTGGGTCATGAAGGCCCCGCTCCCAACCTTGACATCGAGGACGATGACCTGGGAACCGGTAGCTATCTTCTTGCTCATGACCGAACTGGCGATGAGGGGGATACTGGCCACCGTGCCGGTCACGTCACGCAGGGCGTAGAGCTTGCCGTCAGCCGGGGCCAGGTCCTCAGTCTGACCGGAGACGACGATGCCAGTCTTGGCCAGCACCTGCAGGAATTGCTCTGTGCTCAGGTCAGCCTGGAAGCCCGGAAACGATTCCAACTTATCCAGGGTGCCGCCGGTGAAACCCAACCCTCGCCCTGACATTTTCCCTACCGGAATGCCCGTAGCGGCCACCATAGGGGCCACCACCAGGGTCGTCTTGTCACCAATCCCCCCGGTGCTGTGCTTGTCTGCCACCACTGGGGCGATGTAGCTCAGGTCGAGCATCCTCCCCGATTTGGCCATAGCCAAGGTAAGACTGGTGGTTTCGTCTGCGGTCATGCCTCGCAGGTAGACGGTCATGAGCCAGGCGGCGGCCTGGTAGTCGGGGATTTCTCCTCGGGTGAACCCCTGGACGAAGAATTCGATCTCCTCGGCCGTGAGAGGCAAGCCGTCCCGTTTCTTGATGATCAGGTCTACAGTGCGTATCATCGGTGTCCTCCTGTGGAGTGAGAGCTGAGCTTGAAGAATATCTTCGTGTAGCCATAAAGCTACAACAATCCCATGACCACCAGCAGGGCAGGGGACTCCCATAGTATAACACGTAAAGGGTATTTTGTCCAATGGGGAAAGGTATGCTATAATGATAGTTATAGCTAAAGCTAAGGAAGGAATAAGGAATGATGAAGGCGGATTCGATGAAACTAGCTCTTTCCACAGGATCTCTCTACACCTATGGCGTGGACCGGGTCTTTGCCTTGGCGAAGGAGGTTGGTTTCGACGGGGTAGAAGTGCTGATTGACCCCCGTTGGGACACCCGCCACTCCCACTACCTGAACAGCCTGCAAGCCAGATACGATCTACCCATCCTCAGTGTGCACAGCCCCTTTACGCGGAAGGTGGATGGCTGGGAGGAGGATGAGGTGGAGAGGGTCAAGAGGTCTGTGGTCCTGGCCGAGGCGGTTGGAGCCCAGACCCTGGTTGTTCATCTGCCGCTCCGCTTTGTGGAGATCCTGATGAAGGGCCTGTTCATCGGAGTGGGCCTCTATCTCCCTCTGGGTGGGCAGTTAGGGTATCGTCGCTGGCTCTTGCAGGAGCTGACGGAGTTTCAGGCCAGCACGGCCGTGACCGTGGCTGTGGAGAACATGCCGGTCAAGCGCTTCCTGGGCCTGCAAATTCAGGGGTATCACCTCAACGATTTCCACTACCTGGAGCGCTTCCCCTATCTCACCCTCGACACCACCCATCTGGCCACGCGGGGCCTGGATATCCTGGATGCCTACCAGCGGCTGGCCGACAGGGTCGTGCACGTCCATCTGTCCAACTACAACGGCTATGAGCACCGCCTGCTGAACGATGGGCATCTACCTTTGGCTCAACTGTTGCATCGCTTGGCAGAGGATAGTTTCGCTGGGGTAGTGACCCTGGAGTTCAACCCGCACACCATGGAAGCCAAAGATGAGAGAAAAGTGAGGGAGAACTTGGAAAGAGCGTTAGCCTTTTGTCAGCGTTGTGTCGCGCCAGGCTGACTTCGTGTAGTCATACCGTTTGATCAAGAGGTTGGCTTATATTTTTGGAATGGAAACTAGACTATACGAAAGAAGAAAGTGGTTTGCATTGCTCGTCACTTTATTGACGGCTGTTTTCTTCCTTTTTGCCTGTGAGCGGGGTAGGGGAACCGAATTGAAGTTCCAAGGAGCCAGGGCTTACGAGCATGCTTTGACCCAATGCACCCTCGGCCCACGGCCAACCGGCTCCGAGGCAGCCCGGGCTACCGCTGCCTATATCATTGCCTCACTTCAGGAAAGCGGGTGGGAGGTCGAAACCCAGCAGTTCGGCTACCGTGGGGTTACAGTACGCAACATAATCGCCAGTGCTGGTCAGGGAGAGTTGATCATCCTCGGGGCCCACTACGACACCCGCCCCCGTGCCGATCGCGACCCCCACGACCCATCCCGGCCGGTTCCCGGCGGTAACGACGGGGCCAGCGGGGTGGCCGTCCTCCTGGAGCTGGCCCAGGTGCTCGACCCACAGCGGCTGAGCAACCAGGTCTGGCTGGCCTTCTTCGACGCCGAGGACCGGGGTGGCCTGGACGGCTGGCCCTTCTCCGTAGGCTCGTCCTACCTGGCCGAGAACCTCTCCCGCCAGCCGGTGGCGGTGATCGTGGTGGACATGGTGGGGGACGCTGACCAGCAGTTGTACATGGAGCGAAGCTCAAGTCCTGAACTGCTGCAAGAGGTGTGGAGCACCGCCGCCCGGCTGGGATACGGTGACTATTTCATCCCTCGCTACAAATGGTCCCTGGTGGACGACCATACCCCCTTCCTGCAACGGGGACACACAGCTCTTGACATAATTGACTTTGATTATCCCTACTGGCACACGGCCGCCGACACCTGCGACAAGATCAGCGCTGAGAGCCTGGAGAGGGTGGGGAGAGTATTGGAGGCCTGGCTGTTGCAATCGAAGCGTTCAAGGGGGGAGTAAGCGCCTTTGAGGGAGGAGAAGAAGGCGGTCATCTTCGACATGGATGGGGTGGTAGTGCACACCGGAGTCCAGCACTACGCGGCCTGGAGGAGGGTTTTTGCCGAGGAGGGGGTAGATTTCGGAGAGGAGGAGTTTCGGGCAACCTTTGGGATACGTAACCCTGAGATCTTGAGGCGTTTCCTGGGCGAGGAACTATCACCGCAGAAGGTGGAGGAGTTGGGGGAAAGGAAGGAGGATTACTACCGGGCTTCCGTGCGAGAGGCTGGTCTGGAGCCTGCTCCCGGTTTCCTGACCCTCCTTCAGGAGCTGAAGAGGGCCGATTTCAAGATAGCCCTGGGCACCTCCGGGCCACAGCAGAATGTCGAGCTGATTGTAGAGAAGCTGGGCCTTCACCACGCCTTTGACGCCGTAGTGACAGGAGCGGATGTGAAGCGGGGCAAACCCCACCCCGACACCTTCCTGCTGGCCGCCGAGCGCTGCGGTGTGGCGCCAGCCAGGTGCCTGGTGGTGGAGGACGCCCCGGCCGGCCTGGCCGCGGCCAAAAGGGCCGGCATGGCGGCCATCGGGGTGACCGGCACCAGGGACCGGGAGGCCCTGACCGAGGCGGATCTGGTGGTGGACAGCCTGGAGAAAGTGAGCGTAGCCCTGATACAGCGGCTGTTGAGGGGGAGGAGGTAGAGCTGTGGCTCGATACCAGGCCATCGTCTTCGACGTCGGTGGCACGCTCATCGGATTCGTGGATTCCGAGCCCTTCCAGCGGTTTCTGGCTGAACTTTGGCGCCGGTCTGGTCGAGAGGCCACAGAGAGTGAGGGCCGTGCACTGCAAAAGCGGGTCGTGGAGGAGCTGCGATCCCGCCGAGGGGAGGCAGTAGGCTTAGGAGCCGACGCCGAGGAGGCATACCGCTTTTGGCTATCCCTGTTTGAGGCCGTCTTCACCAAGATGGACGTGGGCTTGGAACCGAACCGGGCGGCGCATCGGATCTTTCCCTGGTTCGCGCGGGGCGAGTTCGACCGGCTCTTCGACGACGTGGTGCCGGCGCTTGAGGCGTTACAACGCCAGGGCCTAACCCTGGGCATCCTCTCCAACTTTCCCCCCACCTTGGAGGACATCCTGCGCAGGCTGGGGGTGCACCATTATTTCGAATTCTTCGTGGTGTCGAGCATAGTGGGCATAGCCAAACCGGCCCCCCGTATCTTCGAGCTGGGCGTACAGGCTGCCGGCTGCCCAGCCGATCGCATCCTCTACGTGGGCGATCACCCGGAGGACGACGTCTTGGGGGCTCAGCGAGCAGGCCTGGCCGCCGTGCTTGTAGACCGCGGCGACAGCTACGCGGGCACCGATTACCGCCGCGTGAGGCGGCTCACAGAACTGGAAGAACTTGTGGGCTGAGGAGAACAGTGAGTACTCTCGATTCGGTTAGGCCAGTCGAACAAACCGTAGTATAATCATTAAGGTATTACCTCAATTCATAGAAGTGAAGGAGTTATTGAAATGGGCACTCAGGCACAGAATCTCAAAGACGCTTTCAACGCTTTCGACCCAACCCATCCACTGCGAGGTGAATCCTTCGAGGCGTTCTACGTCCGGCGGCCGGAGGGAATCGAACCGCTCATGGCTAACATCCGCGACGATGAGCGAGAAACCAGCAAGTGGCTTTTCACCGGACACCGAGGCAGCGGCAAATCAACGGAACTGATCCGCCTCAGCGAGGCATTGAAGGACCAATACTTCACCGTCTACTACACGGTGGAGGAGGCGTTGGACATGGCCGACGTGGACTATAAAGATGTCCTGCTATCCTTGGGCAGCAAGCTCTACGAAGGAGCCGGCCAACAAGGTGTGCGGCTCCCACGGGAGCTTCTGGAGGAGTTGGTCGGCTGGTTCAGCACGACGTTGCAAGAAGTGGAAGGGCTCATCGGTGCCGAGGCCGCTCTGGAGGCCAAGGCGGACTTCTTCTTTCTGAAGCTCCTCAGCCGACTGAAGAGCGAGGCACGCACCCGCGAGGTGGTGCGGCGGCAGATCGAAAGCAATCTCTCGGACCTGCTGGAGCGCCTGAACACCATCATCGCCGCCATCCGCAAGAAGCGCCAGGGCCAACAGGTGCTGGCCGTGGTGGACGGGCTGGACAAGGTGATGGATCTGGATACGGCTTTGAAGCTATACTACCGGGGCGGCGTTAACCTGCTGGCTCCCATGTGCAAGGTGGTATACACCGTCCCGCTGGCCCTGTACTACACCTCGGAGTTTGGGCAAGTGCGGGTCACTTTCGATGGCTCGTATCCACTGCCCAATATCAAGGTTCAGACCCGAGAAGGCGACCCCCACGAGCCGGGGCGGGAGATGATGCGCCAGTTGATCCGGCGCCGCATGGACCCGAGCCTGATCACTGCTGAGGCTGTTGAGCGCCTGGTGGATCTGAGCGGAGGCGTGGTGCGGGAGTTAGTTTCGCTGGCCAAGGATGCCTGCGCCAACGCCCGAGCGCGCCTGGGCGAGCGGGTGGAGCCCTCCGATGCCGAGCGGGCGGCCAGCGCCGTGCGCAACAACTACCGCCGCATGTTGACCCTGGATAAGTACCGCGAGCTGTGGCGGGTGCACACCGATCCCCATAAACAGCAGACCGGTAGCCCCGTGTCCCAGGAGTTGATTCACAACCTGAGCCTCTTGGAGTACCTTAACGACGAGAGCTGGTGGGATGTGCATCCCATCGTGATGCCTTTGTTGGAGGAACGGGCCGATGAAATGGGAAATAGTACCCCTGGATCTAGGCAAGCTGACCGATACCCTGCGCATCGCTGAGGGGACGATGGTCGCCTTCGCCCTGGTGGACAACTTCCCCACCCG
>JBHIDP010000035.1:0-17073 GCA_046760185.1 Anaerolineae bacterium
TTACTACACCTACTTCTCCAAGATCGAAGCCATGGAGAAGCCCAAGGAGATCCTGTTGGAGGAGGTGCTGGTCAGCCGCGATTACTCGGTGTTAGTGCCGGTGGCGAACCGGGAGCAGGCTCGCATCCTGGGCCAGATCGGAGCTATCCTGGCGCAGGATAACCAGGGCGAGGTGCTAGCGCTCAACGTGGTGCGCGTGCCTCCCCAGTTAACCCTGGGAGAGGGTCGCCTTCTGCTCAAGGAGGGGCGACCCTATCTAGAGACGGTCATCCAGCAGGCCAAGGCGCGGGACGTGCCGGTGCATACTATGATCCGCCTGGGACGGAATGTGGCTGAGGCGGTGCGCAAGACGGCGGTGGAGAACGCCTCTGACCTCATCGTCCTGGGCTGGCCCGGCTACACCGGAACCAGCGGGCGTGTGTACGGCTCGGTCATAGACACCATCGTGGACAACCCCCCAACCGACATCGCCGTCGTCCGCTACCGGGCCCGCCGGCCGCTGCGCTCGATTCTGGTCCCGGTAGCCGGTGGCCCTAACAGCCGCCGGGCGGCAAAGATGGCCGTCAGCATGGCCCGGCGCGGCGAAAACGGCCCGGCAAAGGTAACCTTGCTGCACGTGGTGCCGAGGGGAGCGAGCAACGGCGACCTGGTACGGGCCGAACAGGTCTTCAATTATGCCCTGGATGGCATCCATTACGAGCACATTGAGCGGCGTGTGGTGGAAGGAACAGGTGTGGTAGACACAGTGCTGGACCAGGCTTCGTCCCGAGGGACCGAGGGGTATGACCTGATCGTCATGGGCTCTACCGAAGAGCCGCTCTTTAGGAACCTGCTGATGGGCAACATCTCGGAGCAGATCGCCAGGCGTGCTGCGGTGACAGTGATCATCGTCAAGCGGCGCAGCAGTCCGCTCCACTCCTTCCTGCGCCAGACCGTGCTGGAGCCGAGCACGGGGCAGGAAAGGAAGCCGTAGGGAAAAATGTGTTCTTATGGCCCGTGGTCGTGCACGCGGACGTCGTCGAAGATGGTGGCGCCGCCCCGTTCGGCCATCGGATGGTGCCCCCTCAGGAAGATAGTCATGGTGCTGCCGGTGGCTTGCACTGTTACAGCGGTACGGAGCCACACCTCATCACCCTGTGCATCCCAAGGAAACCACTGGACGTTGGGAGCCTGGAAGTTGGTGCCACCGCCGAGGTCTACACCCAGAGCAAGTTCCACAGGAGAGACACTCCAGGTATGTTTGGCCCAGGCCTCAATCGTATAGCGGTGGCCGGCGATCACCTCCACAGTGCGGTAGATACCGGCTGTGGCATCAACAAAATCAAAAGTGATCTCCTGAGAGTACTGACCTGAGTGGACGTTGTCAATGAATTTGTTGCCGTTGAATTTGGAGTAGCCGTAGGCCCCTGGCTGTCCGAAGGCATCCCATCCAACGGCAACATCACCGACGTAGGGAGGAAAGTCAAGTGACTTCTTCAGAACGAAGCCCTCTTCCATGTCCCAACTGCCTCCTTGGCGGGGAGGCAATGAGGGGGCAGCAGTGGGAGTGCTGGTAGGGAGAGGCACCGGGGTTTTGGTGACAGTCGGTGTAATGGTGAAGGTGGGAGTTGGTCGTGGGGTGGGCGTAGAAGTGGGGAGGACAGATTCTGTAGCCATAGGAGAGGGGGATAGGGTCTCTGTCACAGCGGGGATGGTGGTCGGGGAGGATAATGTCGAGGTGGAAACTGGTTTGGGCGTTTTGGTCGGTGTGGGGGTAGGTGATGGTGGGTTCAGGAAGGCACAGCCTGCACCTACCCAGGCTACGGTCAAAAGAACCAAAATCAAACCGGCAGATTGCCCTCTCACAGCTATTGACTCACCTTCCATAGTTCCTCGAAGTGAACACCTACCCTGACGATCTCCGGGCACCCTCCTGACCTAAATATTATATCCCTGGCTGAGGGGGTGTCAAACACAGTGGTCAGAATTGACCAAGTGGTATATAATTATCCCTGGCACGCTTACCTGCTGGAACACGGTTCTGATACTGATCGTCACGCGCCAGGAGAGTCGAGCTCTTTCATTGTTGCCACAGGTGGCAACGTCTGGTATAATTCTACAGGTGTCCGGCTCAAAGGCGAGGAGAACCCTACTGGTAGGCATTCGGAAAACCTGACCGTGCTGGTCATGAGGAAAGGAGGATAGGAGGATAGGGCTAACCACACCTTTTCGACGGTGGCCACGTCACCTCAACCTCTAACCCAAATAACTTTGAAAGGAGCACCAAATTGAAACCATCAGTCATTAAGGCGGGCGTTGTCGGGGGAGTGGTGGCCATTGTCCTGGCGATCATCGCGCAGATCCCGTTCCTTGGCTGCCTAACCGTGTTGGTTAGCTGGATTGTGCCCCTTGGTACCGGTGTCCTGGCGGTCTATTGGGGCCTGCAAGAAGGCTCAATGACCCTCAGCCAAGGGGCCATAGATGGAGGCATCTCTGGAGCCATCGCCAGCGTACTGGGTGGCATCGTGGGCCTGATCCTTGCTCTGCTGTTCGGTGGCCTCGGCGCGGCAATGGGACGAGCTGGCGCTGGTGAGGTTGCGGCCGGGATGGCCATCGGTGGTGCCTTTGGCATAGCAGGGCTTGTCGTGGGGATCGTCATTGGAGCAGTCCTGGGGGCGGTGGGCGGCGCAGTTTTCGCTGCCATCCAAGGGCAAAGCTAAGTACCTATCCGAAAACTAGCTGGGCTGGCTCCCACGCCCGCCCAGTGGGGGCATGGGAGCCCCCGCTGCTGGGTTTTCGGATAGGCTCTAAGTACTTGGACCGGCTATCGGGCTAACTACAACGGAGGAAGATACGATGGACATCGGGAAGGCCTTCACCTACATGTTCGACGATGAGAACTGGCTGATGAAAATCCTCATCGGTGGGTTCATCGCGCTTGTCCCCATCCTGAACTTCGCCATCGGGGGGTACATGGTCGAAACCATCAGAAACGTGATTCAGGACTACCCACGACCGTTGCCGGAGTGGGGAGACAATTTCGGGGGCAAGTTCACAAAGGGGTTGAAGCTGGTGGTCATTGGGCTGGTCTACAGCCTTCCCCTGATTCTAGTACTCTGTTGCGCCTTCATCGTTCTGGCTCTCCTCGGTGAAGGAGAAGGTGAAGGCCTCGCCGATGTAGCCAGTCTTGCCATGACGGCCGTCTACTGCGTCTTCATATTGTACGGCCTTCTCCTTGGCCTGATCTTCCCGGCCATCCTGATCCGCTTCGCCGTCACCGACGAGTTGATGTCCGCCTTCCGCTTCGGTGAGGTCTTTGGCCTCGTCATTGGCAACCTGGGCAACTATATCATCAGCCTGCTTCTGTGGTTGGTCGCAAGCTGGTTGGCCGGCTTCGGCGTTGTGGCCTGCTTCATCGGTGTCCTGTTCACCGGCTTCTGGGCCAATCTCGTCGGTGCTAACCTTTTCGGCCAGGTCTATAAACAAAGCATAGCTCAGCCGGTGTAAATAGGGGGGCATCCCAGACCTGACAGGTTTCACAAGTCACTTATCAGCGAAAACGTTTCCCCAACCAGGTCGAATCTGGCCGGAAACGACGCCTTCGGAAACCTGTCAGGTCTCAAGACATTGTTTTTCATGTTGGTTTTGCCAGGAATAGGCAAGTTGAATCGAGCATGAATTGCACTTGTCTATTTGACTGAGGCAAGATGGGATAGAGTCAGGACATGTATGACTCCTATACCTTCAGCCCCTGTCCCTACCTGGGTCTAGAGGGCGATCGAGAAGCTACCTCTGACCGGGTTACAGCCGTCCATCGCTGCTATCTGTCCAGCCAACCGACAGCCATCCCGGAGGCAGACCAGGAAAGGTTCTGCCTGGGAGACTATGTGGGCTGTCCGCGCTATGCCGCCCGCTTTCCTGGGACACGCTTACCCAGCCCTCCACCGAGCCGGGTTGCCGCACCGATGCCGGCCAGGGAGGCATGGCCCGAAGATGTGAGGGTTGCTGCCAGAGAAGCACCTCCACCATCACCACCTCCTTCGGGCCCCACCCGGATGGCCGAAATGGCTCCCTCAGCCGGGGAGGTAACTGCTCCGCCCTCTACCATGCCACGTCTCCTCGTCGGAGGTATTGTTGGCATAGTGAGCTTGGCACTCCTTTGCCTCTGTGGGCTGCTGGCCACTGAATTCCTGAGTTCAGGCGAGTTCGCCCTGCAGATTCCCTTCCTTGCTCCACCTACCTATACGCCCACCCCAACCAAGCGGCCAACCTCCACACCGACTTCCACCCCTACCGTCACGCCCACAGCGACAGATACACCTACCCCAACACCTAGCCTCACACCCACCTTTACTCTAGTGCCTCCGACAGCGACCCCCAAGCCAAAGCCGCCTACGGCCACTCCGACCAATACCCCTGTCCCCACCAATACACCTACCCCCACCCCTGTCCGTGTGGCCGCCTGTCAGGGGGACGAGACTATGAGCTTTGACCCCAGTTCTCCTTCGGCCGGGGCCCAGGTTACTGTTACTGTGACTTCCTCCAAAGGACATACTAACGTGAGCCTGGAAGGGCTCAACGCACCTTCACCCCCAACCCGGGTTCAGACAGGGGGATTGGGCTACCAGTGGGAGTGGGATCTGACCGCCCCCCAGTCCGGAAAACACACTTACGCTTTCTATATTGACAATCGCGCTCAACCAGCTTGTGCTGTCAAGACACTGACCGTACAATAGGGGGTGCATCTCTTGTTACGCTCAACATGTCCTGAGATGGTCAAAGGGCGTAGAGCAAGGAACTGGACAGAGTCGTCTTGCCAGAGTTGAGTTCCGCTAATAGACAACACAATTAAAGTTCGGACAATGAAATCGAGCCTTCCGGCTAAAGCCTCGACTCCGATCGTACGAGTTTTAACTGGTCCCTTTATAAGAGACAAGCGCATGATAGACCGGCTACACCTTCAAGAACGTCTGGGAAGTATACCGACCAAGCCCGGCGTCTACCTGATGAAGGACAAGGAGGGCAAAATCCTATATGTGGGCAAGGCGGTGAACCTGCGCAGTCGCGTGCGTTCCTACTTCCATGCCTCGACCAGCCATAACCCAAAAGTGCAACGTTTGGTAGACTCCCTGGCTGACCTGGATTTCATCGTCACTGGCTCAGAACTTGAAGCGCTGATCCTGGAGTGCAACCTCATCAAACGCTATCGTCCCCGCTACAATGTCCGCTTGCGGGACGACAAGCGCTATCCTTACATCAAGGTCACCTGGCAGGAGAATTTCCCCAAAGTGATGACCACCCGGCGTATGCAGCGCGACGGAAGCCGCTACTTCGGTCCTTTCACCGCCTCCTGGGCCGTCCATCAGACCCTGCACACCTTGCGCAAAGTTTTCCCCTACCTGACCTGCAATCGGGTCATCACCGGCGCTGACAGACGGGCCTGTCTCTACTACGACATCGGGCTCTGCCTGGGACCATGTATTGGAACGGTCTCAAGGGAGGAGTACAGGCGCATGGTTGAGCAACTGTGCTCCTTCCTGCAAGGGGAGCACGAGGAGATCGTCGAAGACCTGCGGACCAGGATGGAGAAGGCAGCCGAAAGCCTCCAGTTTGAATCGGCTGCCAGTCTGCGCGACAAATTGCAGGCCATAGAACGGGTCATTGAGCGGCAGAAGATCGTCTCAACCACCATGAGCGATCATGATGTCATCGCCCTGGCCCGAGAGGATGGTCAGGCCTGCGTCCAGGTCTTCTTCATCCGCCGCGGCAAACTGATCGGACGGGAGTACTTCCTCCTGGAAGGGACCGAGGATGAGGAGACCCGGGAGATCATGGCCTCCTTTGTTAAGCAGTTCTACGATGAAGCAGCCTACGTCCCGGCCGAGATCCTTCTACAAGAGGATATTGACGAAGCCCTGATCATTGAATCCTGGCTCAAGGAGAAACGGGGTACCAAAGTAGCTATCAAAATACCACGGCGGGGCACCAAGAAGGAACTGGTGGAAATGGCTGCCCAAAATGCGACGGAGACCCTGGCGGCCCTGAAGATGCAGTGGCTTGCCGAAGAAAGGGTGCACGTTACAGCCCTGACCGAACTGCAAGAAGCGCTGGGATTGGATGGGCCTCCAACCCGTATTGAAAGCTACGACGTATCCAATATCCAAGGACAGGCTGCTAGCGGCAGTATGGTCGTCTTCGTCAAGGGTGTACCCCGCAAGAGTGAGTACAGGCGCTTCAAGATCCGCAGCGTAGAAGGGGTTGATGATTACGCCATGCTGCAAGAGGTTCTGAGACGGCGATTGGCCAGGGCTGAGGAGGAGCCGACCGCTCCCGGCAAAACCAATACATGGGCCATCATGCCTGATCTCCTCATCGTTGATGGGGGTAAAGGGCAACTGAACGCTGCGCTGGGGGTGTTGGAGGAGTACGGCTTGAAAGAGACAATTCCCATAGCCAGCCTGGCCAAGGAACGGGAGGAAGTCTACCTGCCCGGCCGGACAAAGCCTCTGCGCCTCCCCCGTGATTCGCAGGCTCTCTACCTGCTGCAGCGTCTGCGGGACGAGGCCCACCGTTTCGCTGTGGGCTATCACCGTCATTTGCGCCGTCGAGATAGCCTGGCCTCAGCCCTTGATGACATCCCTGGCATTGGCCCCAAGCGCCGCCAGACCCTTCTCAGACACTTTGGCACCGTGGCCAGGATCCGTGAGGCGAGCCTGGAGGAACTGGCCGCGCTGGAGGGCATGAACCGCTGGGCAGCAGCTCAGGTCAAGGAGCATCTGTAACAGGCAACAGGAGCCTATGGAGAACATACTCGCACGTTTAAGGAAAGTTCCCCTGTTCAGTTCCCTCTCCGATGATGATCTGGAAAAGGTAGGGCAGATCGTCAGCCAGGAACATCGTCGCCCCGAAGAGATCATCATCCAGCAAGGGGAGATGGGTACCACTTTCTACGTGATTGACTCAGGCCAGCTCAAGGTCACCCACACCGATGCTGAGGGAAGATCGGAACTTCTGAACTATCTGGGGCCTGGTCAGTTTTTCGGTGAAGCTGCCCTGCTGACCGGCGAACTTCGCAATGCCACGGTGGAAACCGTGCAGGAGACCGATCTCTTCGCAATTGATAAGGAGGATTTCGATCGGCTTCTGGAAGAGCATCCACCCCTGAAAGAGGAGCTGAACATTGAAGCCAGTATCCGCCAGAAGCTCGGTGCTAGCCGTTTCCTCGGCCGGCAGAAGAATGAGGTGATCGTAAGCTTCCAGCGCAAACACCCCTATGCTTTGGTCCGTCGGCTCGTCCTCCCCGGCCTCATCACCTTGGCTTTCCTCGGCGCACTGGTGCTGGGATTCAGCTTTGGTTTTAGATCTGTCCTCCTCCTCGTGCTTGGAGCGATAGGAGCCCTCGCTCTGGGAGGCTGGACCGCCTGGATCGTCGTTGACTGGTACAACGACTATTATATTGTCACCAACCAGCGGGTGATCCATATCGAGAAGGTAGCTTTTATCTTCGAAGAGCGTCGTGAGGCCCCTCTGGACAGAATCCAGAGTGTCAATGTCATCACCCCGGGCCCCCTGGCACAGCTTCTAGATTTTGACAATCTGATCATCGAGACAGCGGGTGCTACCGGGCGAGTAATTTTCACCTGCGTTTCCCGTGGAGAGTCCCTGAGGCGGAAGATCTACGAACAGATCATCTACGCCCGGGCCAGGGAGAGGCTCAGGGAGCGGGAGGAGATGGCTCGCAGCCTACGACAAGCCCTTCGACAGAGCTCAGGACAAGCCCTTCGACAGAACTCAGGACAGGCCCTTCGACAAGTCTCAGGACAGGCCTTGGGATACGAAGAGCCCTCCCAACCAGTCACCACGGAGATGGAAGGGGAGGAGATGCCAGCGCCCGCTCAAACCCTGAAGGCGGCAGCCGACCTGCTGGCCACAGCCTGGCACTCTTTCTGGCCCCAGATGCGATTGGTGGAGGGTAGCAAGATCACCTGGCGCAAGCACTGGTATGTCCTTTTCACGCAGGTGCGGCGCCCTTTGATTGTGGCCTTTATCCTCCTCGTTGCCCTGGTTGTCCTGATAGGGGAATGGGCCGGGAGATGGCATTTCGGCTTGGGTAGGACTGTGCTTTATGGTGCTTTTCCGGTTGGCGTTCTCCTCATAGGCGCAGTAGGTTGGCTTTGGTGGCTTTATGAGGACTGGCGCAACGATGTCTATATCTTGACGGACGAGGCCATCTTTGACGTGGAGCGCACCCCTCTTTTCCTCCACGAGGAGTCGCGGCAGGCCAGTTTGGGACAGGTACAGGACATCACTTATACTATTCCCCACCCTATGGCCAAAGTCTTCGGGTTCGGAAATGTGCATATTGAAACGGCTGCCCGCGTCGGCAAATTCACCTTCGACTCGGTGGCCGATCCCCAAGAGGTGCAGCGTGAGATATATGAGCGTATAATGCTGTTCAGGGAGAGACAACGGCAACAGGAGGCTGATCGAAGGAAGGCCGAGTTTGTTGAATGGCTGGGTTTATATCACGAGATAACAAACGCGCACCGGGGGGAAGAGGGGGAATCCTCTAATTAGAGGAGAAGAATGACCTCTCAGTCTGAAGAAATGGGAGATTTGGTCAGCACTTCGAACGAATTCTACGATCGAGACATCATCTCCGTGGCCCAGTTTACCCGCCAGAACCTGGAGTACATATTCGACATCGCCCGCAAGATGCGGGAGGCCATACAGAGCGCCGGAACCTCTGACCTCCTGCGCGGGAAGGTCCTGGCCTGTCTCTTCTATGAACCCAGCACTCGAACCAGCTCTTCCTTCATCGCCGCCATGTCACGTCTGGGTGGAAGTGTCATACCCATTACCCAGGGGGTACAGTTCTCCTCGGTGGCTAAGGGTGAATCCCTACCGGACACAATCCGCACCCTGGAACAGTATGCTGACGTGATCATCCTTCGTCATCCGGAGATAGGTTCGGCTCAAATCGCAGCGGACTATGCCAGCAAGCCGGTTATCAACGCCGGTGATGGAGCGGGTGAGCATCCCACCCAGGCGTTATTGGACCTGTTCACCATCCATGAGGAGTTGGGACAGATTGATGGCCTGGCTGTAGCCATGGTCGGCGACCTGAAGTACGGACGCACGGTGCACTCGCTAACGCAGCTCCTCTCCCTGTACGACGTTGAACTGAGCTTTGTCTCGCCGGAGATCCTGCGGCTGCCCTTGGACTTGATGAACGAAGTGAAAGCTAAGGGCATCCCCGTGCGCGAGACCTACGACGTGGCCGACGTCATCGGCACGGTTGATGTCCTCTACGTCACCCGGGTGCAGAAGGAGCGCTTCACCGACCTGACGCAGTACGAGGAGGTGAAGGACTGCTACGAGATCACACCAGAGTTGATGGAGCAGGCCAAAGAGAGGATGATCGTTATGCACCCCCTACCCCGTGTGGGGGAGATTCACTACGCGGTGGATGCCGACCCCCGTGCGGCCTACTTCCGCCAGGTGGAGAACGGGATGTACATCCGTATGGCTCTGCTTGCCGCTGTTTTGGGAAAGGCCTAGATGGCCTTCATTGAGAAGCTGCTTAAGGCTGTCCATAGAAACGATAGCCTGCTTTGTGTGGGGTTGGATCCCGATCCAGAGCGCATCGGTCTCCCCCTTGACCAGACGGCCGATACGGTCCTTGCCCACAACAAAGCGGTGATAGAGGCTACGGCCGATTTGGTCTGCGCCTACAAGCCTAACTTCGCCTTCTACGAGGCTCTGGGTCTGGCCGGGCTGACTGCCTTGCAACAGACTATTGACTACATCCCGGCCGAGATACCGGTCATTCTGGATGGCAAACGAGGGGATGTAGAACACACAGCCCGAGCTTATGCCCGGGCTGCCTTCGAAGTTTGGGGAGCTGATGCCGTCACGGTGAATCCCTATCTGGGCAGCGATGCCGTTCTCCCATTTCTGGCCTACAAGGACAAGGGAGTGTTCCTGGTCTGCCGTACCTCCAACCCTGGCGCTCGCGATTTCCAGGACCTCGACTGCGCCGGGGAGGCACTGTACCAGAAGGTGGCTCAACAGGCCCTGCGCTGGGCTGAGACCGGCAACATCGGTCTGGTGATGGGCGCCACCTACCCCGAGGAGATGCAGGCTATACGCCAGCAGGCGCCGGACCTGTGGTTCCTGGTGCCTGGCGTGGGGGCTCAAGGTGCTGACCTGGAGCAGGCGGTGAGGGCGGGGCTCAACAGCCAGGGACAGGGCATCATCGTCAGCGTCTCACGAAGCATCATCTACGCCTCAGACCCACGGGGGGAGGCCAGGCGACTGCGGGAGGCCATCAACCGCTGCCGGTACAGTATGGCCGGGAGCCAGCTCGGGAGCGAAAAGCGTGATCTGGCGAAGGAGGAGTTAATTCTAAGCCTCCATGCTATCAGTGCGATCCAGTATGGGCAGTTCACCCTCCACTCCGGTCAGACCTCCCCCATTTACCTGGACCTGCGCCTTTTGGTATCCCACCCACCCACCCTGCGGCAAGCGGCCAGGCAGTACGCCAACTTGCTGAAAGGGCTCTCTTTCGATCGCTTAGCAGCCATCCCCTATGCAGCCCTGCCCATCGCCACAGCCGTGGCCCTGGAAGTTGGTTGCCCCCTGGTGTATACCCGTAAGATGGTCAAGGAATATGGTACCAAGCGACCTATCGAGGGGACATACCGAGCGGGAGAAACGGTGGTCCTTATTGACGATCTGATCACCACGGGAGCCAGCAAGCTGGAGGCTATTGCCCCCCTGGAGGCCGCCGGGTTAAGGGTCCGGGATGTTGTCGTCCTCATTGACCGCAATCAGGGTGGCCGGGAGGAACTCCAGGAGCGGGACTACCGGCTGCACAGTGTCATGGGAATGGAGGAGTTATTGGAGGTCCTTTGGCAGCGGGGAAAGATGTCAAGCGCCCAAAGAGACGAGGTGAGGAACTATCTGGCTGCCAGCCGAGGAGCCTGATGGAACCAGACCTCACCTGTCAAATCTGCGGGGTCACTCTGCCCAACCCGTTAATCCTGGCCTCCGGTATCCTGGGCACCAGTGCCTCTCTCCTGGAGCGGGTGGCCAGAAATGGGGCCGGGGCGGTAACAACCAAATCCTGCGGCCCTGAACCCCGTCAGGGGCATCCTAACCCTACAGTCCTCGACTGGGGCCACGGCCTCATCAACGCTGTTGGTCTCCCCAACCCGGGCGCAGCCGCCGAGGTCGCCATCCTGATTGAGGCCAGGGAGCGGCTGGCTCCCCTGGGAGTACCTCTCATCGCCAGCATCTTCGCCGACAGCATTGACAACTTCGCTGCGGTAGCCCGTACAGTGAGTCAGGCTGAGCCTGATCTCATTGAGGTCAACATCTCTTGCCCTAACGTCAACGATGAGTTCGGCCAGCCCTTCGCGACCGACCGGCGAAGTGCCGCCGCAGTCACGGCCGCGGTCAGGGCTGCTACGGATCGGCCGGTCATCGTCAAGCTTGCGCCCAATGTGCCTGACCCGGCTCGAATGGCCCGGGCGGTGGAGGAGGCCGGGGCCGATGCCATCACCGCCATCAACACCATGCCGGGCATGGTCATTGACATCCACTCCGGTCGGCCGATCCTGGCCAACCAGGTCGGGGGCCTGTCGGGGCCAGCCATCCGGCCTATCGCTGTGCGCTGCGTGTACGAGATCACGGCTGTGGTCCACATTCCCGTCATCGGCACCGGAGGTGTCAACAGCGGTGAGGATGCCCTGGAGATGATCATGGCCGGGGCCACAGCGGTGGGCATAGGTTCAGCCCTTTACTACCGGGGGGTGGGAGCCTTCGCCCAGGTGCTGGGGGAGATGACTGCCTTCATGGTCGAGCATGGGTATCAGTCGTTGGACGAACTGCGAGGGATAGCCCATGGGGACTAACCTGCCGCTGCCAACCAGGATCGAGCGAGTCATCACAGAGAACGCCAGGACGAAGACATTTGTCCTTGACACCTCCTTGGAGGCGCAACCTGGTCAGTTCCTCATGGTCTGGCTGCCCAGTCTGGATGAGAAACCGTTCAGCCTGGCCGGTGCCGATCCCTTGTCATTGACGGTGGCACGAGTGGGCCCCTTCACTACGGCCATGCACAAACTGGAGACAGGCGACCGCCTCTGGTACAGGGGGCCGCTGGGGAAGGGTTTTACCCTTGCCGGGGAAAACCTGCTGCTGGTAGGGGGCGGCTATGGCGTGGCTCCTCTGGCCTTCCTGGCCGATGAGGCGGTCAGGGCCGGATCTAAACTGTTCGTCCTCATCGGGGCCAGCGGCGAGGCAGATGTGTTCTTCGAAGAGCGCCTCGGTCGGTTGGCAGACGAGCTTTGGGTGGTCACAGAGGATGGTTCAGCCGGTAGGCGAGGCCTGGCCACCGATGCGGTCGAGGAGATACTGGCCGGACAGAAGATTGACACATTGTATGCCTGCGGCCCTGAAGGGATGTTAGAGAGGTTGGCAAAAATCTGTGCCGACCATCAACTCCCTTGCCAACTCTCCTGGGAGGCTTATATGCGTTGCGGTCTGGGCCTCTGCGGGTCATGTGAACGAGATGGGTTATTGATATGCGCCGATGGACCGGTTTTGGCCTCTCCGTGAAAGAAGCAGCACCCTGGAATTGACCCTGACCAGGGTTGACAACGGTTGCCAAAGATGGTAGAGTGAATCAGGGCCCCGAGTGTTAGCCGAGTTTTCTCGAAAAATGCGCGGAGCTTTTGCAGCGCCATTTCGCCAGCGACGCCCCCGAGGACGGAGGCTGGGAGCGTTTTCAAAGACTTCCCGAGAGAACTCAGTTAGCCAAGAAGGGAGGTGATGTTGAGGAGAAATCTACAGATGTTACCTGACGGTTAATCTTTGATTCCTACAGGAAGGAGGAGGGCAAAATGTCTGTCAGCAGGAAACGTTTAGTGATGGGGGGACTGCTCGTCCTGGCCCTGGTCGTCGTTGGTACTTTCATCGCCTCGGCCTGTACCCCGGCCCCGGCCGCCCCAACCCCGGCACCAGCGGTCGAGAAGTTGAAAGCGGCCTGGATCTACGTGGGCCCCATCGGGGACTATGGGTGGAGCCATGCTCACGAGCAGGGGCGCCTCTACGTCCAGGAGAAGTTCCCTTGGCTGGAGGCCCTGCCGCCCGCTGAGGCCGTCCCGGAAGCCGATGTGGACCGCTTCATTGAGCGGTTCATCGTCGAGGAGGGAGCGGACGTGGTCTTCACTACCTCCTTCGGCTTCATGGACGCCACCATCGAGGCTGGCGAGAAGCACCCCGACAAGATCCTCTGGCACTGCTCCGGCTACAAGAGGGCCAAGAATGTGGGCACCTACTTCGCTGAGTTCCACCAACTTTACTACCTCAACGGCCTCATGGCCGGAGCGCTGACCAAGACGGGCAAGGTCGGCTACGTGGCTGCCCACCCGATTCCCGAGGTGGTCAGGCACATCAATGCCTTCGCCCTGGGGGTGAAGGAGGTGAACCCCGAGGCCACGGTGGACGTGCGCTGGCTGTTTGCCTGGTTCGATCCGGCCAAGGCCAGGGAGGCTACCGAGGCCCTCATCGCCGAAGGGGTGGATACCCTGGCCTTCACCGAGGACTCCCCTACGGTGATAGAAGTCGGCCAGGAATATACCGAGAAGGGGCAGCCCATTTACACCTTCAGCCACTACAGTCCCATGCAGAAGTTCGGCCCCGATTCCGTCGTCAGTGGTCAGCTCGTGCACTGGGAGGTCATCTACGAGGACATCCTGGCCAAGATCTACGCCGGCGCTTACACCACTGAGAACCTGGCCGATGTGGACTACTGGTGGATGTTGAAGGAGGGAGCAGCGGAGCTGGGAGGGGACTTCGGCGTCCCTATCAACCCCAAGTTCGAGGACGAGCTCAAGGCAGTGAAGGTCGAGGACCCCGTGCTGGGGGAGATCAGCGTGTACGATCTGGTCATGACCCGGCTGAATCAGATGAGCGAGGAGACGGTGCTGTTCGATCCCTTCACCGGGCCCATCAAGGATCAAGAGGGCACGGTGCGCATCGAGGCTGGGCGCAGGGGCACCCATGACGAGCTCTGGCTCATGGATTGGTTCGTGGACAACATCGTGGCCGAGCTCCCGCGCTGAGAAGGACTAGCAGATGGTGGAAGGGGTAGTGGGGACGATCCCACGTAGGTAGACAAGTACAGTCGTAGACAAGTAGACAGGTACAGGTAGCAAGGGGCCTACTCCCTTGTCTACTTGTTCCCTATCTACTTGTCTACTTCTATAGGAGTTCGTGAACGTGAGTGCTGAACAGCCTGCGGTCTCCATGCGGGGCATCGTCAAGCGTTTTCCCGGCGTCGTGGCCAACGATCACGTTGATTTCGAAGCTTGCCGGGGGGAGATACACGCCTTGCTGGGGGAGAACGGCGCCGGCAAGACGACCCTGATGAACATCCTGTACGGGATATACTCCTCCGACGAAGGGGAGATCTACGTCAGGGGCAGGAAGGCGACCATCCGCTCACCCCGAGACGCCATCAGGCTGGGAATCGGCATGGTGCACCAACACTTCATGCTGGTCTATCCCCACACGGTGGCCGAGAACATCGTCCTCGGTCTGGCTTCTGCCCAATTCCTCTTTCCCGTCCGGGAGGTCAAGGAGAGGATCGTCGGGCTTTCGGAAAGATACGGTCTGAGGGTGGACCCGGAGGCGAGGATATGGCAGCTCTCGGCCGGGGAGCAGCAGCGGGTCGAGATCATCAAGGCTCTCTATCGAGGGGCCGATGTGCTCATCCTCGACGAGCCGACGACGATGTTGACCCCTGGCGAGGTGGAAGACCTGTTCACCATCCTGCGCCGCATGGCCGAGGAGGGGAAGACCGTGGTCTTCATCACCCACAAGCTGGACGAGGTGATGGCCGCCAGCGACCGGGTCACCGTGCTGCGGCGAGGCAAGGTGGTGGCCACGGTAGACACCTCCAGCACAAACGAGCGGGAGCTGGCCAGAATGATGGTGGGCCGGGAGGTGCTGTTCCGTCTGGAGAAGAAGCCGATGGAGAAAGGCGAAACGGTGTTGGCCGTTGAGGACGTCCAGGCCCTGAACGACAAGGGGTTAGTGGCTCTCAAGGGTGTTTCCTTCACCCTCCATGCCGGGGAGATCCTGGGGATAGCCGGTGTGGCTGGCAATGGGCAGCGGGAGTTGGTGGAAGTCATCACCGGTCTGCGCCGGGCGATGAAGGGCAAGGTGATGCTCCTCGGGGAAGAGGTCACCAACTGCCCAGCGGGCCAGTTGATCGAGAAAGGCCTGGCCCATATTCCGGAGGAGCGCATCAGGATGGGTTTGGTGCCGAATATGAGTGTGGCCGAGAACCTCATTCTGAAGAAGTATCGCTATCCCCCCTGTTCGCAGGGGTCGTTCCTGGATTTCGCCTTTGTCGGCCAGCAGGCCGAGAAACTGATCTCTGAGTATGACATCGTCGTCCCCGGCCAAGACACCCCGGCCAAGCTTCTTTCCGGGGGCAATATTCAGAAGCTCATCCTGGCCCGGGAGATGTCCGGGAATCCCCGCTTCATCGTGGCCGCTCATCCTACCTACGGACTGGATGTGGGAGCTACGGAGTATATCCGCCAGTTGCTGTTGCAACAGCGGGAAAGGGGCGCAGCCATCCTGCTGGTCTCGGAGGATCTGGAAGAGGTTCTCTCCTTAAGCGATCGCATTGCGGTGATGTTCGAGGGGAACGTTGTAGGGATAAGGGACGCTGTGAAGGCGGATGTGGAGGAGATCGGGTTGATGATGGCCGGAGTCAAGAATGAAAGTTTTGACCTTTGAAAGCTATTGCCCCTTGCTGGAGCGATTCCTCTCCCTCCTCCAAGAGGAGATGGGAGAAGCATTGGTGGGCGTCGTCCTCTACGGTTCCCTGGCCCGAAACCAGGTGAAACCCGATAGCGACATTGACCTCCTGGTGGTCGGAAGAGGGAGCAAAGGGGAGGTGGAGGAGGGCTACCGCCACGCCTGTGATGCTCTGGAGGAGACGCCGGAATACAGGGCCCTGGTGAAAGAGGGCATCTGGCCCTCCATCTCTCCCTTCATCGTGACCGATGAATATCTGCGGCAAAATACACCCTGGCTCTTGTTAGAAATCCAAGATCATGGCCTCTTCCTCTATGACCCGGAGGGCTTCCTGGCCTGGAAGATCGAGCAAGTGCGGGAGCGGATGCGAGAATTGGGCACCAAGAAGGTGATGCTTCCCGACGGCTCCTGGTACTGGGATGTAAAGCCCGATTGGAAACCGGGAGAGGTGTTTGAGCTGTGACGAACGAGGAAAGAGCCGAGGATTTCTTTCAGGGCGCGGCGTGGTCTTACCAGGACATGAAGCGGGCCTTGGATGCCCGGTTTTGGGCTATGGCCCTGCGCCGGGCTCAAGAGGTGATCGAACTTTCTCTCAAGGGCCTTTTGCTCCTGATGGGGGCCGATTATCCCAAGTCCCACGACCCGGCTCCGGCCTTCTTTGAGGTGGCCAAAGCCAGGGGATTGGAGATAGAGCCCGCCTTTGAAGCCGAGCTCCGTGTCCTCTCTAAGGAACTGGCTGGAAAGCGAGGTCCCGCTTTCTACCGTGAAATCCCCGTCACCGAGGAGGAGGCCCGCCGCGCCGGGGAGGGGGCAACGAAGGTCTGGGAAGCAGTCCAAAGGTGGTGGAAAGAATGCCAGAAAGGTTAATGCCTACCATAGACGAAGTGAAGGAGGCCTTGCTATCCATTGGTGATGCGCTCCAGGAGGCCGAGGCCGTAGGCATCTTCGGCTCCCTGGCCAGGGGGGATTTCTCTCCAAGGAGCGACATAGATGTTTTCGTGGTGGTGACGAAGAAAGGGAAAGGGATCGAGGTTGATGAACTGTGGTGGCACAGGATAAACGATGTCCTCAGGAAGTTCCAAAGGGACGTCACGGTCTTGGTGTATTCGACAGAAGCGCTGCGAAGGATCGCTGGTTGGGATGTCCTGCGCCTGGCCACCGATGGGGTGTTTGTGTTCGATAGGGGGAACATAGAAGAGCTTTTCCACAAGATTGTAGAGGCAGCCAAGAAGGCGGGGCTGGTGCAGGTCAAGA
>JBHIDP010000036.1:0-16985 GCA_046760185.1 Anaerolineae bacterium
AACCATAACTTTTCGCTATTGATCGCATTTACAAGGGCCAGGCTGGGACGCGACAGGAATATCATCTCTGCACGAGTGCAAATGTGGACGGTCAATCGAAAATTGATGAATCGGGTAGGGTGGTAAGTTGAGATACTGGCGCACACCTCTGGATCATGATCGCGTCCGTGTCCCCCATGGGGTGGTCCACTTTCTGATCGAGCGCTGTAAGGGTTGCGAACTTTGTGTGGCCTTTTGCCCCATGGAGGTTCTGGAGATGTCAGACGATTTCAACTCCAAGGGTTATCACTACCCACGGGTGTTGAGTGGTCCGGCCTGCGTGGCCTGTGGTCTGTGTGAGATGCTTTGTCCCGAGTTTGCTATCTATTGCCAGGAGACCTGACTGAACCCAAGGAGAGTCAATGGCTCAGGCAGAAGTGCTCGCGGGAGAGTTCTTCATAAACGGCGATGTGGCCTGTGCCGAAGGGGCCATAAGCGCTGGCTGCCGTTTCTTTGCTGGCTATCCTATCACCCCGGCCACGGAGATCGCCGAACGGATGGCCGAAAGGCTGCCCCAACTGGGTGGTGTCTTTATCCAGATGGAGGACGAATTGGGCTCCATGAACGCCGTCCTGGGGGCCTCGTGGGCCGGGGTCAAAGCCATGACTGCCACCTCTGGCCCCGGCTTCAGCCTGATGATGGAGAATCTGGGGCTGGGCATCATGACCGAGACCCCCTGTGTCCTGGTCAACGTGCAACGGGGCGGCCCTTCCACCGGCCTGCCAACCTTGGTTGGACAGGGAGACATGATGCAGGCCCGTTGGGGCTCTCATGGCCCCTATGAGATAATCGCCTTGGCTCCCAGCTCTCCTCAAGACCTTTTCGACCTGACGGTCCGTGCCTTCAATCTATCGGAAAAATACCGTACCCCGGTGTTGATCATGACCGATGAGATCGTAGGGCACATGGCTGAGCGGGTGGTGATTCCGCCGCCGGATCAGGTGGAGAGGTTCCCCCGCCGCAAGCCGGTGGGCTCCCCGGATGAGTACCTTCCTTTCCAGCCCGACGAAGACGGTGTTCCCCCCATGGCCAACGCAGGCGAGGGTTACCACCTGCACGTCACCGGCCTGACCCATGATGAGCACGGCTATCCTGTCAGCGATGTGGAAACCCAGGAGCGGTTGGTGAGCCGCCTTATTGAGAAGATCTGCCGTAACAGGGATGACATCATCCAGTTGCGTGAGGATGGTCTTGAGGACGCTGAGGTCGTGGTCTGCGCCTACGGTATCGCTGCCCGGTCTGCCTTGCTGCCCGTTGAGTTGGCCAGGCGGGAGGGACTCAAGGTGGGACTGTTGCAACTGGTCACCGTCTGGCCCTTCGCCGAAGAACAGATTCGAGAGTTGGCGGGAAGGGTCAGGGCCTTTGTCGTGCCGGAGATCAACTACGGTCAGATAGCGTTAGAGGTGGAACGCTGCGCGGCCGGTCAGGCCCAGGTGATCCTGGTTCCTCACGCTGGGGGCGGTATTCACCGACCGGAAGAGGTCCTGGAGGTCATTAGGGGGGCGGTACGATGAGCAGGAAGCAGCAAACAGATAGCTCCCTGCTACCTGCTAATGAGAGCGAACGCCACCCTATGGATTACCTGCTGCGGGAGGACCGTCTGCCGCACATCTGGTGTCCCGGCTGTGGCCTGGGGACGGTGCTGACCTGCTTTACCAGTGCTTTGGTGAAATCAAAACTGGCGCTGGATAAGGTGACTGTGGTTTCTGGCATCGGATGCGCCGGACGGGCGGCTGGCTACCTCAATCTCGATTCGTTTCACACCACCCATGGCCGGGCCATTCCCTTCGCCACAGGACTGAAGCTGGCCAATCCGGAACTGAAGGTGGTAGTCTTCTCGGGAGATGGGGACCTGATCGCCATCGGCGGAAACCATTTTATCCACGCCGCCAGGCGTAATGTGGATCTGACGGTCATCTGCATCAACAACTTCACCTACGGTATGACCGGAGGACAGGTGGGTCCCACCACACCGACCTACGCCCGGACCACCACCACCCCGTACGGTAACTTCGACCATCCCTTCAGCCTCCCTTACCTGGCAGCAGCCAGTGGTGCGGTCTACGTTGCTCGCTGGACGACCCTTCATGTGCGGCGGCTGGAGCGCTCTCTCACGGAGGCGTTGCTGAAGGAGGGGTTCACTTTTATCGAGGTCATCTCCCCCTGCCCGGCCTTGTATGGGCGCATGAACGAACAACGTACCGGGCTGGACCACATGACCTACTACCGCGACAACTCTGTGATTCGACACGGTATTGACCCCAAGGAGACGGCCATCAATCTAGAGGGTGAGATCATCGTGGGGCGGTTCCTCGATATCGAGCGGCCCAGTTTCCTGGCCTTGCAGAAGCAGACCCAGAACAGGGCAAGGGGGTAACCTTGAGTCGCACCGAGATCAGGTTGTGTGGTTTTGGGGGGCAGGGGATCATCCTGGCCGGGCACATCCTGGGGAAGGCAGTGGCGCTGTATGACAAGAAACATGCTACCCTCACTCAGAGCTACGGCCCTGAATCGAGGGGAGGGGCGTGCAGCGCCAAGTTGATCATCTCAGACGAGCCGGTGCACTACCCGCACTTGATCAAACCATCCATTCTGGTGGCCATGTCGCAGGAAGCCTACCTCAAGTACGAGCCGGAACTGAGTGATGACGGTCTGCTGTTTTACGATGAGAATCTGGTCAAGCCTGGCAGGACCAATCCACGGAGAGGGACATTTAGCATCCCGGCTACGCGTTTGGCGGAGGAGGAACTGGGCCACAGGATCATGGCCAATATCGTTATGCTCGGTTTCCTGGCCGCTGTGACAAGGATCGTCTCGCTTGAGGCCCTGCGCCAGGCGATCCGCACTTCGGTCCCGCCAGGCACCGAGGCCGCAAACGAAAGGGCATTAGAGAAAGGAATAACCTATGGAAGGGGGGCAGATGAAGCGCAAGAACCTGATCAGATCTTTCAGCGGCGAGCCGAACCCGATGATGGAAGGACTCAACGTCCAGGCTCAAGGGCATGACGTGGTTGAATTCAAGGTCCAGTCCGGCACGGTACGCATGCTCGTCCCAGCCGACCTGCCTGACAGCGAGGTCTGCCAGGAGCACTGGTTCGAGCACTACATGCAGTGGGAACTGGAATTTGACGACGGCCTGATCTTCTCGGGATGGACGCTGCCAGCCTGCGACGCCGGCTGCACTCAGGTCAGTCTAAATAAGTCTCACAATTCGTAGCGGCGGTCGGCCCTGACTGAAAGCGGCCACTGATTGATGCCCTCGCCCCTGGACAAAGGCGAGGGCGTGGCTTCCCCAAGCCGTCCCGAGGCCCTTGGAGCGCTTACGAGCGGCATAGGGATGCCGCTATCAGGGTTTTGGGATAGGCTCTTAGCCCTTGCCAAAAGTGGAGTTCCACCCTTGCCCGAAAAGGTTTTGGTCGTCGGAAGCGGTCCTTCTGCGGCCCGAGCTGCTCTGGACCTGGCTGAGGCCGGCATAGCGGTCCATCTGGTAGCCGGTGATGCTCATCTCCATGCCAACTCAATCAAACCACCCTGCCTTGCCGTCCCTGAACTGTTAGCAGCTACAGCCCATCCCCTGGTGGACCTGTGGCTGAGTGCAGGGGTGAAGGCTATTGAGGAGATGGATGGCGGCCACCGGGTTCAGGTTTATCAGCATCCCCACTACGTTGATCTTAGCCGCTGCACGGCCTGTGGCCAGTGCGCGCTTGCCTGTCCGGTGGAGCTTTCCCGTGGCAAGGCTCCAACGGTCACCGCTCAGGAAGATACCTCACTTACCGGCAATTCCACCTCAGGCGGGTGGGGTCCTCTAAATCAGCGTAAGGCTATCTACCGGGGCCTCGCTCCCACCGTTTTCGCTATTGAGAAACGCGGCACAGCTCCCTGCCGCTACATCTGCCCTACCCACCAGCGCGCCCAGGGGTACATAGCTCTTATCCGTCAAAGGCGTTTCGCCGAAGCCTACCGCACCATCAAAGAGGACAATCCCTTCCCCGCTATCTGCGGGCGGATCTGCAACCACCGCTGTGAGGATGCCTGCAGCCGGGGCCGGGTGGACGAACCGGTCAACATCATGGCCCTTAAGCGGTTCGTGGCCGACTGGGCCTACGCGGAGGGGATAGAGGGGATAGAAGGGACAGAGGGGGCAGAAGGGGCTGCTCCCTCTAAACGGGTGGCCATCGTCGGGGCCGGGCCGGCCGGCCTGACCGCTGCCCAGGACCTGGTCAAACTGGGCCATGAGGTGACGGTATTTGAAGCCCTCCCCGTGGCCGGGGGTATGCTGCGGGTTGGTGTGCCTCAGTTTCGCCTCCCTCACCAGTTGATCGCCTGGGAGGTGGATCAGATTCTGGCCCAGGGGGTTGAGTTGAAGCTTAACCACCGTGTGGATGACCTCCAGGCCCTTTTCGATGCTGGCTACGAGGCCATCTTCCTGGCCACAGGCGCTCACCGTGGCAAGAAACTCCCCATTCCCGGGGCCGATCTGCCCGATGTGCTGGTGAGCACCGATTTCCTGCGCCGCGTCAGCCTGGGGGAGAGTGTTGACCTGGCTGGCCGTCGTGTCTTGGTCATCGGGGGCGGCAATGTGGCCATTGATGTCGCTCGCACGGCCCTACGGCTGGTCAGGAGTTCAACTTCCGACCAACCGGAAACTCCCGACCAATCGGAGGTGCACATGGCCTGTCTCGAATCCCGGCCGCAGATGCCGGCCCATAGTTGGGAGATTGAGGCGGCGGAGATAGAAGGGGTGGTCATCCATCCCGGTCGCACGATCAAGGAGATCATTTCTCAGGACGGTCGGGTGACCGGAGTGCGTTGCCTGGAGGTGGACTTCCGTGGTTTCATTGACGGACGCCCTGACATGGATGAATTGGAAGGGACCGAACATATCATCCCAGCCGACACTGTCATCTTCGCCATCGGCCAGGCCCCTGACCTTAGTTATCTGACCGGCTGTGATGGGGTGAAGGTGACTCCCTGGGGCACCATCGAGGCTGACCCCGAGACTATGGCTACAGCCTGGCCCGGCGTCTTCGCTGGCAGCGATGCGGTCAGCGGTGTGACTCGCTTTGCCGTGGATGCCATCGCTGACGGCCACAGGGCTGCCCGTTCCATAGACCGCTACCTGCGCGGTCTGCCGCTGGATGTCCCCCCCACCCCGTTGCTCCCGGCGGCGGAGCTGAAGGCAGAAGAGGTCGAGGCCAGAATAGCGGAGGGTGTGGCGGCCAGGAGACCTCGGGTGGAGATGCCGGCCCTGCCGGCCACGGATCGCTCTACCAATTTCCTTGAGGTTGATCTGGGCCTTGATGAGGAGACGGCTGTGGCCGAGGCCGAACGCTGCCTGAACTGTGGCGCATGTTCCGAATGCCTGGCCTGTGAGTGGGTCTGTGCGGCCGGGGCCATCAACCATACCGCCCAACCCCGCACGGTGACACTAGCAGTTGGAGCCATCATCTGGGCCGATGGTAGACCTCCGGAAGCGCTCACGAACTGCGTACATCTGGTCGGGGAGGGTGATGCAGCCGATGGTACCGCAGCAGCGGCCAGGCTCATCAGGGAACTGTCGTCCCCGGGGAATTCCCCTCCCTCTGGCGGTGGCCTCTTTTCCAGGTCAACGCTTGAGCCGGAGAGGGAGCATCCAGGCCAGAGCCCTCCCCTGCTCCACAGCCGGTCATCGCCGGTGGGGGTCTTCCTTTGCCGCTGCGGAGGGGAGATCAGCGGGATTGTGGACTTCGGTCAGTTGCGGACCAGGGTCCTTGATGGGCCCCAAGTTGCCTTCGTAGAGGAGGTGGACTTCGCCTGTCATGCGGAGGGTACGGCCGCTATCCAGGCCTCTCTATCACCCACGGGCGTTGAGCGGGCCGTGCTGGCCGCCTGCTCATGTTGCACCCTGGACCAGATTTGCTACAGTTGCTCCACCCAGCGCCTGCGCTGCAAAACCACCTTGCTACAGAATCCGTTGAATCCTCCCCATCCGCTGTTCCAGTTCGTCAACCTCCGCGAGCACTGCGCTTTCGTCCACGGCAACGAACATGAAGCAGCCACGGCCAAGGCGGTTGAGCTTGTGGCCGCCGGCATTGCCCGTGTTCTCCTGGCTCAACCTCCACTCTGGGTGGCGGCTGCTGGCCTGCCGGTAAGCGTAGGGATTGACGTCAGCCGCTGTCGGGGGTGCGGTGACTGTGTGCAGCCCTGTAAGTTTGACGCTATCACGCTGCTCGAAGGATCCGATGGCCTGTTGACGGCCCAGGTGAACTCCTCGTCCTGCTGTGGTTGCGGTGCGTGCCTCGCTCACTGTCCAACTGGGGCCATCGGCGCTGCTTACATGTCCGACCGTATGATCCGGGCCACCATGGAGGCGCTTTTGGCATGAGGAAGGTGATTGTCTTCACCTGCAACTGGGGGGCCTACACTGGGGTGGAGCTGGCCGGTCGGGAACGACTGACCTATCCAGCTCAGGTCCGCCTGATGCGGCTACCGTGTCTTGGCCGGCTGAGCCCTGGCCTGATCCTGCAAGCTTTTGAGTGGGGTGCGGCCGGGGTGTTGATCCTGGCCTGCCCCTCCGACCAGTGCCATTATCAGTTGGAGGGTGAGGGGGAGAGGCAGTTCTTCGCCCAGGCTGAGGCTATAACGCGCCTTCTGGGATTGGATGGGAGACGGTTGAAGTTAGAGCGGATACCGGTCGGGGATGGGGTCGCTTTTGTCCAGGCCTTAACCTCTTTTGTCGAGGGTCTCGCCGGGGAGAGAAGCGAAACCTCACAGGGGGAGGCATAGGGGCTCGTGGTCAGCCAGAACCTTCAACAGATCGTTGAGCGTAGCCGGGCTTATCACTGCCTGGAGTGCGGCAAGTGTACTTCGGTTTGCCCTCTGGCCCGGCAACAGGTGGGGTACTCGCCCCGTCGCACAGTGGAGGAGACTCTTTACAGCCAGGACGGTACCTCCTTGAGTGACCCCCTGCTCTGGTCCTGCCTGACCTGTTACCGCTGCGCCCTGGTTTGCCCGCAGGGGGTAGACTACGCTGGCTTCGTGCGTGACCTGCGAAGAGAGGCACGGGGGGTGGGGTATCGTGGTCACTGTACCCACGGTCAGGCCATCGAGAGCTGGATGCGGTTGATGGGCCGGCCTGATACGGCCCAGGAGAGGATAGGGTGGCTGGACGGGGCGGGGCAAATCTCGACTGATGGCGAGATGGTCTACTTTGTGGGGTGCCTGTCCTATTACGAGGCCCTGTTCCACCCCCTTGGCTTCCAGGGGGTGAAGATCGCCCGCAGTGCCATCAGGGTGCTCAACCATCTGGGACTTAAGCCCATTGTCCTGGCCGACGAGCGCTGTTGTGGCCACGACCTGCTGTGGCAAGGTGACTGCGAAAATTTCCGCCGCTTGGCTGAGATCAACTTAACCTTACTGCACGCGACCGGAGCCCAGCGGCTGGTCACCACCTGTCCTGAGTGCTACCGGACCTTAAAGGTGGACTATCCCGCCTACGTTGGCCATCTGGGGATGGAGGTGTTGCATATATCTGAACTGTTGGCTGAGCAACTGCTTAAGGGTGAATTGCAAATTGCAGATTACGAATTGCAAAGTGTGACCTACCACGACCCTTGCCGTCTGGGCCGACACATGAGGCTCTACGACGAGCCGCGACAGGTTATCGAGTCCCTGGGGTTGGAATTGGTAGAGATGGCACACAACCGTAACAGGGCCCTCTGCTGCGGCACCAGTGCCTGGACCAACTGCGGGGCGGCCAACAAACAGATTCAGGTCGAACGGCTGAGGGAAGCCAAGGCCACCGGTGCTGAGATGCTGGTTACCGCCTGCCCTAAGTGCCAGATCCACCTCAAATGCGCCATGGCTGATGAGAGATTGGGGGAGGAGATAGAGATGGAGATACAGGATTTGACGACGCTGGCTGGCACTTGCTTGGGTTTATGAAGTGAAGTATAATGAGTATAGTATCAAACAGGAGGTAGAGTGAAATGGACGGCGTTAAGAAGATAGTCCGTGACCTTTTCAAGAAATACCCTCAAGTGAAAGTGGCCTATATCTTCGGCTCGCAGGCGAGGGGTATTGCCAGCTCACTCAGCGATGTTGATATCGCCGTGCTCTTGGACGAGGACTTAGATTCGGCTCAATATCTTGACCTGCAGTTGAGCCTGATGGCAGATTTTAGCGAGGCCCTGGGACGAGACGATGTGGACGTGGTTGTGCTCAATCCGGCATCGTTGATTCTGTGCCACCAGGTACTGAAACATGGCCGGCTCATCTACTGTGCCGATGAAAGGGTCAGGTTTCGCTTCACATACGAGGCTAACCGCGATTATCTGGATACTGGTCACATGTACAAGGTGCAAGGGGAATACCTGCGGCGTCGAATCAAGGAGGGGAAGTTCGGTGATAGAAGAGGAGACTATACGGCTGCGCTTGCAGAGGCTCGACGAGTGTTTGGACAAACTCCGTAAGGTTTGCCAGCCAGTTAATTTTCAAACTTACACCAAGGATTCACTCATGCGCGACATCACTGAGCGAAACCTTCAGGTGGCTATCGAGGTAGTGCTTGACATCGGTAACCACATTATCGCTTCATGCGGCTGGGAGAGTCCGGACAGTGTACAATATCTTGCAGACCAAGCTGGGTGACCTGGAGCAATTTGCCAGGTATGTGGTGGAGTTCCTGGAGAAGGGGAGCGAGAAGGAGGAGTAAGTGAAGGGAAAGGACGTGCATAATCTACGTATCGGCGTTTTCGTTTGTGAGTGCGGGCGGAATATCTCCGGTTCGGTGGACTGCGAGGCGGTGCGGGAGTACGCTGAGTCCCTCCCAGATGTGGCTGTGGCCCTGCGCAACCGCTACACCTGCTCCGACCCCGGCCAGCAAGAGATCAAGCAGGCTATCCGAGAGCACAACCTGGACCGGATCGTGGTCGCCGCCTGTACACCCCGCCTGCACGAGCCTACCTTCCGCGCCTGCGCTACCGATGCCGGGCTGAACCCCTATCTGGTGGAAATTGCCAACATCCGGGAACATTGCTCCTGGGTACATCTCCACGATCCCGAGGCAGCGACAGGCAAGGCCAAGGATATCGTCAAGATGGCCGTGGCCCGTGCGCGATGGCTGCATCCTCAGACCGAGATGGAGGTGCCGGTCACCAGAACCGCTCTGGTTATGGGCGGCGGCATCGCCGGCATCCAGGCTGCCCTGGACCTGGCCGACGCCGGACATCAGGTTTACCTGGTGGAGAGGCAGCCCTCCATCGGGGGGAGGATGGCCCAACTGGACAAAACCTTCCCAACCATGGACTGTAGCATATGAATTCTCGGTCCGAAGATGATGGATGTCGGTCGGCATCCCAGGATCGAGTTGATGGCCTACAGCGAGGTGGAGGAGGCCTCGGGCTACGTGGGGAACTTCAAGGTGCGGGTGCGGAAGAAGGCCCGCTACGTGGATGAGACTCAGTGCACCGCTTGTGGCGACTGTGTCCCCGTCTGCCCGGTGGTCAAGCCGGATGAGTACCAGTTAGGCTTCTCCTCGCGGCGGGCTATCTACATCCCCTTTCCCCAGGCTGTACCCTCCTCGTACATCATCAACATGGACGAGTGCCTGGGCTACACCCCTATCGCCTGTGGGAAGTGCCTTGAGGTCTGTGACAAGAAGTGCATTGACTTCGACATGGAGGACCGCCACGTTGATCTGGAGGTGGGGATCATCATCGTAGCCACAGGGCTGGATGTCTACGATCCTGCTGCTCTGGATGAGTACGGTTACACCCGCTACGAGAATGTCATCACCAGCTTGGAGTTTGAGCGCCTTATTGATGCTGGAGGACCCACGGGCGGCCAGTTTGTGCGCCCTACCGATGGGATGAGGCCGAAACGGATCGGCTTTATCCAGTGCGTTGGCTCGCGTACGACTGTTCCCCACTCCGGGGGAACAGGCAACCCCAACGGATCGAGGGGCCGGCCCTACTGTTCTAACATCTGTTGCATGAACACGGTCAAGGATAGCCTGCTGCTCAAGGACCACTACCCGGACACCGATATCTCCGTCTTCTACCTGGACATTCGCGCCTTCGGCAAAGGGTTTGAGGACCTCTACCAGCGCAGCAAGGCAGCCGGCGTGCGCTACATCCGTGGCCTGCCCGGCGAGGTGGTAGAACAGCCGGAGACCAGGAACCTCATCCTGACGGTGGAGAACACCACGGCTGGGCGGCTTGAACAACATGAGCTGGATATGGTGGTCCTCTCCATAGGGTTCGTGCCGCGCCAGGATCAGAACGCGGTCAAGCAGCTCCTGACCCTTTCTACCACTGAGGATGGTTTCTTCCTGGAGTTGCACCCCAAGCTCAAGCCGGTTGACGCGCCGACCAGAGGAGTTTTTTTCGCCGGCTGTGCCGAGGCGCCCAAGGATATCAAGGAGAGTGTGACCCAGGCCGGGGCGGCCGTGGCTCGTGCTCAGACCATCCTCAACGCTGATAGAATCCGGGTGGAGGCCATCACCGCTGTCGTAGACGCCGGGCTGTGTACTGCCTGTGCCGTCTGTGTCCGGGTCTGCCCCTTTGGGGCCATCACCGCCGATGCCAGGCAGAAAATAAAGGCCAGCGTGGTTGAGGCAGCCTGTGCCGGCTGCGGTGCCTGTGCCGCCGAGTGTCGCTTCGAGGCCATCACCATGCGCCATTTCACCGACCAGCAGATCATGGCCCAGATTGAGGCTGCCCTTGACCAGGATCCTCAGGAGAAGATCATTATCTTCGCCTGTAACTGGTGCTCCTACGCCGGGGCCGACTTTGCCGGGGTCTCACGCATGCAGTACCCGCCCAACACCCGCACCATCCGCACCATGTGCAGCGGCCGCGTGCGTCGGGAGTTCATCCTTCATGCCTTTGAGCTGGGAGCGCCCATAGTGTTGGTCTCTGGGTGCCACTTGGCAGACTGCCACTACATCAACGTCAACCGTTGGACACAACGGCGGGTGGACCGGCTGTGGAACCGGCTGGAGAAGCTGGGTCTCCGCCCTGAGCGCTTGCAACTGGAGTGGATCAGCGCCGCCGAGGGACAGAAGTGGGCTAAAGTGATGCGGGAGTTAGAGGAGATGAGGCAAGGGGTGACGGTGGAGGAGGTTGAGTTTACGAAGAGGGTGCTAACGAGTGACAAAAGGGACTAGAGGTCACTATGGCAGAAACGGCCAGGTTTAAGTGTCTGCGTTGTGGGCGTGAGTGGGAGGGGCCATACGACCCCGACCAGGAGCGGGTTTGTCCCAACTGCAAGAGCAACAGTGTGCGCGTCGTCAGGAAATAGCAGCCGCCTTCCCTGACCTTTCCTTCGTGATTGTGAAATCTTTGACAAATTGATTAAGCTATGTTACATTGCTTGTCATAGGGTTTTTGGACAATGGCCTATTACCCAGTGTTCCTCAACCTTAAAGATCAGAGGTGTGTAGTGGTTGGGGGCGGAGTTGTGGCCGAGCGCAAGGTGCTCTCCCTGTTGGAAGGCGACTCCCAAGTGACGGTCATCAGCCCGGAGTTGACCCCTGCCTTGCAGCGGCTGACAGCGGAGGGGCGGATCAGACATCTACCGCGTCGGTACCGCTCCGGCGACCTGGCTGGAGCCGCCCTGGTCATCGCCGCCACGGACCAACCCCAGGTCAACCACCAGGTGTGGCAGGAAGCGAGCCAGCGGGGCCTGCTGGTCAACGTGGTAGATGACTCCGTTCACTGCAACTTCATCGTCCCCGCAGTGGTCCGACAAGGGGACTTGACCATCGCCATCTCCACGGGGGGAAAGAGCCCGGCCCTCGCCCACCGATTGCGAGAGCGTCTGGAGCAGACCTTCGGCCCGGAGTACGCCAGGTTCCTTGACCTCCTGGGTGGCCTGCGAGAGCGGGTCATGGCTGCCTACCCCGATGATGAGGAGCGAAGGGCGGTCTGGTACCGGCTGGTTGATTCTGATCTGCTGGAGCTAATCAGACGACGGGAGGAAGGAGCGGTTCAGGAGTTGGTGGAGGGGCTCTTGGCCTCTCGGCCGGCAGAGCCTGAAGGGAGCGATCGTTAACCGGGACGTCTCGTCTTGAACCTTTATAGGGCAGGACTCGTAAAGACGCTTTCGAGTTTGAATCTACCGGGGAGGCGCACGGAAGGATGCATATCGTTGTATCGGGGGTGAGCCACAAAACGGCTCCTGTGGAAGTTTTAGAGAAGTTGGCCTTTACCACCCAGGGCCGGGAGGAGGCTTTGGCAGAGCTTGTCCGCGAGGATCAGAATAGGGGGAACCCGGTTGCCGAAGGGGCGCTCCTCTTCACCTGTAATCGGGTGGAACTCTACGCCCTGGTGGACGATTCAGAGGAAGGGAGCGAGCGGGTTGGTTTCTTCCTGAGCGATTTCCACGGCTTTGACCGGGGGGCCTTCGCCGACTACCTGTATCTCTACCGAGATGAGGCGGCGGTGAGCCATCTCTTTGCCGTTGCCTCAGGCATTGACTCGCTAGTCGTTGGTGAGCCGCAGATCCTGGGTCAGGTGCGGGACGCCTTCGAGGAGGCAGCCAGCCAGGGGACTATCGGCCGGGTCCTCTCGGCTCTGTTCCGGCAGGCCCTCGCCACGGGTAAACGGGCTCGCACCGAGACCGGGATCAGCCAGAACGCGGTCTCGGTTAGCTATGCCGCTGTGGAGCTGGCCAGGAAGATCTTTGGCGACCTTGGCTCCCGGCAGGTGCTGATCATCGGCGCTGGCGAGACCGGAGAACTGACGGCCAAGACCTTGATGGACAATGGGGCCAAGGGTATCATTGTCGCCAACCGCACCTATGATCGGGCCCTGACCTTGGCCCGGCGCTGGGGAGGACGGGCCTGGAACTTCAACCGTCTGCCTCTAGCGCTCTGGCAGACTGATATCGTCATCAGCTCAACGGGGGCTCCCCATCCCATCCTGCGACCAGACATGGTCCGGGAGGCAATGCGGATGCGGAATAACAGGCCCCTCTTCCTGATTGATATTGCTGTCCCCCGGGATATTGATCCGGCTGTGGGTGCCATTGATAACGTCTATCTCTATGACATTGACGACCTGCGGGCTGTGGTCGAAGCAAACTTGCAGGAACGTCAGAAAGAGGTGGGCAAGGTGGAGGCCATCGTTGCCGAGGAGGCCGCCAAGTTCATGACCTGGTTCCATTCCCTTGACGTGGTGCCCACCATCAGCGATCTGCGGAGGCGGGCGGAGAGCATCCGTCGGGCGGAGCTGGAGAAAGCCCTGCGGCGGTTGGGGGATCTCTCGGAACGGGAGCGAAACATTATCAACGCCCTGACCCTGGGTATCGTCAACAAAATCCTCCATGAGCCAACGGTTCGTCTGAAGCGTCAGGCTAACGAGCGAGATGGTTACCGCTATCGCGAGGCCATCCGCGAACTCTTTGCCCTGGATGGCGGAGGACCCAAGGAAAAGGGATAGCGTTTGGGGGTAGGAGCTGTGATCAACATTGTGCTTTTCACCCTTTCCCTGGCCATCTACCTCGGAAGCACGGTGCTCTACGAGGTGCATCTGGTTCTCAAGAGCAGACGTGCCGGCCGCTGGGCGACCCTGATCCTGGTCCTGGGTGCGCTAGTGCATGCTTCGGCCCTGGCGACCCGGTGGCTCGAATCGGGACACCCCCCCTTGGCTAACCTATTTGAGTCCCTCTCCCTCTACGCCTGGGTGACGGTTCTCGCTTATCTCATCGTGGAGTGGCGCTATGGCTACAAGGTCCTGGGTGCCTTCGTCACCCCCCTGGCCTTCGGGGCCATCGCCATCGCCTCGGTTCTGCCCAGGGAGATCCGGCCTCTCATCCCCATCTTGCGGAACTACTGGCTGTCAGTGCACGTAACCATCTCCTTCGTGGCCTATAGCCTTTTCACCCTGGCCTTCGTCGCCGCCGTGGCCTATCTCGTAGCGGAGCGCCAACTGAGGGCCCGGCGGCCCGATCCACTCTATTACCGCCTGCCACCACTCGAGGTCACGGAGCAAATGGGGCGGGCCCTGGCCGCCTTGGGCCTCCCCTTCATGACCATGGCTCTTATCACCGGCTCCATCTGGGCCGAGCGGGTCTGGGGGACCCCCTGGCTGTGGGATGCCAAGCTGAACATGTCGCTGGTCACCTGGTTTATCTACGTGGTCTACTTCTACGCCCGCAACGTGGCCAACTGGCGGGGCAGACGCTCGGCATGGATGTTGGTCCTGGGTTTCATCTCCATCGTCATCACCTACCTGGGCGTCAGCTTCTTCCTGCCTACGATCCACGGCTTCGATAGTTTTCTCATGGGGATAGGGGGATGATGGTGGGGGAGAGACGGGCGGTGACCCTCGGCAGCCGGGGCAGTGCCCTGGCCCTGGCCCAGACCCGGGAGGTAATGGAAAGGCTGACAGCCCTGAATGCTGGGCTCCAGTGTACCGTCCGGGTGATCAAGACTCAAGGGGATCGGAACCAACGAAGGGCCCTTACTGAATTAGAGGGCAAAGGGCTCTTCACCAAGGAGATCGAGGCAGCGTTGCTGGCGGGAGAGATTGACCTGGCGGTACACAGCCTCAAGGACCTGCCTACGGAGGGCCCGGAGGGGCTAATCGTTGGGGCGGTGCTGGCCCGGGCGGATCCCCGGGACGTGCTGGTCTCCCGCCTGGGGCTGGCCTTGGAGAGGTTGCCTCAAGGAGCCAGGATCGGTACCAGCTCCCTGCGCCGGGCGGCTCAGCTCTTGGCCTATCGCCCCGATCTGTGTATTGTCAACCTGCGGGGCAACGTGGATACCCGTCTGCGGAAGGCGGAGGGTGGTGGCTACGAGGCCGTTGTGCTGGCTGCGGCGGGGATCATCCGCCTGGCCCGCGCCGATCGCATCACCCAGTACATTCCCCTGGACGTGGTTCTTCCCGCCCCCGGCCAGGGCGCTCTGGCGGTCCAGGTGAGGGCGGAGGATGATCAAATGAGGCGGCTGGTTGCCGCACTGGACGACATACCCACCCGTGCTGCCACCGACGCTGAACGGGCCTTCCTGCGCTATCTGGGAGGGGGCTGTCGAGTGCCGGTCGCCGCTCACGGCGTGGTCACGGAGGGTGAGCTAAAGGTCACAGGGATGGTAGCCACAATTGATGGGCAGCGGATGATCCGGTTGGAAGCAAGGGGTTCTGAAAGGGAGGCCGAGGCCCTGGGAAGGAAGTTGGCGGAGAGGGCGTTGGCCATGGGGGCCGGGGAGATATTGGAAGATGTGCGAAATTGATAGGGAGCAGGGTTTTGAATAGAACGGGAATTGTGTACCTTATCGGTGCGGGGCCCGGCGATCCCAAGCTGATCACCGTCCGGGGGCTGGAGTACTTGCGGGAGGCTGACGTGGTGGTCTATGACTATCTGGCCAGCCCTCAATTGCTGCGGGAGGCCCGGCCTCAGGCCGAGCTGATCTACGTCGGGAAAATGGTTGGGCAGCATACGTTAGCCCAGGAGGAGATCAACCGGCTGCTGGTGGAGAGGGCCCAGCAGGGCAAGGTCGTGGCCCGCCTCAAGGGGGGCGATCCCTTCGTCTTCGGACGGGGGGGCGAGGAGGCGGAAGCTCTGGCTGCGGCCGGTGTTCCCTTTGAGGTGGTGCCCGGAGTGACCAGCGCCGTGGCTGCCCCGGCCTACGCCGGCATCCCCGTGAGCCACCGGGGCTATACCAGCGCCTTCGCCGTGGTCACCGGCCACAGTGCCGCGTCCTCTCGCCTCGGCTTTACGGCAGTCGCAACTGAGCCAGGAGACCGGGGAGAGGCCGCGTCAGAGGACCCAACCAGGGGGAAGTCAAGCCTGGATTGGGCAGCCCTCAGCCGCATCGGCACCCTGGTCCTCCTCATGGGCGTAGGGAATCTCCCTCAGATCGTCGAGGCGCTGCTACGCCACGGTCGCTCCCCTCAGACGCCGGTAGCCCTGGTATGTTGGGGAACGACGTCCCGCCAGGAGACGGTGGTCGGCACCCTGGCTGATATCGTGGAGAGGGTCGAAGTGGCTGGACTGAAGCCGCCAGCGGTGATCGTCGTCGGTGAGACGGTGGGTCTGCGAGAGAAGCTCCGCTGGTTCGATCGGCCCGAGCGGAGGCCCCTGCTCGGTAAACGGGTGTTGGTCACCCGGGCTCGGGCCCAGGCCAGCACCCTCTTGGAGCGGCTGGCGGAACTGGGGGCCGAGCCGATTGAGTTCCCCACCATCCGGATCGTGCCTGCAGAGGACTACGGACCTCTAGATCAGGCCATCCAGAACCTCGATGCCTACGATTGGGTCATCTTCACCAGCGTCAACGGAGTCAAGTTCTTCCTGCAGCGCCTTGGGGCTGCCGGTAAAGATGCCCGCGCCCTGGCCGGGGTCAGCCTCTGCGCCATTGGCCCGGCCACGGCCACGGCGCTGAGGGACTATTGGCTGCGGGTGGACTATATGCCTCCCAAGTACGTGGCCGAGGAGATCGTCACCGGCCTGGGCGAGGTGGCGGGTCAGCGTATCTTACTACCCCGGGCCGCCGAAGCCCGGGCCCTGCTGGCCAGAGAGCTGCGGGCCAAGGGCGCCACCGTGGACGAGGTAGTTGCCTACCGCACCGTTTTGGCCCAGGAGGACTCTCCTGACGGAGGGCTGGAGATACGTTACCCCCAGGGTTCCCTCACCCCTACCGGCCAGGAGGTCGGGAGGATGCTCCTGGCCGGGCAGATTGACGTGGTCACCTTCACCAGCTCTTCCACGGTCCGGAACTTTGTGGCTCTGCTGGATGGCGTTGCCCCCTCCCAGGCCCTGGCCCAGGCCACGGTGGCCTGCATCGGGCCGATCACGGCCGCGACGGCCAGGGAGCTGGGCATCCGGGTCGATCTGGTGGCTGAGGAGCACACTGTCGAAGGATTGGTAGGGGCCCTTGTGGGTGGCAAGGGTCAGGGGAGGGGATGTGTCTGGAGGGTAGCTGATAGAGGGACCAGTTAAAACTCGTACAATCGGAGTCGAGGCTT